>NZ_JAMPLI010000018.1:0-109344 GCF_039962475.1 Leptolyngbya sp. GB1-A1 | reverse complement strand
TGATCACCTTATGCTAACCGCAGCAGGATTATGGAACTTCTACCTGACTGCGGCATAGGAAGAACTTGAAAGGTCGCATTGGCTAGCTCTGTTCTTATTTCCCGACAACTCTATTGAGTTTGCTGATTCACCCTGTTGTGCTTCAGACATAGCCTCTAACTTCAAATTGAAAGACTGAATACTAAACCAAAATGGGATTTTAATCGAAGATTAACCTAGATTAAATCACCCAATCGTGTGGTTTTAACCAAAACAAAATCTTTGCTAAGTTTGAGGGATTTAGGGACAGGTACATTACCAAACCTGAGGTAGTGCAGTAGCAATCGAATCGAGTGAATTTGTTTACCTTCTTGATTGCGATCCTATGGCTATGAGTCGAGCCGCACTCTGGGCCCCACTCTGGGCACTGCACGGAAATCAGTCCTAATTCGTACCCTAATTATGCAACGCCGTGCGATGACAAGCTTTGAGCAGCATCCTAAGAACCAACAGAGTAAGTAACGCTTTCACTGAGGTTAACCGCATCGCTGGTTCGGCTAGCCAGATTGGCAATTAGCGCAATGAGCTGGGTTGGGTTAATGGGTTTAGCCAGATGATCTTGAAACCCTGCTGAGAAAGCGGCTTGGCGATCTTCTTCCCTGGCATAGGCAGTCACTGCGATCGCCGGAATTTGTCCACCCTGCTCAGGGTTGAGCGCGCGCACTTGCTTTAAGAGCGTATAGCCATCCTCACCCGGCATCCCAATATCGCTAATCAGTAAGTTGAATGGTTTGACTGCACTGGTTAAGGCTGAGAGTCCTTCGCTGGCAGATGCAGCAGCAATCACTTCAGCTCCACACTCTTGCAGAATTGAAAGCAGCAGGATGCGGGCATCTTGATCATCATCAATGATGAGGATTCGCAGCCTATTGAATTGAGCCGGACAACCAAACGGGTCAGCCACATCAATTTCAGAAGAGCTGGGTTTTGTCTGCTTGAACTCCAGTCTTGAAGCAAGCAGCGGTAGCTTCACGGTGAAGGTTGCTCCCCTCCCTTCGCCCATACTATTGGCAGCAACACTCCCTCCGTGTAAATCAACCAGATGCCGCACGATCGCCAAACCTAAGCCCAAGCCGCCATGCGTGCGGGTAATTGAACTATCTGCCTGTCGAAAGCGATCGAACACGTAGGGGAGAAATTCGGGCTTAATGCCCTGTCCGGTGTCAGTGACGGTAATTTGAGCGTGACGGGAATGGGGAGATGGGGGAATGGCGTATTCTCCCACGCCTCCATCAATTTGCTCTAGTCGCACCTCCACTTGCCCATCCTGCGGTGTGAATTTGACTGCATTGCTGAGTAGGTTCCAAACGACCTGCTGCAATCGTTCTGAATCTCCTGAAATCTGCCCAATCTGAGAGTTTGTAGTGACGTGGAGCTGAATATTTTTGGCTTCTGCGGTTGGGCGCACGGTTTCAATCGCGGCTTCAACCACGGGCAGTAGCTCCAGCGGTCGGAGGGTGAGGCGGAGTTTACCTTGCAGAACCCGGGATACGTCAAGCAAATCTTCAACCAGTCTTGCCTGTGCCCTGGCATTGCGTTCAACCGTTTCTAAGGCACGAGTGGTGGTAGGAGCGTCAAACTGGCGATTGCGAAGGAGGCTCAGCCAGCCAATAATGGCGTTGAGGGGCGATCGCAGCTCGTGGGACAACATCGCCAGAAATTCATCTTTGATGCGGTTGGCTTCCTGCGATTTTTGATAAAGGTGAGCATTATCGATCGCCAGTGCCGCGCGATCGGCAATATCTTGCAGGAAGATTTGATCGTCGTGGGTATAAGGCTGATTGGGGGCCTCTCGAATTAAGATCAAGCTGCCAATGCTCCGTTCGCGGACTTGAAGCGGCACAATCATCAGACTGTGAATGGCAAATTGCTCTAGATAGGGTGAATAGTCTGCTGTGAAAGGGGCAAAGGATTCTGTAGCAGTCGCGATCGGCAAACGCAGGGATTGCTGAGTATGTAGAACTCGGGCAGATAGCCCTTCATTGGCTCGCTGTGGAAAGGTATTGCCCAGGTGTCGCAGCAGGGCGATCGCTTCAGGCGTGGGATGATAAACTGCCCGAATCTGGAGCCACTTACCATCATCAGAAATCAGTTGCAGAATGCAGACCTCTCCAATCAAGTTCCCAACTTGGCGGCAGACCGTATCCAGCAGGGTTTGAAAATCCAGAATGGCTTCTGAGAAGATGCGAGAGGTTTCTGCCAGCATTTGCAGGCGATTCGCATAGTTCACCAGCCGCGCTTCAGCGTGCTTACGAGCTTTTCGTTCTTCTGCTTCTTTAAGGGCACGCTGAACCGAGGGAACCAATCGCTCTAGCCGCTGTTTCAGTACATAATCAGTTGCACCGCTTTTGAGCATCTCTACGGCCACTTCTTCTCCCAATGTCGCCGAAACAAAGAGAAAAGGGATATCGGGGCACTGTTCACGGGCAATTTTTAGCGCAGAAAATCCATCAAACGAGGGCAGCGAGTAGTCTGCCAGAATCAGATCGAAATCATGCTGGGCGATCGCCGCTATAAAATCCTGCCGGGTTTGCACCTGCACCAGTTCATAGTCCAGTCCGCCTTCCAGCAACACAGCCTGGATCAGATCAGCATCGATCGCACTATCTTCGAGCAACAGGAAACGGAGTAGGGTCATCGCAGGTTTAATCTTGGGGAACAGGGCGAGCAGGTGGAAGTGCACCAGGAGGCGGTTGGTTGACGACTGCCCAGAACAACCCTAGCTCCTTAATCGCTTCGACAAACTCATGAAAATCGACGGGTTTGACCACATAAGCATTGGTATTCAAGTTGTAGCTATTGACTAGATCTTTTTCTTCGCGGGAAGAAGTCAGGATCACGACGGGTACCGCTTTCAGTTCTGGGTCAGACTTGAGTTTGGCAAGCACTTCCAGCCCATCAACTTTAGGCAATTTCAGATCGAGCAGCACCACCCCCGGATGCCCTTCTCGCCGCAATCGGTAAATGCCGCGTCGATAAAGGTAATCTAGTGCTTCTTCCCCATCTCGCGTCACGACGACTTCATTGGCTAAACAGTTTTCTGCCAGGGCTGCCAGAATAAGCTCAATATCTCTCGCGCTATCTTCCACCAGTAAAATTCGCTTTAGTTCCATGTCGCCTCCTGGTGTGGGGTGTTGGGGAGCGAAAAGTAGAAGGCAGCCCCGCGATCGAGTTCTCCTTCTGCCCAGACCTTGCCACCATGCCGATGAATAATGCGCTGCACATTGGCTAAGCCGATGCCCGTTCCCTCAAACTGCTCGTTAGTATGCAATCGTTGAAACACTCCAAACAGTTTATGAACATACTGCATGTCGAAACCTACCCCATTATCTCGTATGCAGACGATCGTTTCGTCTTCGGTGCGAGTGCTGATGATTTGAATCATTGCCTGACTGCGGGGGCGACTGTATTTCACCGCATTTTCTAGCAAATTTCGCAGCACTAGCCGCATCATGGTGGGGTCAGCCTGAACCACAGGGAGCGGGTCTATTTGCCAGTCGATGGTTCTGCCCACCAAGTCTTGCTGCATGTCTCGCCGCACTTCCTGAAGCAGTTGGTTGAGGTCGAGCGTGGTCAGGCGCATTTCGGTTCGACCCATGCGCGAAAACGACAGCAGATCATCCACCAATCGCCCGGCTTCTTTTGTCGTGTCAGCGATCGTTCTCAGGTAACGCTGACTGGTTTCATCGAGCGCCGTGGACTTGCCCGCTCGTTTTTGCAGCAAATCGACAAAGCCATTAATGTGCCGCAGGGGGGCGCGTAGATCGTGGGACACCGAGTAGGAAAAGGCTTCCAGTTCTTTATTCGTAGCTTGGAGCTGCTCGGTGCGCTGCTTGACGCGATATTCCAGTTCCTCGTTCATCTGGCGGATCTGGTCTTCTGCCTGCTTACGATCGTTGATATCAATACAGGAGCCAATATAGCCCAAAAATTCTCCGTCTGGCGTAAAGCGCGGCACGCCATGATCCAGCACCCAGCGATATTCGCCATCGAACCGCCGCAAACGGTACTCCATTTTGAATTCCTGACGGGCATCAAACGAATTCGTGTAGATCGCCAGGCAATATTGAAAATCATCGGGATGCACTCCTTCTGCCCAGCCATTGCCCAATTCCTGCTCTGTCGTACGTCCCGTGAAGTCGAGCCAGGGCTTGTTGAAGTAGTTGCAGAGCTTATCAACCCCCGACATCCAGACCAATACTGGGGCAGTATCCGCTAGGTGACGGAAGCGGGCCTCACTCTCTCGCAACGCCTGCTGCTGAGTCTGCAAATTTTCTGCCAAAATTTCTGCCTGCTGCCGCGCCAGCACTTGGTCAGTCACTTCAAACGCAAACGTCATAATGCCTTCAATCCTGCCATCAATGCCTCGCATCGGCTGATAGACAAAGTTGAAAAATCCTTCCTCTAAAGTGCCGTTGCCCTGGCGATCGAATTGGGCTGCCACTTCTTTGCCGATAAAAGGCTCTCCGCTTGCCAGAACGCGATCGAGCAGCTCAAAAAAGCCCTGTCCTTCCAAATCAGGAAACGCTTCGCGCACCGAATGACCCACTACCTCTCGTCCACCCGCAAGTTGGAGATAGAGAGGATTCGCAAATTCAAAAATGTGATCGGCTCCGCGATTAATACAAATATGGGCAGGAGCTTGCATTAACAGGGAATGCAGGTAACTCTGCTGAAGTTCGGCTTCGGCTCTAGACTGCTGTTCCCGTGCCAGGAGCTGTGCCCGTTCTGCTTCTTTTTGCTTGCGCTCGGTAATATCACGCGATACACCCACTAGCTCAGCGACGTTCCCCTGAGTGTCAAAAATCGGAGTTTTGATGGTGTGGAAGTAGTGAAGTTCTCCGTCTGCTCCTCGGTTTGGCTCTTCCAAAACTTCGACAGGCTCGCCAGTCGTAAACACTTTCAGGTCATCTTGCAAATACTGCTGAGTGAAATCCAGTTCGTTGAAGGGCACATCTGTAATGCCACGCAGTTCCTCAACAGTTAAGCCGTAGTAGTCACAGGCTGCCTTGTTGGCATAAATCACCTTTGAACCGGGAGCTTTGCAAAACACCATGTCCTGTACAGAATTCAGGATCTGAGCATAACGGTGTTCGTTTTCGCGGAGTGCCTGTTCAGCCCGGTTTTGTTCCGTAACGTCGATCGACATTCCCGCCATCAGGCGTTGTCCGGCAGAATTTCGCAGCGGAAATTTGAACGATAGATAATAGTGTTCTCCGTCGTTCTGGGGAGCAATTTCGATCGCTTGCAGGGTTTTCCCCTCTGTCAACACTTGTAGGTCGTTATTGCGCAATTGCTGGGCCACTTCGGCAGGAAACAAGTCAAAATCGGTTTTACCCAGCCATTCGTCGAACGATCGCTCAAAGCTTCGCTCCAAGAGTGGATTGACATAAACATATCGCCCTGCCTCATCTTTGATGTAAGCCGTTGCAGGACTGTGCTGCATAAAGTTCTGAAACAGTTCCTGGCTTTCCCGTAACGCCGCTTCTACCCGTTTGCGCTCCGTGATGTCGCGAGAAACCGCTACGACTCCCTCAATGGTCTGCTGCGAAGTCCGCAAAGGGGTGAAAATATATTCGTAATACCGGGGACCATCGGGGGCAGCAAAGCTGGTTTCGCCTTTGAGGGGTTGTCCCGTTTGCATGACATGCTCTCGCTGGGCATCGACTGGCTCCATGAGTGCGGTGGGTAGACCCAACTCGCGCCAGGTTTGACCCAAAACTTGCTCAGGCTGAAAGCCCAGAACCTCCGCTCCTCCCTGGCTGACCTGAGCATAGCGACCCAAACGATCGAACACATAGATATGATCCACCGAAGCGGTCAGAATCCCATTCAAAACCTCTGCCTGGGTCTGGGCATGTTGATGCAGGGCTTGTACTTGCTGTTCTGCCTGTTTGCGGTCAGTGACATTAAAAACGGCACAGCTTACCCCCACAATTTGCTGTCCATCCCACAGGGGTTCTGTCAACAGGTCATACCAATGCTGACGACCGTAAAGGGTCAAAACCACCTCTTGCCGAGCCGATCGCCCAGACTGCATCACCTGCTGTTTATGCCGTGACAGTAATTCTGCTTCAGCCGGAGGAAACAGGTCAGCATCGGTTTTGCCCACCATCTCTTCAGACAGCTTCAACGCCTGGGGGTTATACACCCACTGGTAGCGCAGATCCCGATCCTGATGAAATAAGGCGATCGACGGATTATTCAGGGCGAGCCGAAACCGTTCCTCACTCTCCCGCGTCTTCTTCAAATTTTTTTCAAGCCGCTGTTTTGCCGTCCGGAGTTCTGAACTCAGGGAACTGATAAGCAGTGTAACCAGTACAAATGTCCCATTCTGCACCATACTCCCCAGGTTAGTAACCGCCAGCGAATAAACTGGAGCGATAAAAAAGTAGTTGATGGCGATCGTCGAGAGTGCGGTTGCTATCAAACCTGCGACAATACCACCTGACCAGGCACTAACGGCTACGGCTGCATAAAAGAAGGGAAAGATGGTGGGTCTCAGCAGCGATTGCAGTAGAAACGTGAGCAGCAGTGCCAGTCCAGCTGTGGCTAACGGCACAGCATAGGTTTTGAACCAATGTGGTACTTTGAGAACCATCACCTATATCATTTGGCAGAAGTGTTGAAGGTGTTAGCCTACCATACGAGGGAAGAAATTTCTCTGGCATTCCCCCCAGGATGGATTTAAGGGGCACAGCGTTTACGGATGCGGTTGTGTCGCAACAATCGATCGACAGCCCACCCAAGCTCCACAAGTGATTAATGTAGATAGGAACGCCCCTCATCCGGCGGTATTCATCCAGCGGTATATAGACGCGCTCCCAAAAGAAGAGACGATTAGCACTTCGCGCAACTCTGGAGGAACCGCAAAAGAGACTGGATTAAGGCAGAGCAAAGATTTGAATCAAAATTTGAATAACGATCGCGTTAGCCTGGATGATTCATCAGAAGTTAGAAGAGATACAAGCAAGAGAGATTAAAACTGAATAGAATCAGGTTCTCTAGCACTTTAAACGTCTTTATTTTGCCAGGATAAAGTGTGAAAAAGTGTGAATCGGAATTGCCCTCTAATTTTTATTTACTTCATTCCCTCATTTCTATTGCATTCGCTGTGAGAAAACGGGAAAACCTATCAAAAGAGGCAAAGGAATCCTGTGACTTTTCGCGTAAAGTCATTAACGGTTGTTGCTTAAAGTTTCCGATTTCAGTTGATGTGGTTAATTGTTAAACGATGGATTGAAGGGTCGATGCTGGCAATCGCGATCGGCATTAGTGCAGGAATGCTGCCCGCTCAGGCACAATCTGATCAGCAGGTGCGATCGCTGGTGGAGGCTCTTCGTCTGGCGGCTCCTCAAACGGGTAATGCCAATGACGGGCTTTATAGCGACTGGCAGATTCAGGCACAGAATATTCCCAGATGGTCTGAATCCTGCATTGACAGAACGCTTTCCCCCCAGGAGTTTGAAGCCGATGTAGCAACGGCACGCAGTATTCTGGTTTGTGTGATGCGTGATATTTTGCAGCAGGAGTATCGCAATAGTGGCAACAGTGAGGCGATCGCCGTTCGTCGCGCCGCAGCCTGGTGGATGACGGGTGATTCATCCCGGTATAATGCTGCCGAAACCGCTCCCTATACGCAACGAGTGCTCAGCTTTTATCAGCAGCAGACTGGCACTCCTGCGGCAACCACTCAACCCAACTCAACGGATCAACCTGAGAGCCAAGCTGAAGAACGTCCTGCCCCTCCCCAAAGCCCCCCTTACGATCGCTATATGCAAGCTGGATATGCTGCCGTAGAAGAGAAAAACTACGATGCCGCACTGTTGCATTTTCAACGGGCACTGGATGAACGTCCGAATGACACCTATGCACAACAGGCAATTGAAAATGTGGAACGCTATCGTACTCGGACGGGGCAAGATCAGTCTGAGCAAGAAGGAGCGCAGTAACGCGATGAGGCAATGGATCAAGCAGGGATTGCACCTGACCCTGATGACGATGATGGCTACTCCGGTTGGGATAGGGCTGGGGTATTCTGGGGTTCAAGCAGCCGAAGCCTGGGTTGAAGTGACGACCAATGCGGTTGGCGATCGCTTCCTGATTAATCCAGATTCGATCGAGCGATCGCAAAACACCGTTCGCTATTGGGAATATCGACAGTTCAAGCAGCCCAACAATGCGTTTTTAGCATTTGAAGTCGAGCAACCCGTTTATGGCGTGATGATTTATCGATCGGTAGACTGTACTTCTGGAGTGGAACGCACCCGCCGCCTAGTGATCTTTAATCAGGACAGACAGGCGATTCAGCGAGTCAATTATGACGACAATGGGAGTCTGACGCAGCCCACAGCAGGAAGCAGTGCCGCTCAGGTAATTCGCCACGTCTGCACTCAGCAATAGGTTTTGTCGATATTCACTAATTTCCCAATCAAGATGGGTTAGCTAGTTAACCGTTGTTCTCACACGATTGCAACGCAAATGGTTGTCACGTCACAATACATCGTCACGTCACAATATATCGCCTTTCTTCAATAGATAAAGTACAGGAAAATGAGATCTAAGGGCTGTATCTCTGCACAGCGTCTTCGCCTCCTAATTCTTCCTGTACCTTGTTCTGGTGAAAAATCCTGGTGAAAACGGGGTGACGATAGTTCTATTAATTCACGGTTTAATTCACGGTTTAATTCAGGGCTAGACGCACTCACCCTATTCAACTGAATCGTAAGATTTCTGTTCTTGTCAGTTTTATCATCGACTGCCTTTTTTGAATCAAGCCAGACAACTTTCAGTTAAGCTTGTTTTTTTAAGCTCTTATCTAAACTTCCATGAGTTCACTCAAGTTAAATGAGGAAAGCTGTTCCGCTTTTGGTCGTCTTGTTTTACAGCATCTCAAGGATAACCCTCATACCAATATGAGCCAGCTTGCCAAGCAGGTCGGACTCTCCCAAGCAGGACTGAGCTGGATTTGCCTCGAACGCAATAGCCCCAGTGAGGAAACCGCTCGCAAGATTGCGCCTATCCTGAGGGTGGATTTAACCAAGATTGCTCGGCTGGTCTATGAAAACAAGCTAGAGAGTTTAGCGCGTCTGAGTGCGCTGAGTTATTCAGTCAAGGTAAAACAAGCTTGGGTGACTCGAAAAGTGCCGATTGAAGATGCGATCGCTGGATTAAATGCAGTTTTTCATGCGTTTCACTATGTGATCAGAAGCATACCTGAAGTAGAGAAGCCAACAGATTTTCAGATTTATAAGCAGGCCTATGAAGTGGTTAAAAGACAGTTTCTGAGAAACAGAATTTTAGCCGAGAAGTCAAACTCCTAAAGCTGTGCGAGCAAGGGGCTTTTGTCACAGCCGCTTCTACAGAAACAATGGTCTTCGCGATCGAAGCGTTCTTAAGTAACATCACGATTCTACTTAAGTAATTTTTATCAGCGAGATAGGGATAGGTAATGCTGTAGATCTGTTGATAGCTTCTTTACCCTACCCTGCTCTACCGAGTTAGTTTTAGTGATCACTCGCTAAAACAAATCTGACGAGAGAGGCAAACAAACGGACTTGTACTTAAGGTGAGAATAGCGTGATTGGATGAAGTAATGTGAACCCTGATTGGTTGAGTCAGCAAATGAAGGCGTTAAGTGAGCGAGTGGGTGCCCTCCTGCATTACGCCCATGCCGACTCGTCACAACATCCAGAACTGTTGCCGCAAGCTCTGGCAGAACTGGTAACTCGCTGGAAGAACTGCGGATATCTCAAGAGGCATTGCACCAGCAGAATCAGGAATTGCTTGAGGCTCAGGTGGCGCTAGAAGTTGAACGACAGCGTTACCAGGAGTTATTTGAATTTGCTCCGGATGGCTACTTAATCACCGACACAGACGGCAAAATTCAGAGAGCTAATCACACCATGAGTCAGTTGCTCAGGGTGCCGCAACCGTTCTTGATTGGGAAACTTCTAACTTCATACGTGGCTGAACCTGAGCGTCGAGCGTTTGATGACGAACTCAATCGATTGCCTCAGGTTGGACGACTTCAAGAATGGGTAACTCAGCTACAGCCTTATGGTGCATCTGCTTTCGATGCTGCCTTAACCGTCACTACGGTATCTGATTCAACGGGTACGATTGTCAGCCTACGTTGGTTAGTGCGAGATATTACTGAACGAAAGCAACTGGAAGCAACGCGGTTGCGGGCAACCTTGGCTGAAATGACTAACCAAGCCCTAGAAGCAGAAATTGCCCAACGGAAGCAATTAGAGCAGGAACTACGACAGCAGACAGAATCCCTGCATCAAGCCAACACGCTCAAAGATGAATTTTTGGCGATCGTCTCACACGAACTCCGTTCTCCCTTAAATGTGATATTGGGCTGGGCGCAAATGCTGCGTAGTCGGCAGTTAGATGAGACCATGATGGCTCGTGCCGTAGAAACCATTGAGCGGAATGCTAAAGCCCAGGTAAAACTGATTGAAGATTTGCTAGATATTTCTCGCATCATTCGAGGCAGTCTGCATCTCAATATTCGCCCGGTCAATTTGGTTTCTGTGATTCAGGAAGCGATCGATGCGGTGCAGCTTGCCGTCACTGCGAAAAACATCGAGATTCGGTCAGTGCTTGATGAATCTACGAGTTTAGTGTCAGGAGATAGCGATCGCCTCCAGCAGGTAATTTGGAATTTGCTCTCGAATGCGATCAAGTTCACGCCGAGACAAGGGCAGATCGAAGTCCGGCTAGAGCAGGTTTCCTCTAACGCCGTCATTACAGTAAGTGACACAGGGCAAGGGATCGATCCAGCCTTTCTGCCTTATGTCTTTGACCGCTTTCGTCAGGCAGAACGAGCGACTACACGTCATCACGGTGGATTAGGGTTAGGACTGGCGATCGTGCGGCAATTGGTAGAGATGCATGGGGGAACAGTTGCCGCAAACAGTTCTGGTGAAGGGCAAGGAGCCACCTTTACGGTGCAGATTCCTCTAATGGCAGTTCGCATGGAGCCCAGTGAAGCCCAGACATCTATCCCTGAGAAGACCAATGCATTCGCCTTGCATCACAGCTTGAGCAATGTGGATGTGCTGGTGGTTGATGATGAAGCCGATACCCGCAATCTGTTGACCGTTGTGCTAGAACGCGCCGGAGCCACGGTTAGATCAGCAGATTCGGTCAATGAAGCCTTGCATATGATTGAACGGTCGCAGCCTGATATCTTGATCAGCGATGTGGGGATGCCAGAGCAGGATGGCTACGCACTGATCCGTCAGGTACGGGAGAATGAGTCAGAGCGAGTCGGCACGATTCCTGCGATCGCCCTCACTGCTTACGCTAGAGAAGAAGACCGCAGGCAATTATTAAAGGCAGGCTTTCAGCTTCACCTCTCTAAGCCCGTTGAATCGACGGCATTAGTTGCGGCAGTGGTAAGCCAGGTTGGACGCAGTACCTAGATTCAGCAGAAAAATTAGGTTCCAGAATCGTCTTATTGGGTTGATAACTAATGGGCGTTGCTGAAACGGAGTATGATACGCCCCCCTAGCCCCTCAAATTTTAGGGGAACCAGAATTCAAAGGGGGGAATCCGAATTCAAAGTCCCTCCTCGCTCTTTAAGAGCGGTAACCAATAAATTGGGGGATTTAGGGGGCGATACAGAAGCTAAATTTGCACTCTTCATATCCCGATTCCGCAATGCCAACTGTTTGCTGTCTATCCAAGTTGAGCTGTGATAAAAGGATAGCGGTTCAGTTCTGGCTCTAACCCCTTAGCATAAATTCTTTGCTTCAAGCTGACAGGTGTGAAAAGTTGTCTTTGATGAACTACCAACTCTGTATGACCCAGAAAGAGAAAGCCAGTGTTGTTAAGAACAGAATGAAAGCGAGTCAGGATGGAATTTTGAGCTTCCGGCGTAAAATATATCAATACATTACGGCAGATCAGTAAATCGATTGCAGGCAGGGGAGCATCCTTCATCAGGTCATGCTGCTTAACTGTAACGATGCGGCGAAGCTTGGGGGAGAAGGTTAAACCTTTTGTGGTTTGCCTAAAGTATTTTTTAAGCAGGTCGGGAGGAATATCGAGAATTTCTAAGTCATTGTAGGTAGCGTTCTGGGCTTGGTGAAGCGTATCTCTATCGGCATCAGTGGCATAACACTGAAGTCGCTGCTGGCAGAATTCAACCCCTAAAACTTCTGCTAATAAGATTAAAAGGCTATAAATTTCTGCTCCGGTCGCACAGCCCGCACTCCAAACTCGAATCGGTTCATCTGACGGCTTACAGTCAATGATTTTAGGAATTACTTCAGTGGCTAGATAAATCCAGGCGTTGTAATCGCGGAAAAAGCCAGTAAAGTTAATCAGAACATCACTCAACAGAGCAAGGTGTTCTTCTGAATCACATTGCAAATACTGTAGGTAGTTCTCGTAGGTATCAATGTTGATCCGTTGCATTCGGTGCCGAAATCGGCGCATCAACGTCGATCGTTTATAGTGCGTTAAGTCACATTCTCGGCTGTACTTGAGGTAGTCTAACAGGGTTTCAAATTCCAGACTGGCTTCATCTAGAGTTTGAACTCGATTCCCCCCCAAGGGCTTCGTATCGTACAAAAGGCTATTCTCGAAGTGACTTTGAGCAAACATGTTTCACTCCTTTGTTAAATTCATCTCTTTACTAAGGGGGCATTGAGCGACCCTATATGAGTTGGCTTTCTCTACATCTGGCTGAATCAAGGAAAAATTTGTCCTCCAACCCCAATTCCGGAGATCGCAAAGATATAGCACCTCAAGGAGTTGCCGGGTTATCCTTCGTATGCAAAACGCACTGCATGAACTCTAGGTACGAATAATATATTAACTTTAAGCTGAGATTACCGCTTGCGTACGAATCAGAAAGGTTTATGTAAAAAATTTTAAGCTGCTCTGAGCGTACTGAATATGAACCGGATATGACTAAGAGCTTGCTTGAACAGACATTTTTAATCCTGTTACTAAAGAATTGCTGCTGGAGCAATGATTATATGAACAGTTTTTGTTCCACCATCACATCAGAAGCTGTAAACGCATGATTCGTATGTAAAACTCATGATAGAGTCGATTCGTACAAAGTTATATTATCTTTATACAGAGATGGTCATTTGCGTACGAATTAAGCATGTCCTCATTTGAGAAACTTCAATCTGATCTGGATGCACTTAATGCCCAACGAGCACAAATCGTCGGGGAAGGCTGGTTTTTGCAACATTGCTGGTTGGTGCAGGTTAAGCCAGGAGGCACTGCCCATACTGACTCTAAGTATTGGCAGGTGAGAAGCCGTCAACCGCTCTTTAATGGCAAGACCCTAAAGCACCTAAAAGCGGAGGAAGTGGAGGATTACAGAGCCGCGATCGCCCGAGGTCGGCAGCTCAAGCAGGTCGATCGCCAGATTGAAAAACTTCAACAGCGGCTCAGGCAACAGACTTCTATAACAGACACCTCAAGAGACACTTCAAGTCGCTCATTCCCATCACCCCCACAGGAAACGCCTCTCCAGGGGCCAATGTTCGCGGGTGGTTCTCAGCGATCGTCGGAAGAATCGGTGGAACAGCCTCCAGAGCCAGGAAAATCCACTGATCTGACTGAGCAGGAGCGTCTCGTCAAAGAAGTGCTTGCGAATAGCCAGGCACTGAGAGCTTCACTACGGCGGTCAGTTGCGCTTTGCAAATGGTTAGGGGCAAGAAATATTGACCTGAGAAAAGGACATCCCCGTGCTCAGTAGAAGCGAAGCATCCTTTGCTCCGCCATACTTTGCTTTGGCATCCTTTGCTTGGCGTTGCTGAATTCGAGTATGATTTGCCCCCCTAGCCCCCCAACTTTGGGGGGAACTAATCCTCAAAGTCCCCCAGCATTGGGGGATTTAGGGGGCGATACAGAAGCTCAATTGGGTTCTTCATATTTCTATTCAGCAACGCCCTTTGCTCTGCATATGTTTTGCTTTGCAGATGTTTTGCTTTGCAGATTTAATGCGATCGCCCCCGACAATCCTAAATTTCTTCAATGAGCTTTAATTCTTCAGCTAAATTGTCTTGGCTTAATACTTCGTTGCTCATCACCGCTTGCCGCACTAGTTTTGCTCGCCGCTGAGCGTCCTCAGCTTTTTGCAACAGCAGGTCTGCCGCCTCAGGCTCATTCATCTCGCGCAGATGCTTGGCAGTATGCTTCATTAACATCTCACTCTCTTCGATCGTGCGGATGCCACCCCAGAGCATTTCTTCGATGGATTGTGTCACCTCAGCTAAAAGGGAATTGAGCGAATAGGCGTGCCCAGTGTGGCAGCGAAAGCGCAGCAGGTTTCCTTCTTTCAACTGCAACAGTACGCCGTGGCACTCAGGACAAGTAAAGGGAGACAAATCGCCTAGCTTCATGATGCCCATCTCCAACCCATTGTCTTCCCGCGCAACGCCCACTTCAATATCCATTTTTTCAGACACCGGATTTTTCTCCTGCTCAGGAATCTCTTTGTGAACTAAATCTCCTAACAAAGCTCCCATTTTGCTGAGCGGTAAACAATAATCCACTTCTACCGCTTGCAATGCCGCCCTAGGCATTGAGGGGTGCATCGCATCAAGCGGGTCTTGAACGATGGCAATGCCGCCCCGCTCTTTGATGGCATATAGCCCAGCCGCGCCATCATCCAGGCTGCCCGTTAACACTATGCCAATGGCTCGTGTGCTATACGACCAGGCAGCAGAGCGAAACAAAACATCCACTGCCGGACGGAAGCGGTTTTCTTTGGGTCCCCGGGAGAGCCGAACCGTGCCTGGCTCAACCAACAAATGATGATCGGGAGGAGCCACATAGATATGACCCGAGCGAATTGGCTCCTGGTCAACCGCCTGCGTTACGGATAGGGGAGTGATCCGCCCCAAAATTTGGGATAATAAGCTTGGGTAATCTGGAGAGATGTGCCAAACGATGAAGATTGCCGCAGGAAAGTCAGGGGGCAGTTGAGAAATCAGCGTTTCAAAGGCTCTGAGTCCTCCGGCTGATGCACCGATGACGATGATGTCTGGCTTTGGCACACAATACTCCTTATCGTCGTGAGTCTCAAATGACTCCTAAACGCAAAAGCTATCATACTCACCCAGCAAACAACACTGCCTTAGGGCTAGTCTGAGTCAGAGTGTGATGTAGGCAGTGACAAAGCCCGCGCTGAGCGCGATCGCCTCTTAGCCCCCCAGCAGATTTGCTCCATCATAAAAGATAGTTATAGGAGATACTTATAGGTAAGGGGTCGCCCTTAAGTTCGCAAAATAGTAGCTACGAGACATGGCACCCAGACGCCCTTCTAAAAAGCCTCAATCCGATTCTTCTGATCACCCCTCAGATCAGTCGCAGCAGAGCAGTGACAATCAAACAGACAGCCCTGATGGATTATTTCCGGTTGTCGGAGTTGGAGCTTCGGCTGGAGGCTTGGAAGCTTTTACCCAATTGCTGCATCATTTGTCAACCGATACGGGAATGGCATTTGTTCTGATTCAGCACATGCCTGCCAATCTGGAAAGCACGTTGAGTACGATTCTTTCTAGAACGACTCAAATGCGGGTGCAGGAAGCGCAGGACGGCATGATGGTAGCCCCTAATCAGGTCTATGTGATTCCGTCGAATTTTTCGATGACGATCGCTCAAGGGGTCTTAAGACTAAAGCCTCGCTCAGAGGCAAGCGGCGTATTTATGTCGGTCGATATGTTTTTGCTCTCCCTGGCAGAGGAACTGGGCAACAAAGCGATCGGCATTATTCTATCGGGGGGCAATTCGGATGGAACGCGGGGCATTCAAGCCATCAAAGGGGTTGGGGGTGTCACCTTTGCTCAATGTGAAAATACAGCACAAGTTGATAGTATGCCCAACACGGCGATCGCTACAGGCCAGGTAGACTTTGTTTTACCGCCTGACCAAATCGCCGCGAAACTGGCAGAAATCAGTCAGCACCCTTACATTGCCAGCCCCTCCCCTGTTGAATTGGATGGCAGCTCACCTGAAGACGAGAATTCTCTCACGGTGATCTTCAGTTTGCTGCGGAGGGCGACTGGCGTTGACTTTACCCACTATAAGCAAACGACATTAAGTCGCCGAATTCAGCGCCGGATGCTGTTGTACAAGTTGGAGCACCTAGACGATTACGCTCGTTATCTTGAGGGCAACCCGGCAGAAGTGATCGCGCTCTATCAAGATTGCTTGATTCATGTCACCAGTTTCTTTCGCGACCCTGAGAGCTTTGATGTCTTAAAAAGTCTCGTTTTTCCTGCCATCCTCAAAGACCGATCGCCCGGTAATCCCATTCGGATCTGGGTGGCAGGCTGCTCTACAGGGGAAGAAGCGTACTCGATCGCCATCTCCCTGCTCGAATTTCTCGCGGATCAGCATCCCCGTGTGCCGATCCAAATTTATGCCACTGACATCAGTGAGGCAGCGATCGAACAAGCCCGCAGCGGCATTTACACCGCTAGCCAGGTTGCCAATGTTTCTGCCCAACGGCTCTATCGGTTTTTTGCCCAGGTTGAGGGGAACTACCAGATTAGTAAAGCGGTGCGCGAGGTGTGCGTCTTTGCCAAACAAAACCTGATTAGTGATCCGCCCTTTTCGCGGCTCGACTTAATTAGCTGTCGCAATGTGTTGATTTATCTAGACAATACTTTGCAGAAAAAGCTCTTGCCCATTCTCCATTACGGGTTGAAGCCCACGGGCTTTCTCATGATTGGCACGTCAGAAACCGTTGGTGACTTTACAAACCTGTTCGTGCTGTGTGATAAAAAGAACAAAATTTACGCCAAAAAACTAACAACGGCTCGACCCAACCTTGATCTGACTGCCAGCTCTTATTCTCCAATGATCATTGAGCCTCAGCCGCTTGAACCCGATCATCTCCCCAGCGACTTAGAGCTGCAAAGAGAAGCCGATCGCATTGTATTGAACGAATATGCCCCCGCTGGAGTGGTCGTTGATGCCAACCTGGAGATCCTGCAATTTCGCGGCAAGACCAGCTCCTATCTGGAACCGATTCCCGGTCGCGCCAGCTTAAATCTGCTCAGAATGGCAAAAGGAGAATTGCGGCGAGAATTAGAGTCTGCTATCTATCAGGCCAAACAACAGAAGTTGCCCATCAAACGAGACGGCTTACAGGTGAGAGAAGCGGATCGAATTCGATCAATCACCGTCAATGTCATACCTTTGCAGGTGGGGAAGAACCAGGAGTGTTTTTTGGTGCTGTTTGAAAGTGCTTCAACGCTGGAGTTAACCATTGCATCCGACGATGGCAGCACTTCCACGAAGCACAAGACCCGCGATGTTCAGGAGATCGATCGGCTCAAGCAAGAACTGACCGTAACCCGAGAACATCTGCAATCAATCATTGAGGAGCAGCAAGCCACTAATCAAGACTTGCGGGCTGCCAACGAAGAAATTTTGTCGAGCAATGAAGAGCTGCAAAGTACGAATGAGGAACTTGAAACGGCAAAAGAAGAAATTCAGGCGGCGAATGAAGAACTGAACACCATCAATGATGAGCTGCGTCGCCGCACGCAAGAAGCTACTCAAGTCGGCAACGATTTGCAGAATTTGCTCAACAGCATTCATGTTCCCATCTTGATGCTGGGAGCGGATCTGCAAATTCGGCAATTCACTTCAGCGATGGAAGGGATCTTTAACCTGATCTCGACCGACATTGGGCGATCCCTGAGTGACATAACCCATAAACTGAACGTGCCCAACCTGGAGCAACAAATTTTAGAGGTGATTCGCACGCTCAACTTAAAGACTCAGGAGATTCAAGATCGAGACGGACGCTGGTATCATCTGCAAATTCGCCCCTATCGCACCGTTGACAACAAGATCGATGGGGCAGTGCTGATTTTGATTGATATTAACGACCTCAAACGCAGTAATGCTCAGTTGGTGGAAGCGAGAAACTATGCGGATGCGATCGTGGAAACCGTCTGGGAACCGCTGATCGTGTTAAATGGTGATTTGCAGGTCATCACCGCCAATCATTCGTTCTATGAAACGTTTCAGGTTTCAATCGTGCAAACCGAGCAATCTTCGCTTTTTGAACTGGGTAACGGACAATGGAACATCCCCCAACTGCGATCGCAGCTTGAAGAGATTATTACCAGCAATACCCCGTTTCAAGATTTTCGAGTTGAGCATTCTTTTGACCAAATTGGACATAAAATCATGCGGCTCAAGGCTCGCAAAATGTCGATGAGTAGCAACACCCAGATGATTTTGCTGGCGATCGAGGACATCACGGAGCAAAACCGATGCTAAGAGGAAAAGCTCTTGAAGGAATGTTGGATAGATCATTAGCAGATAGCACTATCAGAAGGCGCGATCGATGAGTCATGAGCAGACTGAGCAGCATTTTCAAATCATTCGTCACTGGCTGATGGCACTGCAACAGCAAAATCTACCCGGTTGGGACAAAATCGATGCCGTACTCGAAGATCTGCAAGTGACCTGTGAGCAGATGCAAACCCGTTTGGAGTTTGCCGAAGCTGCTGAGGAAGAGCGACTCCAGCAGAATCAGCGGCTCGCCGCAGCCTATGACCATTACCGCGATTTATTTCAGTCTGCTCCGATCGCCTACCTCGTCACGGATGCCGATGGGGTAATTTTGGAAGCCAATGGGGCGAGCGCCCAACTCCTCAATGTGCCCCAAGCCTATCTAGTGGGGAAACCGATGGCTCGGTATGTGGCAGAGGGCGATCGTTCAGCCTTTCGGACTCATTTGAATCAGCTTTCTTATCAGAGGGATAGCCAAATTTGGCAAATGACCGTGTGTCCGCGAGGTAGACAACCCTTTGCTACTGAATGGCATATTGCGACCCTTGCGGTATCTGCGAAGCCGGATGTCCCTCATCCTAACGGGCAAATCGAGATACGGATTGCAGTGTACGACTTGAGCCACTCCCAGCCAGAGAATTCTCAATTAGAGCTTGGAGCGTTGATGCAACCTTCAAACCTCAAGCCTCAAACCTCACCTCCTGCATTGCCATTACCCCAATCTCTTGATGGTTTGCGGGTGCTTGTGGTGGAAGATGAAGCAGATATCCGCGAATTTGTTACGGCTATCTTTGAGGCGCATGGCATTGGTGTGAAAACGGTTTCGAGTGCAGCCGCAGCCTTAGAGGCGTTAGAGCAGTTCCGTCCAGATGTATTGCTGAGCGACATTCGAATGCCAGATGGGGATGGCTACAGTCTGATCCAGCAGATTCGAGCGTTAGAAATTGAGCAGGGAAGACACATTCCTGCGGTTGCCATGACGGCGTATCTAGAAGAAGACCGAGAAAAGGCAATTAAGGCTGGCTTTGAGGCACATTTGCACAAGTTGGCTCGACCGATTGAGTGGGTGGAGTTAATCGCTCAATTGGCCAGGCAGGTATCTCATTAGAGACATGATCCCTTTGGGCTAATCTTAAAACAGTTGTCTCAGAAGAGGAATTATTTCAAAAGAAGGCTAAGGATGACAGTGCCTCCTAATTCTTCCTGTACCTTGTTCTGGTGAAAAATCCTGGTGAAAACGGGGTCACGATAGTTCTATTAATTCACGGTTTAATTCAGGGTTTAATTCAGGGTTAGACGCACTCACCCTATTCAACTGAATCGTAAGATTTCTGTTCTTGTCAGTTTTATCATCGACTGCCTTTTTTGAATCAAGCCAGACAACTTTCAGTTAAGCTTGTTTTTTTAAGCTCTTATCTAAACTTCCATGAGTTCACTCAAGTTAAATGAGGAAAGCTGTTCCGCTTTTGGTCGTCTTGTTTTACAGCATCTCAAGGATAACCCTCATACCAATATGAGCCAGCTTGCCAAGCAGGTTGGGCTCTCCCAAGCAGGACTGAGCTGGATTTGCCTCGAACGCAATAGCCCCAGTGAGGAAACCGCTCGCAAGATTGCGCCTATCCTGGGGGTGGATTTAACCAAGATTGCTCGGCTGGTCTATGAAAACAAGCTAGAGAGTTTAGCGCGTCTGAGTGCGCTGAGTTATTCAGTCAAGGTAAAACAAGCTTGGGTGACTCGAAAAGTGCCGATTGAAGATGCGATCGCTGGATTAAATGCAGTTTTTCATGCGTTTCACTATGTGATCAGAAGCATACCTGAAGTAGAGAAGCCAACAGATTTTCAGATTTATAAGCAGGCCTATGAAGTGGTTAAAAGACAGTTTCTGAGAAACAGAATTTTAGCCGAGAGGTCAAACTCCTAAAGCTGTGCGAGCAAGGGGCTTTTGTCACAGCCGCTTCTACAGAAACAATGGTCTTCGCGATCGAAGTGTTCTTAAGTGACATCACGATCTTACTTAAGTAGCTTTTATCAGCGAGATGACCGTAGAAAGTTGCTTATTGCCAAGTGGCTTTTATATCTGCACGCCGAATTAAAGTAAAAGCAGTCAAGTTACTGATGTCTATTCCCAGAAACTGGGCGATAGAGAAACGTTTTGTAGGGGCAGTTTACAAGCAGGAAAAGTTCGCAAACGCTCTCACCCACTTTCTCGTAAGAACGTGCAGTACCTCTTTGACACAAAGCCTTTATACAGAAATAGTAGGCTTCCTGAACGCTGAAGCGGTCTACCTGTTTCTTTTTCCTTGCTGAAATATTCCTGAGTTGTTCTTTGAGTTTTTCCCCTAAAGCTCTGTCTAGAGATCCATGCCTCAACAGAATCTGTCCTGCACTATCTAAAGTAGAAAGCAAAACTTACTTAAGTTAAGCTGGGGTTAGAAGCGAATGCCAGATGAAATAGAGTCGAAGGAGTAAGGAGCATTACGGCTTAAAAGAACGTGACCTAGAGCATTAGCCTGGGCTGTCAACGCACCATGTCAGCCACATGAATTGCCGATGATATTAGCAAACTGGCAGCGTCCACGTATCCTCCAGTAATTTTCTACACTAAACCCGCTTGCAGTTTAAGGAGTCGAAAATGGAAATGCAATTTGCAACAAACGAATTGAGCGAGCCAAAAGCAGAAATAGTTACGATTCAGGCCGATAACGATTCTGAAACTTTAGCGATCGAACCTCAAATGTCATCGGCGGCTGAAGCAGGGCGACAGTTTGCTAAAACGGCGGCTGACATTATGGCTAATCTACCGGCTTACACCATCCAGCTTTTTCAGCGATATCGATCGGTGTTTATTGCTTTAGGCTGGCTATTTATCGCTTTGATTGCTCTTAAATTGGTGGGAGCAGTCCTTGGCGCAATCAACGCAATTTTGTTTGGTCAGTCGTTCCTTGAGCTAATCGGTTTAGCTTATTGCGTCTGGTTCATCAATCGCTATTTGCTGACCGGGAGTAAGCGACGTGAACTTTCACAGCAGATCGATCGAATTAAGCAGCAGGTTTTAGGCGAGGCAAATTCCTAGAGGATGGTTGAGAAGTCGTGATTGCAACCTAAATTGCCCTCTAGTCCCTCATTCGGGGAAGAACTGAGCTGATTATCCTGGCTTTTAGAGTTCCCTAAAGTTGAGTCACTCAGGGAGCAATTTAGGACAGTAAACACTTTTCAAACATCGTTTTAAACTGCCCTCAAACTTAAATGTGTTTCCCATACTCAGCCGCTAGGTTAACATCTGGCGGTTTATTGTGCAGACCATTAAGTGTGCAGAGAGTGTGCAGATCATTGTATTGCTGGTGAGTGTATTACTGGTAAGCCATAGGAATAGCTCAGTACAGCTAATCACAGCTAATCGCACAACACAAATTAAACCTTAATTAAATCCTGAAATCCTGCCGCGATCGAGTGCGTTCAAACCCCTTGATCGAACAGTAGCATTGCTTTTCAGGGGAGCAACGCGCTTAAAAACAGATCTATCGATCGACAATAAACGGTTCTGCCTTTAGGTCAGCACACTCATTAATTTGAACACGCAATATTAAGTGGAGAATGCAGTTTTACTTAAATTAAGGGGTAGTTAATGCAATCAAACCGAATTCGGCGGGCAGTCGGCACTTTTCCTAATCACGCTGCCGCAGAACGCGCACTGACTGAATTGAGAGACAGCGGCTTTCCGATGGACAAAGTATCTGTCGTTGCCAAGGATACACAGCATCACGATCGCATTGCAGGCGTTGAGACGAGCGATCGGGTGGGTAACAAAGCAGACGACGGAGCGAAAGCAGGCGCAGTCAGTGGTGGTGCATTGGGTGGACTCACGGGACTGCTCGTCGGGCTAGGCGTTCTGGCAATTCCCGGCATTGGACCTGTAATGCTGGCAGGTGCGGGCGCAACGGTATTGGCAACAGCACTGTCGGGAACTGCGATCGGCTCTCTAGCAGGTGGATTGTTGGGCGCACTGGTTGGGCTGGGCATTCCCGAAGAACATGCCAGAGGCTACCACGATCGCGTAACTCGCGGCGAATATTTGGTCATGGTAGAAGGCAACGATACCGACCTCGCTCGCGCCGAAGCCATTCTTTCGCATCGTGGGATTGAGGGCTGGGGGATTTATGATATCCCTGGCGCTGTGGCACAGCCTGTTGAAACGAATGAAGCGTCTGTTGCCGCTGTCCGGCCTGCAACATCGGAAACTATCGATCGCGCGCCGCACCGGGATGTAGCAGACACAGAAGCAATCCGGCTGTACGAAGAACGGCTGCGGGTCGATAAAACACGCCGTAAAGCAGGTGAAGTCACGATCAGCAAGCAGGTTGAAACCGAGACGACGAGAGTTACTGTACCGATCGAAAAAGAACGTGTCGTCGTTGAGCGCATTGCTTCTGACGAGATTGGTAAGCCTGTCGCTCCGGGTACGGCAAACTTCCAGGAGGGCGAAGTTTTACGGGTAGAAGTGTACGAAGAAACGCCCGACATTCGCAAAGAAACGATTGTGCGGGAAGAAGTTCATCTGCACAAAGCAGTCGACCACGAAATGGTGAAGGCTGAAGAAACGCTCCGCCGCGAAGAGCTCGATGTGGATGTAGACGGCAATCCGATCATCAAGGGCGATCGCTTCTAATGTCTGAGTTCAAACCTGGAGCGGAAGTGAATCCCTTGCTCTAGTGCGCTTCAGGCTTGAATCTCCCATTCTTTGTCAACCCTTTCAAACTTCAACTTGCAATACCATGAAAAAACTGACTTTAACGCTCTTAGCGAGCTTTCTCATGCTGGGTGCAGTTGCCTGTAGCACAGCCAGAACCACTTCGAGTGCCCCCGATGCTGCTCAGCCTGAAGGCGATCTAACCAAG
This sequence comes from Leptolyngbya sp. GB1-A1, assembly GCF_039962475.1. Lineage (NCBI taxonomy): Bacteria > Bacillati > Cyanobacteriota > Cyanophyceae > Leptolyngbyales > Leptolyngbyaceae > Leptolyngbya > Leptolyngbya sp. GB1-A1. Next base: position 86,113 of record NZ_JAMPLI010000018.1, on the reverse strand, counting down.
CAGACTGCGGAAGATAACCAGGGTGATGCAACTTCTGAACTACGCCGCCGACAGCTTAATGCTGACATTCAAGCGCGAGAACAACGCAACAATGTAGATGGCGGTGACGCGGTGAAAGCGGATACTGACCTTGCCAGCCAAGTGCGCTCAAAACTGGAGGCAAATCTGCCTGCGGCTGAAGTGACTGTCGAGGCGAAAGATGGAGTCGTCACCGTGGCGGGAACCGTGGTCGATCAAGAACAGTTCGACAAAATTGAGCCACTGACCAGAGAAATTAAAGGTGTTCAGGCAGTTGTCGTTGATGCAAACTTGAAGTCTGCCGCGGAGCCAGGAGCAGCTGCACCCGATGCAAGCGAGACAATTGATACTCATACCAATACTGATTCAAACTAGCGTTTATCGCGATCGTTGATGAGCATCACTTGATTGATGAAACCCTCTTACTTTCTTGGTAGGAGGGTTTTTTGATTACTAATGAGATGATTACTGATGAGATATTAATTTATCGATCGACATCATCACCCCTATCTGTTAACTAGACCGAATCGGAAATAAGAAGGAGAAGTTGAATAGGAAGAACAGTTCCACATATCGATGAAATCTAATTTATAACTGAAGAGCATAAAACTGAATAATTTCAGAATTAGCGATTCTGCTCTGTGCTAATTTTCTTTTTTTTATAAGCAATGCTAAGTAGTTTTAGGTTCAGAAAACCGATAGAACTCTTCTTGCTAGAAAACATCCTAATTCCAAGCTCAACAAACCTAGCAAAGTACTGCTCACCCAGTAAAGAAAAGCAAACTGCCAGTTTCCTACCGCCACTAGCTTTTCTATATCCAGAATATAAGTTGAGAAAGTGGTATATGACCCCAAAAAACCAACGGCAACAATAAGGCGTACATCCGGCGAAATGATATTTCGTGCGACTGCTATGCTGGTGAAGAAGCCCATAACAAACGCACCGGAAAGATTAATAAAAAGCGTTGCGATCGGAAAATTTATCCCCAACCCTTGATTGATGCCAAGCGAAAGATAGTAGCGACTCAACGCCCCAACAATCGCTCCCAATCCAACTGCAATTGGAATACGCAAGCGACCTTCAGGAGACCGCAAAATCGATCGCCCCGTTTGTTCTCGTCTCTGCAACCAGCCCATTCTAGTGACCTCCCCGATGCAGCAAATGGGCGATCATCATGCCAATTTCCAGACACAATCCCCCCACAATTGAGCTGCCCAGCCAGTAGAACAGAGCTTTCTTACGTTCTTTGTTCTGTAACAACACAGAAGTATCAAGTGCGTAGGTCGAAAACGTGGTGTAGGAACCCAGAAATCCAGTTATCATTAAAAGCTGTAATTCTGGGGACAAAATGACTTGATCGATCGCTAGGGTTGCCAAAAACCCCACTAGCAGCGAACCAGAAAGGTTAATAAAGAATGTACCAAATGGAAAGTGCGTTCCCAGACGTTGACTGAATAAAACCGTTAGATAATAGCGGCTTAGCGCACCTGGAACTGCACCCAAACTCACTGCAACAGGTGCACCGAGATTGAAATAATTTTGATTTGCAAGACTAAAATTAGCAGAACTCAATAAATTAAATAATAAAGCGACGGAAAGCTCTCCTGATGAGAGCATCGAGCCAGTGATCATAGGCTACTCCTGATAGCATTACTCCAAACGGAAAGTAGAAGCTATCATCCACTAGATCACCTGAGAATTACAAATCATTAGCAACAAATATAGCTGCTATCTGTTGCTGTCTCCTCATCGAAGGGCAGCTGGCAAGATTTGCGGCTACTGTTCAACGGCTACTGGTCAGTGGCTATTGTTCAACGGCTATTGTTTAGCGGCTATTGTTTAGCGGCTATTGTTTAGCGGCTACTGCTTCAAGGTGACAGCACGGATTAAAACCAAATAGGATTAAAACCAAGCAATAAAGGGCAGTTGCCCCTGTATCTCTCATCTCAATCATCTGGCAGCAAAGCCTTTTGATGGGTGCCTTAACTCTGTGTCTTAATTCTGTGCCTTAATAGGGTGTTCCGCAAATTTGGCTTAGCTCGGCTTCGGTCGTGCCAAATCGCTGTTGCCGACAGAGAATCACCTGAGCAACTCGTTGGCGATTATAAAATTGGTGAGCAAACCAGCCAATCGGTAGCCATAGAACCGAACCGACCAACACACCAATCGTCAAACTTGATATTAAATCCTTGCGCCGAATCCGGTTCGTCTGGCGATCGGGGGCAACAGGTGCTTCTCTCATTACAGTTAGCCTCATTCATCTGCTTATCTATCAGCAAAGCAAATTTTTTCTCGCCCAACATCTCCCCATCTGCTTATCTCCCAAGTTCGACAGGATGACTTGCGCGACGGTTGTTTCAGGCTATTCTGGTCTTGAGAAACGTTGACGGGAAAAAAAGCCATGCAAACTGTGGACGCTAAAAACAGCCCCCTTGCCGGACAGCCAGTTCCTCCCGATAAGGTGATGGATGTTGAGCAATTGCTAAGCCAGTATTACACCGTCCAGCCGGACGCAGGCAATCCGCTTCAGCAGGTCAGCTTCGGAACATCAGGACACCGGGGTACAGCCGCAAACGGCACATTCAACGAAGCCCATATTCTGGCAGTGTCGCAGGCAGTTGTGGAGTATCGGAAGCAGCAGGGCATCGATGGTCCGCTCTATATGGGCATGGATACCCACGCGCTCTCGGCTCCGGCTCAGAAAACTGCGCTCGAAGTGCTGGCAGCTCATGGGGTTGAAGTGCTGATTGCAGCAGGCGAAGGCAATGCTCAGTTTACGCCCACGCCCGTCGTCTCTCACGCCATCCTGAACTATAACAAAGGCAAAAATAGTCAGGGCAAAAACACTGGACTCTCAGACGGCATCATCATTACCCCTTCCCACAACCCGCCCACCGACGGGGGCTTTAAGTACAACCCGCCTACCGGAGGCCCGGCTGAGCCAGAAGCCACAAAATGGATTCAAAATCGGGCAAATGAACTGCTGGCAACCCAGAATCGCGATGTGCAGCGCATGGCATACGAAGCTGCTCTGCAAGCCAGTACGACCCACGCTTTCGACTACATTACGCCCTATGTGGCTGACCTGGAAAATATTGTGGATCTGGAAGCGATTCGATCGTCTGGCATTCGCATTGGGGCAGACCCCCTGGGCGGATCAAACGTTGCCTACTGGGAGCCGATCGCCGATCGCTATGGCTTAGATATCACGGTCGTTAATCCCAACGTCGATCCCACCTTTCGCTTCATGACGCTCGACTGGGACGGCAAGATCCGCATGGACTGTTCCTCGCCCTATGCAATGGCAAGCCTGGTGAAGCTCAAAGATGACTACGACATCGCCTTTGGCAATGACACCGACTCCGATCGCCACGGCATTGTCACCCGCAGCGTGGGCTTAATGAACCCGAACCATTTCCTCTCTGTTGCTATCTGGTATTTATTCACCCAGCGCAGCAACTGGTCTGCAAATAGCGCGATCGGCAAAACCCTGGTCAGCAGCAGCATGATCGATCGCGTGGCAAAAGAAATTGGACGGCAGGTCAGCGAAGTGCCCGTTGGCTTTAAGTGGTTTGTGTCTGGCTTGCTTGATGGCTCCTTTGGCTTTGGTGGTGAAGAAAGTGCCGGAGCCTCCTTCTTGCGGAAAGACGGCACAGTGTGGACGACCGACAAAGACGGCATCATTATGGATCTGCTCGCTGCCGAAATTACCGCCAAAACCGGAAGAGATCCCGGACAGCACTATCAAGACCTCACCTCGCGCCTGGGCAACGCCTACTATACCCGCATCGACTCCCCCGCCACCCCAGAGCAAAAAGCCCGCCTCAGCAAACTCTCTCCCAACGACGTCAAAGCAGACACGCTGGCAGGCGAACCGATCGTCGCTAAACTCACCAACGCTCCCGGCAACGGAGCTGCGATCGGCGGTCTCAAAGTCGTTACCGACAATGGCTGGTTTGCTGCCCGCCCCTCTGGAACCGAAAACGTCTACAAGCTCTATGCCGAAAGCTTTAAAAGCCAGGAGCATTTGGGGCAGATTTTGCAGGAAGCCGGGGAAATTGTGGGAGGTTGAGGAGTGGATGGGTAGAGGGGTAACGGGGTAAGTGGGTCGGTAGGATTGAGGATTGAGAATGGGAAGGTTTAGGCTTGATCACCGTTAAACAGCAAGTAACTCAAGCCCAACTCATCACCCAATCACTCATTCACCGAATCACTTATCCACTTATCCATCCGCTCACCCTTCTACCCAATCTGATGCCCTGCCGCAGTAATAACCTGCTTGATCGTCTCCTCCGAGGCTCCGGTTTCGATCGTCACTATTTTCTGCTCCAGATTCACATCGACTTTGGCATCGGGTTCTGAAGTCAGGATCGTTTCTTTCAGGTCACGAGCAGCATCAGAGCTATCTAGACTGGGAACGCTAAGTTGCAAATTCATAAGCTTTATTTAACTGTAAGAGGACTAGTCGTACCTTAAGGAGATCGGGCCCGATCTTCTTCTATTAAAGGAAGGATTTTCCTCCGGCTTCTGCGATCGAGTTGAGTACCTCAGCGGGCATTTGAAATCCCATTCCTGAATCATTTCCCTGGAGCCTTGAGGGGGCAATATTGAGGGGACAATGTAGGACATCGGATACTGACCGAATATCCTTCAAACATCCTTGAAAGTCTCTCCTCTGAAAGAAGCAGGAATGCAGTTCGCTGCATAGAATACGCTTCATCATTAAATTCAGAAAATTACCGATGAGACAAGTTTTATCGCAACTAAAACAAAAGCGGCGGGCTGCGATCGTTCTTCTCGCAACGATTTTAATCTGGCTAGGCAGTTTCGCTCTCCTTCCCTCTGCAGCAACTGCGGCGCCTGAGGTTGGTGCCGGACAGCCGGCGGATGAGTCGATCGATCGTGCCTACAGCCAATTCAGCCAGGAAGCAGGTTTACAGGAAGAGATTTTTCAGAAGCGGATGCAGAAGGGCGAGAATCCTGACAAGCTGCCGCAGCCCTATAAGCGGATTGAAAGTTTGGACGATCGAGAAGTGCCAGAAACGAGCCTGGTCGAAACTGCGGTCAGTAAAGCGCGTCAACTGGTGAGCGGATCAAAGGACAAAGCTGAGAAATAACGCTAGTCAGCCATTCAACGAGTAGCCATTGACCGTTTTCCCTACGAAGGGTCGCAGCACAACCAATAGACACAAAAGGCTTCATCCAAAGCTGTATCCATAGTTCACAGAGGCATCATAAGGGAGATGCCTTTTTTATGGTTTAGTTCTGCTTGTTGAGAAAGTCCCTTGCCGGGGACTCTAAGAAAGTTCACAATAGCAACAGCGATCGAGCTGCCCTCTGAGTAGAAACCTGCAGAGTAGAAACCTGCACGGAAAGCGTTCCTGACTCGTCCCCAATCCTTAGGCGACTTATGCAAAGCTCCCCCTCTCATTCGATCCTCGATATCACTGCACTCGCCGCAATTCGCGAAATCGTGGGTGATGATGAACCCATGCTGTTCGTTCAAATCATCGACTGCTACTTGCAAGAGTCTCCAGCCCTGCTCGCAGTGATGCGAACCGCCCTGGTGCAGGAAAACACAGAAGAATTTACGCGGGCGGCTCATTCCCTCAAGTCGAGCAGCCAGTATTTAGGAGCAGTGGAGCTAGTCGCACTTTGCCGACAATTAGAACAGATTGGGCAATTGAACCGGATTGAAGATAGAGCCGAGGAAATTGCGGTGACTATGGCACAGCTCGAAGCCCAATACCTCCAGGTCGAAGTTGCCCTTCAGCAAGAGCGTGACGCAGCCGAGCTGCTGTGATTCGTCTTGATCAAATCGCGCTGTAAAAGCAGGCAAACCCAGCACACTTGACAGAACATCTGATAGACAGAACACCTGATAGAATCGCCCAGTCAGCTCATCCGGGTGTGCGAGGTCGAGCCATCGCAGGCTTTCTATACTAATAGGTAAGTCAAGCAGAAGTCGTTCTACTTTCCTGTCTTTTAGGAAAGATATTTGTCTTTGCTGCCCCAAAGCAGCTTTTCAATAGGGTGATTTCCATTTGAGATGTAGAGTGCCGATCGCAGAACGTCTGCCCTGCTAGAGTTTCTGAGATGAAATTCTGCCGGACAAGTGCAGTCGATTTGATTCTGCAATTTCAACCGAATACGGCATTCTCTCACGACATCTCGCTGACTCCAGGCTTGAGATCGGTTAAAACAAGCTGGAAACTTAAACAGGGAGCAATGCTCCTTTCGCTCAACTGCATACTTTATGGGATTCATAACAACTGCTCCTCGGCAGTCAAACTGTCGGACTTCGCTGCATGAGCAAACAGCGTCAGAGCAATGTTGTGAGGAGGTACACAAAAATGAGAACGCAAAAACAGTGGTTGGAGTATAAACAACTCGAACAAATTCCTTTAACGATCGCTGAACTTCAGCAGGTATCGCAAGACAACTCTGGTCATACCCATCGACTGAGCGACTGGCTGAGGCAAATTTGGCGACCGATCGCCCGCATGCTGGAATCGACAACAGAACCCCATATCTGGAAAACCTACGACCAGATGGGCAATCCGATTTGGCACGCTCACGATCCGATAACGGGGCAAGAAAGCGAATGGATTTCTGAAGACGATCTGCGGGTCTGGCTGGAAGAGCGCTACTATCAGCCTGTACGACAGCCGCTTATCACATCGCTAGAACAGCGGTAAATCTGAGTCGAGTTACGGCTTGAATTCTAATTTCAGTTCATTTTAGGGTGGGCACTGCCCCCCTTTTTTTTACACTGCTGAATTGATTCTCTAGGCTGAATCGATTCTCTGGAAAAATTACACTTTGCTGAGATAGCGATGGATAAACTGCACACAAACGCTGCCCTCGCCAACGCCCGATGCAACCCGCTTTACCGAGCCATGCCGCACATCTCCCGCTACAAAAATACCGGGCACATTCGTTTCCAGCAGAAACGGATCGCGATCGAGCGTCCAGCCCTTTGGACGGCTCTGGTTTTGCAGCAAATCTGGACCCGCTAGAATAAAGCCGTTTTCATCGCGTTCTACCACCCCTGCCAGCCAATCGGTTGCCGGACGTGCGCCAATAAAGATAAACAGCGATGGTGCTGGAACAGTTTCTTGCGCTCCGGTGCGAGTGTCTTGCAGCACGATTCCCTCTAAATTCTTCTCGCCCTTAACTTCTGCAACCTGGGTGTAGGTGCGAACAGTGATGTTGGGGGTTGATTCGATTTGATCAATCAAATATTGAGACATACTCTTGGTGAGGGAATCGCCGCGCACCAGCATCGTGACCGATCGCGCATATTTCGAGAAGTGCATTGCCGCCTGTCCTGCCGAGTTTGCACCGCCCACGACAAACACATCTTCCCCCTGACAGGAGAGAGCCTCGGTCATTGCTGCCCCGTAATACAAGCCCGCACCCGACAATCGCTCTTCGCCGGGGATGTTGAGCTTTCGGTAAGAAACGCCGCTGGCGATCAAGAGCGCGTGACAGCTTACTTCGCTGCCGTCTGCCAGGGTAAGAATGCGGTAGGAATCCTGAAGCCGAATGCCAGTCACCGTTTGTGGCGTTAAAATTTCTACACCAAACCGCTTTGCCTGGGTTACGGCTCGCCGTGCCAGATCCGCGCCGCTGAGTCCCACTGGGAAGCCGAGATAGTTTTCGATTCGCGAACTCGACCCTGCCTGCCCGCCCGGAGCTTCGCGCTCGATCATCACCGTCGTTAGCCCTTCTGATGCCCCATACACCGCCGCCGCCAGTCCCGCCGGACCTCCCCCCACGATCGCCAGATCATAAAAGGGACGTTCTGCCTGGGTTCGCAGCCCAATCCGCGCCGCAATTTCTAAGGTAGAGGGCTGAACCAGGCGCGAACCATCAGTAAACAGCACGAGCGGCAAACGCTGAAGTCCATCGGGTTCGCCATAAGCCAGGAGCTGACAGGCTTCCTGTGCAAGTTCCACATCCAACCACTGATAGGGAATCTGGTTTCGTGCCAGAAAATCCTTCACTTCATGGGATTGCGGCGACCAGCGATTGCCCACCACGCGAATGCCTTCAAATGGCGGACGGAAACCTGCCATCCAGTCATCGAGTAAATCATCCAGCACCGGATACAGCCGCTCCTCGGGCGGGTCCCAGGGCTTCAGCAGGTAGTAGTCAAGCCTGGCACTATTAATGGCGCGAATCGCAGCATCGGTATCAGCGTAGGCGGTCAGCAGTGCCCGCTTTGCTTCTGGAAAGAGCGGAATTGCCTGCTCCAGCAACTCGACCCCGTTCATCTGCGGCATTCGCTGATCGACCAGAAACAGGGCAACCGCTTCATTTCGCAGCTTAATCTGATGCAGCGCGTCGATCGCCACCGCCCCGGAATCTGCCCGCACAATCCGAAATCGATCGCCGTACTGTTTTCGCAAATCTCGTGCGATCGCTTGCAGAACATCTGGATCATCATCTACTGTGAGAATGATTGGTTTCGCCATATCGTTTGCTCCAGAATTATCGGCAACATTCGCTTCGGGCTGCTTTCGGTATTAGTGGTGCATTAATTGTATTGCGACAAAGGCTATGTATTGCGACAAAGGCTATGTATTGCGACAAGGCTGCATTGTGACAAAGTCAATTCTTTGCAGGGTTTCCGGAAAGCAGCAGATTCACACTTTAAAACAATTACTCAAAAACATTCTAAAACAATTACTCAAAATTGGTTAAACCGATCGTTTAGTGCTTTGGTTTGTTGTCTACCTTACAGTTTCCGCTAGAGGTGATTTGAGAAGCTGCAAATGTCCTGCACTGCCCTCTAAATTTCCTAATTCTAAGGGGCTTTGAAACCGAGAGAACAGCGACATTTTTTCCAGAATTGCCATCGTCCAAGTTTTAGTCAACAAGTTTTAGTCAACAAGTTTCAGCTAACAGGTTCTAGCCAACAAGTTTTAGCCAAGTTCTCGATTGAGGCAAAATCATCATGTTATGTGCTGAAGAGTTAGCCAAGCTGGAATTATTTCACCCATTGCCAATCGAGCGGCTGAACTGGATCTGTCACCGCTCGGAATTAGTCGAGCTATCGACAAACCAAATTCTCACCCGTGAGGGAGATGCGCCGATCGGCTTTTTGGTCCTAATGCAAGGACAGATTGGAATGACGCGCAAAAGTGACGGGGTTGAAATGCCGATCGGACATCACGAAGCCCCTGCGTTTTTTGGTGAAATCCCAGTATTAACTGGAGAGGCTTCCCCGGTTACTGTGCGAGGACTAACGGACTGCCGTTTATATCGGCTCTGCAATGATGACTTTTTAGCATTGCTGCACGAATGCCGCGTGTTTGAGCAGCAAATTTTTCAAACCGTTGCCCGTCGATCGCGGGGGCTGGAGTCGTTTATCCGTAATCGAGAAAAGATGGCAGCCCTGGGCACACTGGCAGCCGGACTCGCGCACGAACTCAACAATCCCGCCGCTGCTGTCGTCAGAGCCTTAAAAGATGTCACGCCTGCCCTGATCGAGCTACAGCGAATGAATCTGGTTTACGGACAAACTCAAGTTGAGCCAGAACACACACAGGAATGGCTGGAAACCCGCGACAAGGGCTACGAGGCGATTTTGCACAAGCACACTGACCCGATGGCGCTGAGCGATCGAGAAGAAGAACTGCTCGACTGGCTGGAGGATTACGGCGTTAAGGATGCCTGGAAACTGGCTGAACCGTTAGCACAAGGTGATATTAAAATCAAAACCCTGGAACACTTAATGGAACGCTGGCGTGATGATTCCACCGAAATGAGAGAGATGGGAATTCGCTGGCTAGCATTATCATTTGAGGTGATGTCCATGATTACGAGCGGGCTCCACGGCGCAGAACGGATTGCTGAACTGGTGCGATCGATGAAGTCTTATTCGCATCTTGATCAGGGGGCACAGCAAATCGTGAATGTGCATGATGGCTTAGAAGATACACTGAAGCTATTTAGCTACAAAGTTAAACATGGAATTGAAGTCAAACGCAGCTATGCTCCTGATCTGCCTCAAATCTCCGCGTATGGCAGTGAATTGAATCAGGTCTGGACAAACCTGATTGATAACGCGATCGATGCTATGAATGAAAAAGGAATTCTAGAGTTAACCACGAAAAATCAGGGCGATCGCATTCTGGTACAAATTGCTGATTCTGGTTCAGGAATTCCGCCGGAGATTCGATCGAGAATCTTTGAGCCGTTCTTTACAACCAAAGCGGTGGGAAAAGGATCGGGGTTGGGATTGGAAATGGTGCGCCGAATTGTCGAAAATCGGCATCAGGGATCAGTTACCCTCGAATCGCAGCCCGGAAGAACGCAGTTTACCGTTTGTTTACCAGTTCGCTAACCCAGAGAACCGCAAAAAACATTCGCGAAAAAACGACTGTGGGAAAACCTCTTCTTCCAGCGATTAAAGAAGAGGTAACGGATTGCAATTTGGGATAACTTTGTGATAATTATCTGAATTATTCGATCGCCTTCTGGTAAAACGTTTGCATCTCACCAAACCATTCCTGGCGCGATCGTTCCCAGGTGTAAAACATATGTCCGCCCTCATAATGTTTTAGCGTCAAATTAGGGCGAATTTCAGGATTGAGCTTCATCAAATCTGCAAGATGATTGGAAGCAAAATAAGGCGTAACCAAATCAAAGAGTCCGTGAGTGATATACACCTGCATATAAGGGTTAAGCGTCATGCCGACCCGCAAATCATCGACTGCACCAATAAAACCCTGCTTGAGTTGCCCGTTCATATCAAACTTCCAGGCTTTGAAGGTTTCGTAGTTCAGCAGGTTATAAATCAAATCCGTTTCAACGCCGAGCGTATCGCGCAGATGGCTGTTGATTGCACCCGTAAAGAGGCGATCGAGTCCATCCAGCGTGGGGTCAGTGCCTTCAAAGTTCGTGCGATCGGGAAAGGGATCGATCGCCGTAATCGAAGCATCGTATAAGCCCACAATCCGCTGTCGATCGCGCAGCAGTTCTCGCGAAAACACATCGATCCCAATGCGTCCTGCCTGCCGTTCCACAATAGACTGGGGTAAGCCAATCAGCTTTGCCATCTGCTCATAGGCTGCCTGTCGCTCTTCTAACGCCATTGCATCGCCCATCACCAAAAGGGGAATCAGCGTCTTGCGGGCAAATTCTTCAGCTGCGGTCAGGTGTGCCTGCATATTGCCCGGTTGCCCTGCCCACTCAGCGCGATCGTGGTGTGCTGCCGATGCTGCAAACGAAGGCAATACCGTTGTCCAGGAGGTGAGGTTGTAATCGCTGCCGTAGAGCAAACTAAACTCTAGCGCAGGCGAAATTAGAATTGCTCCCGATAGCCCCACCCCAAATTCCTGCTGAAGCATCCGCGCCAGTTTTGCTACCCGAAATCCGCCATAGCTTTCCCCAGCAATGAAAATCGGCGAGAGCCAGCGGTTTTGTCGCGATAGAAATCGTTGAATAAACTCTCCCAGTGCTTTCAGATCACGATCGACCTCCCAAAATTCGGTTTCCTTCGGTTCCTTCGAGGATTCGCTGTCTTTGGTGGCTGATTTCTCGTCTGGCTTCGCGTCTGCGTCTGCTTTGTCAGATGAATTTGCCTGAGAGCTGCGGCTGAACCCAGTGCCGATCGGATCAATAAACACCAGATCAGTAAAAGGAAGCCAGCTTTCTTGGTTATCGATCAATCGAACGGGCGGTTTGGGCAAGGCGCCATTTTCGCCAAAATAGATTCGCTTTGGACCGAGTGCGCCCATGTGCAAATAAGCAGATGCCGCTCCGGGTCCCCCATTAAATACAAAAGTGAGTGGTCGCGAGGAAGCAGCTTCTGCTTTCGCCAGATACGCGACGTGAAACATATCGGCGATCGGCTTGTCCTTATCAAACAGCGTTTGCCAGTCCGCAGATGCAGTGTAGGAAATCTGGCGATCAAGCAGAGACAAGGTATGTTCAGTAACGCTAGTTTTGCGGGTCGAATTTGGCGTATCGGACATAAGGCGTAGACAAACGGTAATAGGGAAAGTGATTGAACACACTCTCAAGGATAACCCTATCTATCAGGGGGGCGATCGCAAACTTTTCATAACAGCGGGAGTTCTAACCATTGATAAAAACCGCTTCTAACTCTATGCAGACTAATTTTCCCTCAGCATCGCGTTAGGGTTAATCCAAGTTCGACCACTGAAGTAATTGTTGGGTTTAAAAGCATGGTTCCTAACTTAATGGAGTCCACAAAAGAGTACTGGCAAAAGCTGGATACCCTGGACGCTGCCTATAAACGAGGTGAGGTCTCGATCGAAGAAGTGGATGTAAAAGTCGCGCAATACATGACAGAACTGGGACAAGAACGACGCTTTTTCTTCCGGTTTGTCCGCGACCGATTCCATCAGCTATGGCAGGAAAAACCGGATTTCTTAGTAGGAATTGGACTTATGTTTGTCCTGACCTGGATGTGGGCTGCAGTTAACTAAAGCAATCTTCAAGACAACAAAAAACCTAGCCCTTGCGCTAGGTCGATCGATTAACCTTAGGAAGCGTTGACTTTAAAGATCGCTTAGAGATGAGGGCTGAGAATTGGAGCAAGCGAGGAGTTAGGCGATCGGTGTACCAATCGCTTCGTCAAACTTAGTTCCGCGATACATTAGGTGTAGAACCTGCTGAATTGCCAGCTTGTGAATCGGCTGATGAAATCTAACTTTCGCACCGCGATATTGTCCGCTCACTGATGCATTCTCAACGGTCATTGAATTGGAATTTAGGCTGTAGCGAACGCCTCGATACTGGAGTTCCATAACTTCTATTCTGGGGGTGAGGGGTGAAACAAAGGAAATTAATTTTTAGCATCAAACCTCAAGCAATCACCCGATTGGTTCCTCTGGAAGAGGGATAATTCTTACTTGTGAGACAGACTGCTCCGTATGTCGCTACTTCTTGCGCTGGAAGTGGGGTGACTGGAAGTGTGGTGATAAATGTTGGTAGAACGGCACTGCCCCTCAAATTTCTCAATCCTGGTGGATAACGCTGGTGGATTTTCAATTGCTTGATTCTTGCAGCACTCTTCCACCATTCAAGGGCGAGGCATTCATCCGACATCGAATTTAGTAAGACAAGTAATACAACTGTTTGCTCTCAAAAAGACAAAATTCGATCGCCTCTGAGCGCTAATTTAGAGATGAAGGAGCCCCAAGAACTGGGAAACGGGGGAAATCAATGACTTTAGAACAACCGACTTGCAGCTTACTTGCACTCTAGGTTTCTCATTTTTCCCGAAAAAGGTGAGACAGACGGCTCCGTATCGCATCACTAAAACCGAGTTTCTCTTCTTTTTCTATTTAACCCAGCAAAAGAGGTAGCTCTATATCTAGCGTTGCCTGACCATCTCCCACGGCTTCCTACTCAACCTGTTGATAAGTAGAACCAGCTGAGGAACTTTGCTTTGTCTCAGATCAACTTCTGCTGAAAAAAGACAGCAATTCCTCCGCTCGCCCAGCTTTTGGCGTGAGACAAACGGCTCCCAATCCTAGCACGATCGCCTCTGGATCAAGTCACTTTTTCTCCAGATCTCGTCACCTGTAATATTTAAAGCCTTGATTCCACAAGGGTTGTAGGTGGATGAGACAAGCTTTAAACAGTCTGATCAGACTGATCCGGTCTCCTGTTTGCTTAAGACAAACCTGACACAATAGGCGCGATCGATTTCAATGAGGTGCAGCATCGTCGCGTCTGTTGCCACGGAAGCGTTTCGCTATGTCTTAGAGCAGGGAGATGAGTTTCTTGCTCTATTTCCGCATCGATTTGATTTCATTTACGCGGAGCATCCCGAACCGTCTCAATCCCCTCACTGGCAAACCGAGAGCCGCTATCCTTTATCCGATCGTTTGATTCTTCAGGGATCTGCGCTGTATGGAGTGCGGTTTAGCTCTCAGACGCGCTATTGCCTGCTGGATATTGACACAGGTAGTGCCTATCATCCCCAGGCTGATTCGTTTGCGATCGGGCGGATGATGGCTGCTCTAGAGCCGCTTGGCTTCACGGCGTACCTTGCCTGTCAGTCGAGCTATCGCGGCGGCATTCACCTGTATTTACCGTTTCAAGATGCTCGCAGCTCCTGGGACTTAGCTGCTTGCGTGGCAGCCTTATTAGAGAACGCAGGATTTAAGCTCAAGCCCGGACAGCTCGAACTCTTTCCCAATCCCAAGCCTTTCAGCACTACGAAAAAGCCGACGCTCTTCAATGCCCACCGCTTGCCAATGCAGGCAGGTTCCTACTTACTGAATCAGAATTTTGAGACCGTTTGGAGCGATCGATCGCGCTTTGTGCAGCAATGGCGGTTTGTTCAGTCGTGCAATTCTGTTGAGACAAAAGTTTTACGCCAGCTTCTTAAGCAAAACAAACACAGACACTATCGAATTTCAGGAAAAGCAGATAAGTTTTTGAACGATCTCGATACTGAAATCGAACAGGGTTGGACCGCACATGGACAAACAAATCGCTTATTAGGACGCATTGCTCTGAGAACGTATGTTTTTCATCATGTTACACAGGGCGGTGAACCCCTTACTGGACAGGCTCTAATCGATCAAATTGTTTCCATTGCTCGATCACTTCCAGGATATCGAGATTGGTGCAGACATCAGCATGAAATCGAACACCGTGCCGCAGAATGGGCGAGCTGCGCCGAGAATAGCCATTACTTTCACTACACTCATCGCAGTACTGCTCAGGCTCCTGAGGCAAAGGCTACACGTGAGCAGCTTCTTTCCTGGAATCAGCAACAGTCAGAATCCGCTAGAGAAAAAATTCGACGGGCGATCGTGGATCTTTTAGAAAGAGACAGCTTGCCTGCAAAAACAACAGCTCGGTTTCAGGCGTTATTGCAATACGGCATTGGTGGAGCTTCGCTTTATCGCCATCGTGACCTGTGGCATCCTGAGCAGGTGGAAAGCTGGCTGGCTGTGGAAAACGATTTAGCTGTGGAAAACCCCCCGCACCCCCCAACTTCACTTTCAGCTAGACCGTCCGATCAATTGGAAACCAGTTCGAACGGTCTTAGCTGTACAAGCTTGTTCCCCAGTAATGGTGGTAATGTCTCTTCTGAAGAGGGTTCTAGCGATCGATCGTCTGAGCGAATTCTCCAGGCTTCTCAAATTGCTCGCCGTGAAGAGCAGTATGAATCTAGACTTCAGCAGTATCTTAATTCGGGCGATCCTATCCTGATTGCAGAAGCAAAATCTTGCCAGCACGTTCAGCAAATCAACAGTTGTCCTGTTCACTCAACAGGTTCTCAAGCTGTACATGCCCATGATTTGGCTCAGGTTCTTCCTGACTGCGTTCAACCTTCCTCTGAATCTGAAAATCTCCTGTCTAATTCGATCGCCGTTCATTCACCTTTCGATTTATTTCAGCATTCATTCAGAAACCTAGCTAAAGATTCATTTCAGCATTCATCAGACGATCTATCTGATTTGCTGGTATTTGTCTCTGTAGAGATCAGGCGGCTGCGGTGGACGCACGACCAGATTCGCGATCGGCTTTTGCAT
Source organism: Leptolyngbya sp. GB1-A1 (assembly GCF_039962475.1). Taxonomy (NCBI): domain Bacteria; kingdom Bacillati; phylum Cyanobacteriota; class Cyanophyceae; order Leptolyngbyales; family Leptolyngbyaceae; genus Leptolyngbya; species Leptolyngbya sp. GB1-A1. Next base: position 70,561 of record NZ_JAMPLI010000018.1, on the reverse strand, counting down.
CGATATACTAAACCCAGCCGCGCCATGTTAACTAAGGAAGAGTTGCTCGACTGGTTGACTTGGTTAAGCAGCCAGGGCGTCGATCGAACAATGAATCAAACAATGAGTAGTTCTGAAGAACACCAGGTTAAGCAGTGAACCTAAAAACGGCTCAAGAGATGTGTCTAGCGGGATAGGATCGGATTGTACTGTTTCGTTTATAACTTCTCACGCATCCTCATATTCCACGTATCCTCATACTCACCTATCCCTAATGGTCTGATGCTGATAAATCTGATGCTGATATAAAGGAGTAGTAAATCCCATGATGAACTGGGAAACATTAGTTGATCTGCTGCTGGGCATTGGTTTGAGCGCGGCAACAGGATTTCGAGTTTTTGTGCCGTTTTTTGTTTTGAGTGTGGCTGCGGTACTGGGACATATTGATCTGCCTACCAACTTCGACTGGATTGAAACCAATCAAGCTCTGATTGTGCTGGCAGCCGCAAGCCTGCTAGAGGTCATCGGCTACTACATTCCCTGGTTAGACCATCTGCTTGATACGATCGCTACGCCTGCCGCCGTGATTGCCGGAACCCTGGTCACTGCGCTGGCAACCTCCGGGCTGAATCCGCTGCTTCAGTGGACGCTAGCCATTATTGCGGGTGGAGGCACAGCAGGCTTAACCAAGGGCATGAACAATATTCTGCGCCTGATTTCCACCTCGATTTCGGTCGGGCTGACCAACCCCATCTTTGCCACGATCGAGCTAGTGCTCGCGATCGGACTGGCGGTTCTGGCGATTACGCTGCCGGTCGCAACCGGAGTGCTGGTAATTGTGCTGGTGCTGACGCTTCTTCGTAGGGCACGGCAGTTTCTTGCAGCGGCTCGATCGAATCTGGCTCAAACCCCAACGCAAACCCCCACTCAGACTCCCACTCAAACCCCGACGTAATCCGCTTTGCAATAGTTCTCTACCGATCGGAGGAATCAATTAACTTACCTCTTGAGCGATATCCAGATCCTGCCTTCTAGTGAAAGAATCAGATAGCGCTCTGTTACAAAGTTTGAATGGGGTGTGAGGGAAGAGTTCTGCGGCGAGCGGATTTTCTTTGTCCAGCAAATAGCCATGATGTGGACGCGATAGCGAATAAATGGGCAGGAATCTGAGGATGAATGAAACTCAAAACAAGCGCACCGATGTCGTGAATCTCTGGGATCGGTTCAGTACGAGTTCTCTCGTCCGTTTTCTGTTGCTGTTTGCTTCGGGTTGGGCGTTAGTTCAGCTATTGCAGTATTTTGAATACGTTATTTTTACCTTTACGTTTGCAGCAATTCTTGCGCTTTTGCTCAACTATCCGGTGCGATATCTGGAACGGTTTCTTGGACGCAGTGCCGCACTTGGCGTGGTGATTGTGCTTAGTTTATTGTCGCTCGTCGTGATTGCGGTGAGTGCCGGAATTGCGCTTGCAAGCCAGCTTCAGCAGCTGATTACAACAGTGATTACTGCACTGGGATCTTCTCAAAATCCGCTCACTCGTCTTGAGAACCTGCTGCTAGCTCGTGACATTCCGCTCGATTTGGAACCCCTGGAACAGCAGATTCAAAATTTGTTGGCGTCTGCGCTCAGCTTTGCAGTGAACTCGATTCCTGCGCTGCTCAGCAACTATGTCACCTTTATTATTATTCTGGTCGTTGCGTTTTTCATGCTGATTGATGGCGCAAGGCTCTGGGGGTGGCTACTCAAGACGGTTCCTCATGCCCACCGCAGGCGAGTTGCTCAGGCAATTCAAACCAATTTTCTAGGGTTTATTCGAGGACAGATTATTATTTCTATTCTGCTGACCTGCGCCAGTTTTCTAGTGTTTGAAATCTTCCAGATTCCCTTTGCTCTGGTTCTGGCGGTGATTGTAGGATTGTTTGATCTGATTCCTGGGATCGGAGCAACGCTGGGCGTGAGTATTGCTTGTCTAATTATTCTGGTGCAGAGCGGCTGGCTGACTGCCCTCAAAGTGCTGGTCGTTTCAATTCTGCTGCAACAAGTTCAGGATAATTTAATTTCGCCGCGTGTTATGCAAAGCACAGTGCATCTACATCCAGTCGTAATCTTTTTCGCACTGCTGGTAGGCACTCAGATCGCGGGACTCCTAGGTGTGTTACTAGCCGTGCCGATCGCCGGAGTGATTGTAAGCCTGTTAGAAATTAAAGAAATGCAGGCAAAGTAATCATTGGTTGTAGAGGGGATTTGAGAAGTTCCAGAAATTCCACATTGTCCCCGAAATTCCCTCAGGTTGGGGGCTCTGAAAGCACCCAGAAAAATAGGTTTTGCCCGAACCCCAGAGGCAAAGAGATGGTTCCGGGCAGCAGGTAACTTCCTGTTAGCAGATTAGTTGGGAAATTAGTTCAGGGAATTGTGACCGTTCGTATTTTTGCCGTTTGAGCTTTGCAGCTCCTGACACTTTGCCTCAGCCGCCGCAAACGCTTCCTGATACTCTTTGCCGCCCAGCATCACGTTGCCGTAATATTCGTAGGGCGTTGTGCCGTAGATAGGCAGAGGATCATCTTCGGGATAGTCTTCTTTTGCCTCTTCTACGGCAGCTTTCAAGCTTTCGACCGATAAACGCTGCGCCGTGAAATAGAACAGGGTTTCTGGATTGCCTTGCAGGTGAGGCAGGTTGGGGTCGATCAGGCAATCGTCCAGTTCCAGCCAACCATGCTCGATCGGCTCACTAGATCTCGCTTTGCTCACCAGAAAACCCTGCACGTAAAGCGCGTCTTTGATCGCCAGAGCTGCTTTATAGGCATTCTCAAACGGCTGTTTCGCTTTGCTGCGGATCTCCTGAGCAATTTCTCTCGATCGCGCTTCGTCTAGCAGTTTGTCCATCCCAAAGTTCTCCTGCACTTACACCAGCTCAGACGGCGTTTGCACTACAGGCTGCGGCTGCGGTTGGAATTGGAACAGCGAGTAGACGACGTTGCGGCGAATATTGGTCATCATTTCGAGGAAGAGTTCATAGCCTTCGCTCTTGTATTCGATCAGCGGGTCGCGCTGACCATAGCCTCGCAGACCGATCGCCTCGCGCAGAGCCTCCATTTGCTGAAGGTGTTCGCGCCAGAGGGTATCAATTTGCTGAAGGATAAAGAATCGCTCTGCCTGCCGCATCAGGTTTGGCTCAAGCTGGTTCACCTGGGCTTCTTTGATGTCGTAGGCAATGCGGGCTTGCTCGTGCAGGAAGGTCTTGATTTCGCCCACCGACAGATCGGCAAGCTGGGACGGCTCTAAATCTTCGAGCAGATAGATGAATTCCTTCACCTTGGTCACGACCTTATCGATCTCCCACTCCTCTGAGGGCAATTCAGGGTTGATGTAAGCATCGACGATATCATCCATCGTTTTCTCGATGTACTTGATCACCTGTTCTTTCAGGTCTTGCCCTTCCAGAACGCGCCGCCGCTCGGCGTAGATGGCACGACGCTGATTGTTCATCACTTCGTCGTACTCAAATACCTGCTTCCGGATGTCGTAGTAATAAGTTTCGACTTTCTTTTGCGCCCCTTCGAGCGATCGCGTCAGCATTCCTGATTCGATCGGCATATCTTCTTCGACGCGGAAGGCATTCATCAAGCCTGCAACCCGATCGCCGCCAAAGATTCGCAGCAAGTTGTCTTCCAGGCTGAGGAAAAAGCGAGTCGAGCCAGGGTCGCCCTGTCGTCCCGCCCGTCCACGAAGCTGGTTGTCAATCCGGCGGGATTCGTGTCGCTCTGTCCCGACGACGTGTAGACCACCCAGCCCCACGACTTCTTCGTGTTCGGCTTTGGTAAACGCTTCGTATTCTTTGCGGATCAGGTTATAAACGTCGCGCAGCCGCAGAATCACCGGGTCTTCGGTCGGAGCTTTTTCAGAAGCAACCGCCACAATGTCTTCTGCCTGAAGTTCGGGAAGCGATCGTTCGCCATACTGCTGCACGGCAAAGTCAACGGCTTCCTTCAGAGCTTTCTCGACTTCTTTTGAGAGTACCGTGGGATAAATCTGCGGCGATGCCTTCCAGGTTTTTACTTTTTGTCCAGGGGTAGGCGCGGAAAACCCCTTACCGCCCGATCTGGAGTCGCCGTGCATCACGCTGGTGACTGAAAAGCCATCGCCATCTTCTGGCTGCACAATTCGGGGCATAAAGAACTCGCGCAGCTTGAGACGCGCCATGTAGTCTTCGTTTCCACCCAGAATGATGTCTGTGCCGCGTCCTGCCATGTTGGTGGCGATCGTCACGGCTCCTTTGCGTCCGGCTTGGGCGATGATTTCTGACTCGCGCTCTACGTTTTCCGGCTTCGCGTTCAGCAAATTATGGGGCACTTGCAGCTCAGCCAGCAGCCGCGACAGCACTTCGGATTTTTCCACGCTGGTAGTTCCTACGAGAACGGGTCGTCCCTGCTGGTTGAACTCAGCGCAGTCCTGAGCGATCGCCCGCCATTTTGCCGCCTCAGTTTTGTACACCACGTCGGGCTGGTCGCGCCGCTGGGTGATGCGGTTGGTCGGAATAATCGTCACTTCTAGCTTGTAAATCTTCTCAAATTCAGCTTCTTCGGTTTTCGCCGTGCCCGTCATGCCCGCCAGCTTTGGATAAAGCAGGAAGAAGTTCTGATAGGTAATGCTTGCCAGGGTTTGCGTTTCCGGCTGGATTTCGACGTTTTCTTTGGCTTCGATCGCCTGGTGCAGACCATCGCTCCAGCGACGACCGGGCAGCACCCGTCCGGTGAACTCATCCACAATCACAATTTCGTCATTGCGAACAATGTAGTTCACGTCGCGCATGAACAGCTCTTTTGCCTTGATCGCGTTAAAAATGTAGTGCGCCCAGGGATCCTTCGGGTCGAACAAATCCTCAACGCCCAGCAAATCTTCGCAGGCAACAAAACCCTCGTCAGACAGCAGGACGTTACGCTGCTTCTCATCGACTTCGTAGTGTCCGTTAGGGTCGTCTTCGTTTTCCTTTTTGGTGAGCGCCGCCGCAATCTGAGCCGCTCGGATATACTTTTCGCTCGGACGCTCGACCTGTCCCGAAATAATCAGCGGGGTACGGGCTTCGTCGATCAGCACCGAGTCTACTTCGTCGATCACGCAATAGTTAAATGGACGCTGCACGACTTCCTCGATCGAGGTTGCCATGTTATCCCGCAGATAGTCGAAGCCGAGTTCGCTGTTGGTGCTGTAGGTAATATCGCAGGCGTAGTTTTTGCGGCGTTCGATCGGGGTCATGCTGTTTTGGATCAAACCCACGCTCAGTCCCAGAAAGCGGTGAACCTGTCCCATCCATTCCGCGTCGCGCCGTGCCAGGTAGTCGTTCACTGTGACGACGTGAACCCCTTTTCCGCTTAGAGCGTTGAGGTAGGCGGGCAGCGTCGAAACCAGAGTTTTGCCTTCCCCGGTCTTCATCTCGGCAATTTGCCCATTGTGCAGCACCATGCCACCGATTAACTGCACATCAAAGTGCCGCATTCCCAGGACGCGTCTGGCTGCCTCTCGCACCACGGCAAAGGCTTCGGGCAGCAAATCGTCCAGCGTTTCGCCTTTTTCGAGCCGCTGCTTGAACTCTGCCGTCTTGCCGGTCAACTGCTCGTCGGACAATGCCTGAATTTCTTCTTCAAGCAGATTGACTTCGACAATGTCGTTTTTATACTTCTTTAATTTACGTGCGTTGGGGTCGCCCAGCAGTTTCTTTAACATGGCAAACGAGAGACTCTAATAGGAGGGAGAAATAGGGAAATTTGTATCGGCGCAGGGTGCAGCTATCCGAGGGATCGCTTTTGGAGTTCGGGCTTTTCTAGTCTAGGTAAAGTGTGACGCATTTTCACGGTTCAGCCCAGCAATTTGACTCACTCGATCGCTCAAAATCCCCCAAAGTCTTCACCAGTACGGTTCTAAAGATTGATTGAGTATTGGCAAAGTTACTTTCATCGTACCATCTGGATTCAAACCGGGGGAAAGTCTGGGTTGGGGGATAGCCGAATAGGGATTGGGGAGGGGTAAAGGAAGTGGAGGGATAGGGAGTTGGGCGATACTGTTTTCTCTGAGCGTGTGACTTGTGTGAGTGTATGACTTGTTTGAATGTATGACTTCGGGTTCGATCGAAAGATTTTGTACTGGAAACTTGAAGCGGGTTACTCAGAGCTAAAATTTCCGAGCTTCTGCTGAACCCACGCAAAAATTTGAACCTAGCCTCCACGAAGCCATCCTTCCCCTAGCAAAGCTAAGATTCTGTCAATTTCTGCACCCTCCATCTCCTCATCCTCTCCTACTTACTCCCCTACCCACTCTGGTGCGAGACTCCGATAATTAAACTGAGCAGCAGCAGGATGGCAGGTGGCGCAGGTTCTTACGCTGGGGGGCTGAGGAAACTCGACTTTGGGATGCAGTGCTTTGAAATAGCGCGATTGCTGGATGCGATAGGGAATGATTTCGTTGCGATTGGTCGATCGCGAAAAGGTAGAGAGATATCGCCAGACTATCTCTAGGTCAGGGCTTCGCAGGGGTTCGATCTGTACTCCATAGTGCTGCGAATCTTGAATGAGCGCTTGCCAGGTTTGGGTCGGCATTGCGGCAGGCGGCAGTGCCAAATGACAGGTAGCGCAGTTTTGCAGATAAAGTTCCTGTCCGACCTGAAACTGCGGGCGAATCACGTCAACTGTGCCAATTGCCTGAGAATCAGGAGCATTGCTTTGGGCGATCGTTTGGGCGATCGAAGGTTTTGCCTGGGCGAGTCCCCAACCTAAGCAAAGACTCCAAACCAGCAGCAGCAGCGTCACCCTGAACCAGCGAAGAGCGGGGCGGCGACGAATCCAGCGGGTAAAGCGCAAAAACGGCATAGATTCAATCAGGCAAACGGGGCAAACAATTCGAGGAGGTATAAAGCGGGGGTGTTTGAGGAAAGAATGACAGGCACAATTGTCAGGATTTCAGAATGGGAAACTTAGAAAAGCGGTAGCCCTTATCACTAATGAAATGAAGCTGGTACCTTCGTTTCCTGCAATTTTCAGCGTCAGCGTCCTCCCAGAGGCGGAGTAAAATTGCGCTGATCCCACCTGCTCAAACCCGAAACTTCAGATTATTCTGATCATCAGTGATGTAACTGGCTGACCTGACTGCTCAGGGTTGCCAAAGTTCCACTAGGGGACTGAAATTGCGTTAAAAGTCATTCGATCGAGTGAAGAATCATTTCTGAGTTTTGCCTTATAAAGCAGAAGACCTGAAGTTATCGTAAGACAGGATAACGCTAAACCTGCAATGCAAACTGCGAGCGAATGCAGCCAACCTAACCATCCAGCACTACTCAAATACTACAACTCAGACGATTTTCGGAGGAAGAGGGAATCCATGCACGATTGCCGTCACGTTCAGTTCAGTATTCACGAAGGCTTTGCAGTGGGAACAGGGTCTCGTCAAATTGATCTTGAAGAACTGCAAGCACTCTTTCAAATTACGGCATTCTGGGCACAGGATCGCAAACTTGAAGACTGGACGATCGCCCTGCAAAATAGTAGACCAATTGTGACTGCTTGGGACGGCGATCGACTGATTGGTTTTGCACGGGCAACTTCGGATGGAATTTATCGCGCCACTATTTGGGATGTGGTTGTTCACCCAGATTATCAGGGATTAGGACTGGGACGGAAACTGGTCGAAACGCTGTTGATGCACCCTCATCTGAATCGCGCCGAGCGGGTGTATCTGATGACCACAAATCAGCAGAAGTTTTACGAGCGCATCGGCTTCGAGGAAAACCAGACCACGACAATGGTGCTGTTTAACCAGCCTGTCTCGCAGCAAGGACTGCCCTTGGTTCAAGAAATGGTGCAGGAAGAGGTGTTGCATCGCGGTTAACCTGGAGTGAAATTGGGCGATCGCTTTGCAGACAGGAAAAAACAGATAAGAAAAAAACAGACAAGAAAAAAGGGAGGTTAACCCTCCCCGTTTGTCTAACCATAAAACTGTCTAGCTCATAAAACTGAAATTGCTACGAAAACTCGTTCTTTTCTGAAGATTCGGACGCAAAGAGTTTTCCTCAATGGAGATAAACTCTCGGAACTAATCTGCTGCGGCGACTTGCTCGGCCTGCCGATAACCAAAAAAGTCGATCTTATAGTTCAGAATGCGAACGCCCGTTTGTGCCTCCACCTGGCGCAGCAGCTCTTCGGGTAGCTCGATGTGAACATCCATAATCTGATTGGTATCAATGCAGTTCACATGACTGTGCGGATCGCTAATGTTGCCATAGAGCCGACCATCCGATCGCTCAATGCACTCGATCACGCCCTGCTCTGACAATGCCTCCAGGTTTTGATACACCGAGGTATGCCCAATTTCTTTGCCCTGCTGATTCAGTCGATCGTAAATTTCTCGCGCTGAGAGATGCTCTTTTGCCTGCCACAGCAGTTCTAGAATGAAGCGACGCTGCTTGCTCAGACGCATTCCGAGCGATTGACAGTGATCTAGAGCTTCTTCGAGCGATCGAATTGGTTTTTTAACTGATGCTGCTCCTGTCTCCATAACTCCCTTCCCTACAGCTTAATAATGGATTGAATAACCCTGTTTTTATTTCGTACTGGATTTCGTACTGGCAATATTTTGACAATTTTGATGCTAAATCCGATCGAACGATGAGTGGCGATGCAAGGAAAACAGTTGAGCAAGCGGGCAGAAACAGGGTTTTCTAGGCAGCGTCTCGTTCGTGATGCTTAAGTCCACGCTGAAAACATGGTATTGGTCAAGCCTAATCTCAGTCTGCAATACCCTCGGCATTCACTCATATTGTACTCATGGGGTTGTTGTACTCATGGGGTGAGGCTCACGGGTGAATCAGTAGGAGCATCAGCACAGTAAAGCAACTTAAGCACCCAATTCCTAAATCGAACTCACTACAACTTTAACTTAGAAAAGCGCAGAATGTCTACCGCAACGCACAAGTAGAGCCATTTTTCAACCCTTTGAGCGAGGTTAATCAACCTGGATTAAAGCGGTTGATTCTGGAAAATTTATCATTTTTTACAAAGCGGCGAGGGTTGGAAGGAAAAAGGGTTTTACTTGATCTTGGTCAGCCCGGAAGTTCAAGCATGTTTGTTGAAGTACCTGGCGAACGGCGAAGGATTGGAGGTTCCCCTAAACTCCTCTTCAAAAAGGGGACTTTGAGCTGCTAAACCTTATCGACTGCTCCAGAAGTGCTCTTAAACAGGCTTGCTTCCCCTTATTGAAAGCGACTCTCAGGGGAATCTCCAGGATTTAAGACCCTCACCCATCCACCTTTCAGCGACGATTCAGGCAACCACCCTTCAGAAGTAAAGCAACCCAGCGATCGCCCTAGAGCTAAACAGCATTTGCCAGATAGAACTCGGAAAAGCGCAGCGCAACGTTTGTCTTTTGTTCTGTATTAACGTAAGGAGTTATTACAAATCGAGCGTGGCATTATTTTCTTGATTAGTTCAGATTTAGACTAAAGCAGCTCATCTAAACTACGGATAGCTTCTTCTTAGGTAGAATTAAACCCCCTTCTGTTTTCAAAGTCCCTTTTACTGTTTGGGAAAGTGAACAATAATGCAGTTATGAACCAGACAAGGTTTTGAGGTTGAGGCTCCGGGTCGTGTTGCTTGTCTGATGCGACCCATCTCTAAATTCCAAGGATTTTTAGCAAGGATTTTTTAGACAGAGACTTAGACAGAGATTCGATCGCCACAGAAACACCAGAAACGACGCGAAAAGCCGCGTTGCGTATTGGGTAAAAAGACTTACAGACAGGAGAGATTTAGCGTGAAATTAGCGGTTTACGGCAAAGGCGGAATTGGCAAATCGACGACAAGCTGCAATATCTCAGTTGCGCTGGCGCGTCGCGGAAAGAGAGTGCTGCAAATCGGCTGCGACCCAAAACATGACAGTACTTTTACTCTAACTGGGTTCCTGATTCCCACGATCATCGATACGCTCCAGGAAAAGGACTACCACTACGAAGATGTGTGGCCCGAAGATGTGATTTACAAGGGCTATGGCGGCGTAGATTGTGTTGAAGCGGGTGGTCCTCCGGCAGGAGCAGGCTGTGGCGGCTATGTAGTGGGCGAAACGGTGAAGCTGCTGAAGGAACTCAACGCCTTTGACGAATATGACGTGATTTTGTTTGACGTGCTGGGCGACGTGGTTTGCGGTGGTTTTGCGGCTCCGCTGAACTATGCCGACTACTGCATGATCGTTACCGATAACGGTTTCGATGCGCTGTTTGCAGCCAACCGGATTGCAGCTTCGGTGCGAGAAAAAGCCAGAACCCATCCCCTCCGCCTGGCAGGACTGATTGGCAACCGGACTTCCAAGCGGGATCTGATCGATAAGTATGTGGATTCTGTGCCAATGCCCGTGCTGGAAATTCTGCCCCTGATCGAAGATATTCGGGTGTCGCGGGTGAAGGGCAAAACGCTGTTTGAAATGGCGGAATCCGACCCCTCGCTGAACTATGTCTGCGACTATTACCTCAATATTGCCGATCAAATTCTGGCGCGTCCCGAAGGCGTGGTGCCTAAGGATGCCCCCGATCGCGAACTGTTTACCCTGCTGTCTGATTTCTATCTCAATCCCACCAAGCATCAGCCCAAGGCCGAGGAAGAACTGGATCTGATGATGGTTTAGTGTGAGTGCGGAGCAGCAAATCTCGATCGCAACAAAAGCTGAAAATCCCTTGTTTCTTTGGGTGATGCGTCGCCATTTTACGGTATGAGTGGGTTTGCATAATTTTTTGCACTATTTCTGCAAAATTTAGCGATCGTCTTTTGCATCCAGCACGATAAATTCCGTGAATACTGAACATCTCCGCAAATCCCTCAAAACTCTGTGGCTCAGCTACTACCGCACCCATCGAGACTGGCTGGTAAAACTGGGCGTTTGGGTCAACTGTGAAGGTCAGCGTCGTCCTTCTTCAAGCTTTATTCTGGCAACCCTGGCAACGCTCGAACCCGATCTGCTTGAGCTACTTCCGCTGATTGTGGATCTCAGCAGCAATCCCGATCGCATTGTGATTGCCTTGGGTTTGAACTTCAACCCCGATGAGGCATTGGAAGAACTTGAAGCTGCTTACATCCCCGCCCAGCCGATCCGACTGCTCCCCAGCCAGACCGATGTGGTCAATTTCTCTCCTATCCCTCAGAACGCGATCGATCGCCCTGCTCCTGCCCAGCCAGACGATGCCTGTGAAGGAGTAGGACCAAACCCCAACCTGAGGTATGAGCGAACGAACTAGCAGAACATTAGGGGGATTGGCGGGACAAAAACATTTGCTTTCGTTCGTTTCAACGATGACCCTCGAAGGGGAAGTGCTTTGCATCGCCCCCATAACATCCCTTTAAGGAAACCGAATTTTATGACTCTGGCAAGCGAACCCCAATCCCTCAACTTCGACTGCGAAACGGGCAATTATCACACTTTCTGCCCGATTAGCTGCGTGGCCTGGCTATATCAGAAGATTGAAGACAGCTTCTTTCTCGTGATTGGCACAAAGACCTGCGGCTATTTTCTGCAAAACGCGATGGGCGTGATGATTTTTGCCGAACCTCGCTATGCGATGGCAGAACTAGAAGAAGGCGACATCTCGGCTCAGCTCAACGACTATGAGGAACTAAAGCGGCTCTGTGCCCAGATTAAGCGCGATCGCAATCCCTCTGTAATTGTCTGGATTGGAACCTGCACCACAGAAATCATCAAAATGGATCTGGAAGGGCTGGCTCCTAAACTGGAAGCGGAAATTGGGATTCCGATCGTCGTGGCACGGGCAAACGGTCTGGACTATGCCTTTACTCAGGGCGAAGATACAGTGCTGGCGGCAATGGCTCATCGATGCCCCGATCGTGCTCCGACCGCAGAGGCAGAGAAGAACGATCGCAATGCCATTCAAAAGCTGCTCAACTTTGGACGCAAAAAGGAAGAAGTTGCGGCTGAAGAATCGGAGTATGTGGATCACCCGCCGCTGGTACTGTTTGGTTCTTTGCCCGATCCCGTGGTAACACAGCTCACGCTGGAACTCAAAAGACAAGGAATTAAAGTTTCGGGCTGGCTGCCTGCCAAGCGATTTACCGAACTACCCGTCCTGGCCGAGGGCGATTATGTGGTCGGGGTGAATCCGTTCCTGTCTCGCACGGCAACGACCCTGATGCGCCGACGCAAATGTAAGCTGATTGGCGCGCCTTTCCCGATCGGTCCCGATGGCACTCGCGCCTGGATCGAAAAAATCTGCTCGGTGTTTGGCATTGAGCCGAAGGGGCTGGATGAGCGAGAAGCGCAAATTTGGGCAGGACTGGAAGATTACGTGAAGCTGATTCGCGGCAAGTCAGTGTTCTTTATGGGCGATAACCTGCTGGAAATCTCGCTGGCGCGGTTCCTGATTCGCTGCGGCATGACCGTGCCTGAAATCGGCATTCCCTACATGGATAAGCGATACCAGGGTGCGGAACTGGCTCTGCTAGAGAAAACCTGTGCCGAAATGAACGTGCCCCTGCCCCGCATCGTTGAAAAGCCGGACAACTACAACCAGATTCAGCGCATTTATGAGCTTCAGCCCGATCTGGTGATCACGGGGATGGCACATGCGAACCCGCTAGAGGCTCGCGGCATCAATACCAAGTGGTCAGTGGAGTTTACCTTCGCGCAAATTCACGGCTTCAGCAACGCCCGCGACATTCTGGAACTGGTGACCCGCCCGCTCCGCCGCAATAATTCTCTCAAGGATCTGGGCTGGGATAAGCTCGTGAAGGAAACGACGGTTTAGAATCTTCTCCTGTTCTTGATTTCTGTTCCCTGCGCTGATATCGGCGTGGGGATTTTTTTAGCCCCTGATGTACTCCAAATTGCTGTACGAAGCTGAAGACTGTGCAGTCGCAGCATGGCATCCTCGATCGCGTCGCAAAACTGATCGATTATTAAGGCTTTTCAAGCATCCGCTGAGTCCCATCAGGAGGTTGCTTTGTTCACATTAGCCCAACTCCCAGAGCGGGTAAAAACAGCAGCCCATCGACCCAAACGTTGTAAATCGATCGCTCCGTTTCTGGGGTTAATGTCCAGACACAAGCCAGCGTCAGCAGCAGCATCGGCAGCACAATTGCAACTGAGGGAATGTTCCAACCGTTAATCCAGCCACCCAGCAATCCAGCGAGTCCAACCGCATTGAATCCAGTTAACAGAATTCGGGTTGAGGGGATACCCACCAAAACAGGTAGAGTGGGTACGCCCTGTTTGCGATCGTCATTCAGGTCACGAATGTCAAACACATGGGCATTGGAACCCGTCACCATCAGCAGAAAGACGGCTGTGAGAACGGCAGCAGGGGTAAATGGCTGATTTGCATAGGCAAGCGGAATGGCAGTCAGTGCGTAAGCGATCGTGGCGCAGACGATCCAGGCTTTTGCACCGGGAATATCTTTGATGCGATGCCAGCGCGTTTGTCGATCGTGCCGATGCGAAAGCTGTCGTGGAAACAAAGGAATGCCATACGCTAGCGCAATGAATCCCACAATGCTGACCTTTTGCACGGCGATCGGAGCTTGAACCAGCAAAACAACTGTCGCCACCCCCGCCCCCAGCATCAGCAGCACAATCGCCGGACTACGATGAAAAGCCGGAAGCTGCTCATTCGAACGGTCCGGCATCATCGCATCGGCAAAGCGATCGAGGTTATAAAACGTTAGCGCGGCACAGAAAATGAGGGCGATCGGGAGAGTGCCGGGAGGCAGGCGCAAAGTCTGCTGAACAAAAAACACTAGAGAAGCAAGCGCGGCAGCTGTCCACAGGCTGGAATCGATCAGAAAATGCAGGCATCTGAGCACCAACGGATAAACCCAGCGTGATCGAGCAGGCTCAAGCACCGACTCGAACAGAAATAAACGAACTTTTTGCATCAGCCAATCAAGAGCAGAATTATCTTGATGCTAGGGAGCAACAGGCTCAATGCGAATCATCTGTCCGTTAGATTCATCCGTTAAAACATATAGCAAGCCATCGGGACCCTGACGCACATCCCGCACGCGCTGATTGATGGCGATCGTCTGCTGACCCACCACGTTTCCTGAAGCATCGAGATCAATGCGCTGAATTGCCTGTCCCACCAGCCCTCCGGCAAACAAATCGCCCTTCCAGCCAGAGAGTCGATCGCCCGTGTAAAAGGTCAGACCAGAGGGTGCAATGCCAGATTGCCAGACCGTCTTGGGATCGATTAAGCCGGGGCGCGATCGTTCTGAGGAAATTTCGCCGCCTGAATATTCCCGGCTGTAAGTGACCAGGGGCCACCCATAGTTATTGCCTGCCTGCACTTGATTTAGCTCATCGCCGCCCCGTGCCCCGTGTTCCGTTGCCCAAACTTGCCCCGTTGCCGGATTAAGGGTCAGCCCTTGAATATTGCGGTGTCCGTAGCTCCAGATTGCCGGATCAGCATTGGCATTCGATGCAAACGGATTATCAGCAGGAATCGAGCCGTCATCGTTGAGCCGCACAATCTTACCAAGACGGCTTTGCAAATTTTGTGCCTGCCTGCGAATTAGATCGCCGTTAAGCGAAACAGGTGGGTTGCCGCCATCACCGATCGACACCAGCATCGTTCCATCGGGGAGCCATTGAATCCGGGAGCCAAAATGCTGCGTGCTCGACTTTTGCGGAGCCGCTTCAAAAATGGTCTGCACATCGCGCAAGGTTTGACCCTCCAGCACACCACGCGCTACACGGGTTTGATTGGCGGAGGCATTGCCGTGAGAATAAGTCAGGTAAACAAACCGATTTTGGGCAAACTGCGGGTGAAGCGACACCTCCATCAATCCGCCCTGCCCCGATGCAAACACGGGTGGTACTCCGGCGATCGGCGTTGGATCAAGCACATCATTGCGCACAATTCGCAGCCGCCCCGGTCGCTCTGTCACCAGCATTGCCCCATCGGGAAGCCATGCCATACTCCAGGGATGCTCTAGCCCGTCTAGAACAACCGTTTGTCGATAGCGTTGCGCTGCACCAGAAGCAGGAGCCTGAGCGATCGTTTGATTAGATCCTCCAGTCTGATTGTTCTCTTTTGTGGCAGTAGCCGGCTCAGAACTAGTGCCCGTTGCCGGAGAACTCGTGGAAGGAGCCGATGAAATTTGAGGCACAGCACAGCCCGCAACTACAAAGAGTAATATGCCCCTGGCAAAGGCAGTCTTGAACGATCGCTGCACAAGCTGCAAACGATTCTGAATTTTGGGTTGAATCCGGTGAAGCATAGCAACTAACTCCTTTTGAATCGGGCTAGCGTAAATCAAGGTTTGAGTAAACAGGCTAAACCTGCGCTAAACATGCTGTAGACCTGCGCGATCGGTTTGCAATGAAACCTTGCAACGAAACCTTGCAGTAAGAACTTGTAATGAAAACAAATTCGTGTCTAGATACTGGGCTACGACTGAGGTAAACCCTGACACAGCAATCGTTGAACAAGGCAAACTGTAAGCAAGGCAAACTGAAAGAGGTGATCGAATGGCAAGTAGATTAATGGCAAGCGACTATCGAAGTGAAAGAATGCTGCTTCAGCTATAGATAATAGCTTATCTATAATTCCATTATGTTGATCTGTTTCCAGAGCAGCTCGAGAGTTCTAAATTCAAGACAAAATTGAACTCAAGCCCCTATCTCTCTCCCACTCTGCAAGCACGTCTAACAGCCTCCCCTTCATCTCCTCATCCCCCATCTCCTCATCATGTCAACCCCCCACTTCTCCGACTCCCCCACCTGGACTGCCGAAGCCGAAGCGAAGCTAAAAAACATCCCTTTCTTCGTCCGATCGCAGGCAAGACAGCGCATTGAAGCCCTCGCCCGTGAAGCAGAACTAGACACGGTGACACCAGAATTGGTCGAGCAAGCCCGATTAGAATTTGGGCAATAGTAATTTGGGCAATCCTATTTTTCTCGAATTGCTTCTCGATTACCCCGTAGGGGAACTGCTTTGCATCGCCTTATTTCCAGCAATTGCTGAAAACTAGCTGCATTAGTTGTCCTGATTTCCGGTAGACATCGCAGCAAGGACCGCTTGCTGGCTCACCTGGGCATAGAGGGATTTGAGATATTCCTGAACGTGCTGGGCTGAGACGATCGCCTGATTGCCTGGCGTGTCAGATTTCAGGGGCAACGTCCCTAAAATATCCAGAACCGTTTCGCTGCTGGGCGGCGGCGCAATCACGACAAGAGACGGCTCAAGCTGCTGATCGTACTGCCAGAAGCGATCGAGGGAAATTTGATTTGTTGAAGCGGTCTCGATCGGGGGTAGGTCAGATTCGCCTTCGGTCTTCGCGCTTCGCATTTCCCGCAGAGCGGTAATGATCTGCTCCTTAGTGCGTCCCCGAAGCTGAAACAGCACAAACGGATCTTCGCTAAAGCGATCGCCCAGCACATAGTAAAGTGCGCCAATATGCTTGCAGGGATTCGCCGGATCAGGACAGGAACAGCGGCTGTGGATGTCAAACTTTGTGAGCGGAAACAGGCTCAGCCCGTTCGCTGTAAACACTTCTTCGATATTTTGCGGCATCTCGCCCGCCAGCAGCTTGGCTGAGAAAATGGCGCGTTCTGCCATCGACTCGATCACATACTGCCACTGCTCATCGTTAAATGGGTCGAGGGAAAGGCTAACTTTGTAGGGTTCGGGTGCGGTGCCCTGGACGAGTGCAGAGACTTTGGCTCCCTGATACTCAATTTTCAGCACATTGCCTTCCCGCGCATAGTTTCGGGCACGGGCGAGTCGTCGCACCCAGCCAAATGACTCCAGCACATCGATCCAGCGTTGTGCCCACCATTCCCGGCTTGCCTGTGTATCGTAAGTCATGCAATCAGTATAAACAAATAAAAAGAACCGGGGATTAGCCCAGTTCCTAGCACTCATCGTTTTTTAGGCGAATCGTTATGATGAAGAATCAGTTTTTGCAAGTGGATTGAACTCGCTGGTTGAACTAGCTGAGTGATTCTAGATAGTCCCGGACGCGGTTGCGTCGCTTTGGCTGTCTGAGCTTTTGCAGTGCCTTGGCTTCAATCTGGCGAACGCGTTCACGAGAGAGATCGAGTGCCCGTCCAATTTCTGCCAGTGAATAGGGTTGACCGTTGCCCAAGCCAAACCGCATTTGGATCACATCGCGTTCGCGAGTAGTGAGGTCGGTGAGGAGCTGTTGAAGATCTCGGTGGAGTGCCTCGCGCATCAGCAGCTCCTCAGGAGTTACACCGTCGCGATCGTCCAGCAGTTCGCCCAGCTCCGTATCCCGCTCTTTGCCCACCTTGGTTTCCAGCGAAACGGCACGGGGCACGCGCAGCAGCACTTCTCGCACCTGGCTAGGCGACATTTCCAGTTCGGCGGCGATGTCCTCCATTGAGGCAGTTCTGCCTTTTTCCTGGGAAATCTTGCGCTGCGCCTTCTTGATTTTGTTGAGCTTCTCGGTGATGTGAACGGGCAGGCGGATTGTGCGGCTTTGAGTGGCGATCGCGCGGGTAATGCCCTGACGAATCCACCAGTACGCATAGGTGCTGAATCGATAACCCTTGGTGGGGTCAAATTTCTCGACGGCACGTTCCAGACCCAGTGTTCCTTCCTGGATCAGATCCAGCAAATCAAGTCCGCGATTCTGATACTTCTTGGCAACCGAGACAACCAGACGCAAATTCGCCTTGATCATGTGATCTTTGGCGCGGGTTCCTTCGTTTTTAACTTGGTCCAGCTCTGCTGGGGTCATTTCCGACAGCTCTGCCCAGCGACGCTTTCCGGTGGACAGCATTATTTTTAGATCAGCAACGGTGGTTTCAGCTTCAACTGCCCACCGTTCCCAGGAAGGACGATGACCAAGGTGCGAGGCAAGCCGATCGTGAATGTCAAGCAGCTTCACGTAGGGCTGGATCTCTGCATCACCTTTTTCGGCAGCTTCATTACGAAGCTCTACCAGGCGCATATAGCGTTGAACGCTTTGGGCTTCTGAAACTTCTTCATCGCGTCCCAGCAACCGCACCCGCCCGATTTCCTGGAGATAGAGCCGCACAAGATCAGTGGTGCGTCGGTTGGCGTTTCGCAAAAGTTGATTTGGATCTGCATCCTCAAAGTCCAGGCTGACTAGCTCTGTTTCTGCCTGTTCCAAAGAGAAGTCAGAGGCATCGTGTTCACCATTCATTTCAAAGTTGACGACACTGGCTGATTCAGCGTAATCAAGATCAGCGCGAAAAGGTCTTGCTGTCATAGTGTTCGTCTCAGTGCTCCGGTGTAAGGGGGCATAGATTGCCTGTCAAGAGTGTTCCCACTTTGGGGGCTAATTAACCACGACTTCTTTAAGCAGCGTGAAGTTTCACGTCTTGCTCGATTGGCTTTGCAAATTGTGACGGATACACCCAATTCGTGATTGATTTAAATCACGGCAGTTCTGAATTATGCAGGGAACTCTCTAACCTACATTCTTTGTATCGGTGATTCCCGAATTGCTGCTTGAAGGAATGAAGTTGCTTTATCAAGTTGAAGTAAAGATTACGGTGCGATCGAGTTTTTTATCAGGCGTTTAGAGAAGTATCAGGGAACTGCAAAACCTACAACGATCGCCGACTTAACGCAGATGTACAAGCTAGCCAGAAACTGGAAGCAGTTCAGGTCACAAGTTCACTTTTCAAATCAAATCGCCTTTCAAGGAGCCTGCTTAGCATTAACTAGCGGCTGCACCACTCGGTCGATCGCATCCTGCATAAAGGCTCGGATGAACTCGTCGCGCTGATTCAGGCGAAACTGTTCCTGCACCACTTCCGTCATGCCGCCGTCGCCCCAGTCTTGATTGCGACGGAAGTATTCGATAAAGCTTTTTCCAGCAATTCGTGTGAGATAGGCTGCCGTCACGCCTTGAATGGCTCGACCGACGAGAAAGGTTCCCACATTGGTTTGCAGCGTAATTGAGAGCAGTTCAAACGCGCCGCGCACTACGCCCAGACTGACCAGGGTTTTTGCTAAGGAAATTGCCAGATCCTTTCCTCGCTCCAGATTAATTTCGCAGCCGTAGATGCGCCCCAGCTCGATCACCATTTGGGCGTTAATTGCCGCCGTTGCTAACAGATCGACTCCCGGTAAAGGAGTGACGGTAACGGCTCCTGCTACAATCCACTGATAGCGATCGACAACTTTTTCTGCCTGCTGTCGTCGCTGGTCGTCGATTTGCTGCCGTGCCGCTTCGCTAAGCTGCTGGGATTGCAGCAGAATGTTGTCCGCCACCAAATTTTCGCCTTCCGATCGCAAAACGGCTGCGATGCGCTGAAGCAAAGGAAAGATATCGGGTTCAGGGGTGAGCCATTCGCCGCTTTCGAGCTGCACGGGCTGAGGGTTGGCGGCGATCGGAATGATATCTTCTGCTGAGATTAAATCTTGAAGCCGCTGCTGAATCTGAGCAATCAGGGCTTCCAGGTCGGCTTCGGGATATAAATCGGTTTTGTTGAAGACGAGGAGCGATCGTTTGCCGATAGTGAGAAGCGATCGAAGCACGGTGTATTCAGACTGGCGCAAATCGTTATCGACCACAAACAGCAGCAAATCGGCTTCGGTCGCTAGCTTTCGCGCCGCCTGTTCTCGTTCTGTTCCTGCGATGCCTGCTTCCAGGATTCCGGGGGTGTCAGTCAGCAAAATCTCTCGTCCCAAGCCGCGAAGCTGGAGTCTTGAGGTGGATTCTACACAGGTGGTTCCCATCGGTGCGCCAACCTGCCCCCCCGCCGTTTGTCCGGTAATGCGATCGATAATCGCGTTGATCAGGGACGTTTTGCCTGCAGAGCCTGTGCCAAAGATCACGACTCGAATTTCCCGACGGCTGAGGCTCTCTTCGATTTCACGGGTGCGGCTGGCAAGAGCCTGACGGGTGACTTCGTCTTCGATCTGGTCAATTTGCTGCTGTACTGCCCGCAGCGTCTCTCTTGCCGCATCGACCTTTTCGACAGGAACAGTCGGCAGCCGCTTGGGTTGCTTTGGCTTCGTGAATCGCAGCGCATAATAGAACAGGACGATCGCCAGTGCTGCAAACAGTCCAATCAAGAGGAACAGCAGCAAATTTGCCAGCAGTGGCGATGTCCACGCAATGCTGTAGTAGAGCTGTGACAAGGAACCGATTAGCCAAATCGTTAGCCCCAACACCAGGATGATGCCAACCAGGACTAACAAAAGACTTGACCGAGACATGAGCGGCTCTAGAAATAAAGGGTTCTTCTTTTGATCTTACCGAACCGATAGAAAGCAGCTTCTTTAGCTCATTTAGAGGAGCTCATTTAGAGGAGTTGCCGTCTGCTGCCGGATGCGATCGAAGAAGCGTTACCATCTAGCCTCTCGGATAGCCACCGCCATTCCGACGACCACCACCGCCACCGCCACCGCCCTCTTCACGGGGTTTGGCTTTGTTGACTCGAATTTCGCGACCGAGCCATTCTGCGCCGTCAAGTTCGTCGATCGCCTTTTGCTCTTGAGCATCGTCTTCCATTTCGACGAATGCAAAGCCCCGCTTCCTTCCGGTTTCCCGATCGGTTGGTAAGCTGACTCGACTCACTTTTCCATACTCAGCGAAAACTTCCCGTAGATCCTCTTCAGTTGCCTGAAAAGACAGGTTGCCAACGTAAATAGTCACAATTCTCTCCAAACCATTCGAGACGAGTGGCAGTTCAAGGAAACGCAGGGTAGACGAGAAGATGATTCCCATTAATACTGCAATCCAGTACTGCTTTGCAAGCAATAATAGCGGATCTATTGAGTTAGCGCAGCAAAATAGAAAACATCTTTTTTAAAATTCAAAAGACACTGATATTTTGCAATAGTATCGATGGAAAATTCTTAGGGTTTTTTATCGGGCAATCTGTCCCATGAAGTTTCCCCAAAGCTGGGCTGCATCGCCGCTTGTGCCGTTCGTTGGGGTGTTGTCATCGTTACCAAACCAAACTCCTGTCACCAGTGATTGGCTAGGAATGTAGCCAACAAACCAGAGGTCAACATTGTCATTGGTTGTTCCTGTTTTGCCTGCTTCACCTAAACCGAGAGAGGCAGCTCGTCCGGTGCCCGACTGCACAACCCCTTGCAGCAAGGAAGTCATGGTATTTGCAACTTCAGGTGAGAGAACGGTGACATTTGCCTCTGCGTCTTTGCTGTAGTCGTAAATCACACGGCACGTTCTTGCATCGTTCACATTCTGGCAATCGCTGCTGTCAAAAATGCGGCGGATTAAGTGAGGACGATGGCTTACTCCCTGATTTGCCAGTACGCCAAAGGCACCCGTGAGCTGGAGCAGATTCACTTCGCTTTGTCCCAGAATCAATCCGGGGGTAGCCTGCAGATCAGCCGTGATGCCCATTCGCTTTGCGGTTTGAATGACGCGATCGAGTCCCACGTCTTGCGCCACCCGCAGTGCGACCGGATTCTCGGATTGAGCCACTGCCCCAAACATATCCAGACTGCCGCTGCCCGATCGACAGCCCTCAAACGACTGTCCCTCCCAGGTCAACGGGGCACAGGAAAACGAGGTATAGGGCGAGGTTCCCTGCTCCAGTGCGGCAACATAGGCAAAGATTTTGAATGTCGATCCGGGCTGGCGATATGCCTGGGTTGCCCGATTAAACTGGCTCTGCTGGTAGTCCGCACCACCGACCATTGACAGTACTTCGCCCGACTGGGAATCTAGCGTCACCATTGCCCCTTCCGAGAAACCTACCGAGGTGCCCGTGTCCGTTACGGCAGTTCTCAGTGAGGATTCTGCGACCTGCTGAATTCGCTGATCGAGGGTGCTTTCGACGACAAAATTTCCTTCCTGGGCGAGCTGCTCTCCTAGCAGGCGTTCGAGTTCCGCAAACACCTCACCGTAGAAATAAGGGGCGATCGTGCTTTGCAGCTGCTTAACGGCTGCGGGATTAATTTCGATGCGCGATCGACGGGCACGTTGGGCGTCTTCCTGGCTGACTTTGCCCTGGGCTGCCATGCGGTTGAGAACGCGATCACGAAACTGCACTGCCGTCTCGTAGTCCCGCACCGGATTAAAGCGGTTCGGCGCAGGCAAAATTCCGACCAGCGTTGCGGCTTCTGACAGCGAAAGGTCTTTAGCAGATTTGCCGAAGTAAAACTGTGCCGCGTCCTCAAAGCCGTAGTTCCCGTTCCCCAGATAAACCCGATTCAGATAGGTCAGCATCAGGTCGTCTTTGCTGTAAAACGTCTCTAGCTTCAAGGCAGCAACCGCTTCACGCAGTTTGCGTCCGGCAGAGTCTTCGGTTCCTACATAGTCACGGAAAATGCTGCGGGCAAGCTGCTGGGTGACGGTACTGCCACCTTCCAGGATTTGGCCGTCCCGAACGTTGATGACGGCCGCCCGCAAAATACCGAGCGGATCAACGCCTAAATGCCAGTAGTAGCGAGTATCTTCTGAGGCAATCACCGCTTCCGCCAGATAGGGCGAAAAATCGCTGAGCTGCTTCATCTCGACGTGCGGACGAGTTTCTACGGTGCTGAGCGGCGTTTTTCCGTCTCGCGTATAAACGACGACCGGACCTTGAACTGAGGCAGGCAGCGGACGCACCGAGAACTTTTGCCACTCTAACCCGACCCAGCAAGCCGTGAGCGCAGTCACCCCTGTTGCGCCATATAGCCCGTAGCGAAAGGCTCTGACATACCAAGGTGGGGGATCGTGATACTGAACGCGGACGGCTGCCGCCAGTTCTGGGGGCCCTAGAGTCAAAATATCCCCATGCCGCAGGGGAAACTTGGTGACTCGCCGCTTGCCGCGATAGATTCCGTTGGTCGAATTTTCGTCGCGCAGCACAAAGGGCGCATTCGGCTTGCGCTTATCCCGCGTCAGCGACAGATGAACCTGACTCACAACCGGATTTCGCACCACGATATCGCAGGACTTGGAGCTGCGTCCTAGCAGGTAGCGTTCGCCCAGCAAGGGATAGGTTTCAGCCTGGGTTGCGTCGGCATCCTGCACCAGAAGTTCGGGGACTCTGGCATTAGGCTTAAGCCGAAGCTTGGTAAAATCGACCCGCGCCTGCACCGTTCGCACCGCCTGAGTCAGTGCCCCCAAGAGGGTTTTCGGCGGGTTGGGTGAAGGATTGGGCGGCTGAGGATTTGGGGCTGGGTTGGGTGTCTGGGGAGGAGTCATGCCAGAATTATGCCGCAATCAGGCAACGCGTATCATCAAACATCTTATTGAGATACAAGTTGGGGCATGGGGGTTTCCAGAAAGGTTGGGGCTTTTTGATCGTTTTTTGTGTGGGGAGTTAGGTGGATGAGTAGATGGGTGAATGGGTGAGGGGATTGGGATTCCGCTTGGGGAGTTTTGGAGATAATTACAATGAAGAGAGCGGCGGATTTGTGTTCGTCGTGGCAGTTCACCTCAGAAAAGCGGCAGGCGATCGTCTTATGACTCCTTCTTCCCACCCCCTTTCCCAGTCCCTAGCTTATCCGCAAAGCCCTGCGGTTGACCAAGTGGATGACTATCATGGCGTTGTGGTGGCTGATCCTTATCGTTGGCTGGAAGACCCCAACAGTGAACAAACCCAAGCCTGGGTTGAGGCGCAAAATCAGGTTTCGTTTGGGTTTTTGAAGGAGATTCCGAGCCGCGATCGAATTCAGCAGCGGTTGACGGCACTCTGGGACTACGAGAAGTACGGCATTCCGTTTAAAGAGGAATCGCGCTATTTCTACTTTAAGAATGATGGGCTGCAAAATCAGAGCGTGCTGTACACCTTGCCGAATCTAGATGCAGAGGCGCGGGTTTTGCTTGATCCCAACAAGCTTTCGGAAGATGGAACGGTCGCGCTGTCGGGGCTGGCGATCAGCAAGAATGCGAAACGGATGGCGTATGGCTTGTCCACCGCAGGGTCGGACTGGCAGGAGTGGAAGGTGCGCGATGTCGAGACGGGCGAGGATCTGCCGGATCATTTGAAGTGGATCAAGTTTTCGGGGGCAAGCTGGACGCCAGATCATCAGGGCTTCTTTTACTCTCGCTACAATGAGCCGAACGAAGCGACCAAGCTGGAGGACGTGAACTATTTCCAGAAGCTTTACTATCACCGACTCGGTACATCGCAGTCTGAGGATGTGTTGATCTATGAGCGTCCCGACCAGAAGGAGTGGGGCTTTGGTGGTGGCGTGACCGAGGACGGACGGTATTTGATTATTTCGGTGTGGCTGGGCACAGATTCGCGCAATCTGGTGTTTTACAAAGACTTGAGCCAGGAAAATGCTCCGGTGGTCGAGCTGATTAATACCTTTGAAGCCAGCTACAGCGTGATTGATAATGAGGGCACGACTTTCTGGATACAGACCGATCTGGACGCGCCGCGCGGTCGGGTGATTGCGATCGACCTGACCAGTCCCGACAAATCAAACTGGAAGGAAATTATCCCGCAGGCAGCGGAAACGCTGGAAGGTGTGGGGATACTGAACAACCAGTTTGTAGCGTCTTATCTGAAAGATGCCCGGACGCAGGTAAAGATTTTTGACCTGGACGGTCGCTTTGTGCGCGAGGTGGAACTGCCTGGACTGGGTTCAGCCGGGGGATTTGGGGGAGAGCGACACGATACGGAAACCTTCTACAGCTTTACGAGTTTCACCACGCCGCCCACAATTTATCGCTATGACATGATCACCGGGGAAAGTACGCTGTTCCGTCAGCCGCAGGTCGATTTCAACCCGGATGATTACGAGACGCGCCAGGTGTTTTACACCAGCAGAGACGGGACGCAGATCCCAATGTTTATTACCCACAAGAAGGGACTGGCGCTGGATAGCAACAATCCGACCTACCTTTATGCCTACGGCGGGTTTAATATTTCGCTCACGCCTTCTTTTTCACCTGCCAATCTGGTCTGGATGGAGTTGGGCGGCGTGTATGCAATGGCAAACCTGCGGGGCGGCGGCGAATATGGCGAAGACTGGCATCAGGCGGGCATGAAGCTGAACAAGCAAAATGTGTTTGATGATTTCATCGCGGCGGCAGAGTGGCTGATCGAGAACAAATACACCCAGCCCCAGAAACTGGCGATCGGCGGTGGTAGCAATGGCGGTTTGCTGGTGGGAGCCTGCATGACTCAGCGACCGGATTTGTTTGGGGCGGCTCTACCTGCGGTGGGCGTGATGGATATGCTGCGGTTCCACAAGTTCACGATCGGCTGGGCATGGTGTGCTGAGTACGGTTCGCCGGAGAATCCTGAGGAGTTTCAGACCCTCTACGCCTATTCGCCGCTGCACAATCTCAAACTGGGAACGGCTTATCCGGCAACAATGATTACTACGGCAGACCATGACGATCGCGTGGTTCCGGCACACAGCTTCAAATTTGCGGCAGCTTTGCAGGCAGCCCATCAGGGCGAGAACCCGGTGCTGATTCGGATCGAAACGAAGGCAGGACACGGAGCCGGAAAGCCAACTGCCAAAATTATTGAGGAAGTTGCCGATCGCTGGGCGTTTTTGCTGCGGACGTTGAGAGTGGAGGAGAAAACGCAGTCATAGAAGGGATTTTGGGCGTGGGAAGATCCTGCATTGCTCCCTAAATCCCCCAATTTTGGGGGACTTTGACAGTTAGCATTATTAGCTCGGTTCCATCAGGGTTGGCTGCGATGTGGACACATCTCTAAGGGGAAAATCTTTCTTATTCGCCCTCTAACCTTTACCACTGCTTAAAAGCCTTCCCTCAGTTCAAAGTCCCCCAGAATTGGGGGATTTAGGGGGCTGCAACTCATCGAACACTGCTTAGAGAACTTGAATCTACATCAGAGCTGATTCGGGAGAACTTTAAATCTGATGTGGGAAAAACAGCTCTCGTCTTGAGTAGGAACATTTCGTCTAACACATCGTCTTTTGCCGTCACACTGCGAATCAAATTCACTGCAATAAATCGAATTCATCTGGATCGAAACAAAAAGAAATCGATCGCAATGAACCACCGATCGCAGAATAAACTCCTAAAATAGGTCGATAGAATGACTGAAAACATCTAAATTTCTATCGCTGGTTCTATTGCGAATGACCACTGCAACTGCCCCGAATTCTTCACAGGAATCATTACGTCGGCTAAGTCGCTTCGACTGGAAACTCTGGAATCGCTTTGTGGCGATCGCCCAGCCCTACTGGTATCCCACTACACCAGGAAGCGGCAAGGTTTTCTTTGGGCTGCTGGTACTACTGATCGTGTTTTTGTTTGCGTTTTTATTTGTGCTGATTAGCGGCGTGACAATGCTTTGTCAGCAGCTTTTTCCGCAGTTTATGGAACAAACGGCAGGCGGATTCGTCGGCCTTGTGCAAGCGGTTTGGACTTCGCCTGGGGTCGCGATCGTCCTCACTGCGCTGCTGATTCCGGCGATCGGGTTTTTCCTAGCAAGACGTAATGTATTACCCCGCTGGAGGCAGTGGCTTTTGCTGTCGTCACTGCTGCTGTTGTCGCTGGCGGTAAGCGGCTTAAACGTGACGATTAGCTATGTTAGCAACTTCTTTATGACTGCCTTGGCAGATAAAGACCAGCCGACTTTCTGGCTGTTTTTGTTTGTGTATGCGGGTGTATTTGTCGTCGGTACGCCGATCGTAGTGATCTACAGTTATTTGCAGGACGTGCTGGGGCTTTACTGGCGAGAATGGATGACCGGAAAGTTTCTCAACGAATACTTCAGCAATCGCGCCTACTACGAAATTAATAACGACGAAAATATTGATAACCCTGACCAACGAATTTCTGAAGATATTCGCGGCTTTACGAATACAAGCTTGTATTATTTGCTGCTGATTTTGGGTGCAGTTCTTGATCTCATTTCCTTTACCGGAATTCTCTGGTCAATCTCCAGAACTCTGTCGGTGTTTTTGATTGGCTATGCCATTTTTGGGACGATCGTCGTTGCCATTTTTGGTAAACGGCTGATTACGCTCAACTTCCTGCAATTAAAACGCGAAGCAGATTTTCGCTATGGGTTGATTCACGTTCGGGACAACGCTGAATCAATTGCCTTTTATCGGGGAGAAAATCAGGAAATTGGGCAATTAGGACAGCGATTTAATCGGGTTCTGCAAAACTTCAACTTCCTGATTCGCTGGCAGCGAAACCTTTCTTTCTTCACTAAAGGGTATGAGTATGCGATCGTGATTTTGCCCTCGTTGATTATGGCCCCGCTGTTTTTTGCTGGACAGATTCAGTTTGGTGATATTACTCAGGCAAACTTTGCCTTTAGCCAGGTACTTGCTGCTTTTGCAGTCTTTGTGCTTTATGGGCAGGTTGAGCGAATCAGTGCCTTCGCTGCCGGAATCAACCGTTTGGAAACCTTTACCGAAGCCCTGCAAGAACAGGACAAGATTTATCCCGAAGGACAAACCAAGATCGATCTGGTTGAAGAACCGCAAATTTCTCTCAATCGCGTGACGCTGCAAACGCCCAAAGGTCAACGGACACTAACCAGTGATTTGTCGATGACGCTGCAACCCGGACAGGGCTTGGTGATTGTCGGTCAGAGCGGGGTGGGCAAAAGCTCGATGCTGCGGGCGATCGCCGGATTGTGGAACACGGGAACCGGGCGCATCGGTCGTCCGAATCTGAAGGAAATGCTGTTTTTGCCGCAGCGCCCCTACATGGTGCTGGGAACCTTGCGCGATCAGTTGCTTTATCCCAATCTGGAAAACAACGCAGTCAACGACGAAGATGTGTATCGTGTGCTGAAGCAAGTTAACTTAGCAGACTTGCCGGAGCGCGTCGGTGGCTTTGATGTAATTCTCGACTGGTCGGATGTGCTGTCTTTGGGCGAACAGCAGCGGCTTGCCTTTGCCCGTTTGCTGCTGACCAAACCGCGCTACGCCATTCTAGACGAAGCCACCAGTGCGCTCGATCTGGCGAATGAACAGCGGCTCTACCAAACGCTCCGTGATACCCAAACCACCTTCATCAGCGTCGGACACCGCACCAGCTTGCTGAAGTATCACGACTACGTACTGAAGCTGGAGCCGGATACAAGCTGGCAGTTGGTTCCGACAGAGGAGTACAAGGTAGATTTGGAGGCGTTTGCTTAGAAACTGAAATTTAATAGTTTGGTTTTTGTGGGGTGAGCATCTTCCTCCGCTTGGGAAATTCTGCTTGGGAAATAGAGATGTTGCACTGAACGGACGGGGACATCCACCTCACAAGAATGCTTAAGAAATCGATCGACGCATGAATTTCCCTCATGGCGCGACGCGGAAGAAGACGATCGGGTGCGATCGACGGGCTGCTTGGTCTAAGGATTGAGCAGCGTTTCTGTTAGAGTTTGGGCTTCAGGGTCAAAGGTGTAGTGTACTTTGGGTGTATGGTACTTTGACTAATCGATCGCCTGTTTCGGTGGTTTCTCCGATCTGACAATCCGCGCAGTATCCTGTTTTGGGCTTTGCGCTGAGGAAGGACAGTGGCGATCGAGGGTTTGCGTTTATTTTGCCTTTGCTTCCAGCGTCTCCAAGCGGCTCTTGAGTTCCTGATTATCTTTCTTGAGCTGATCCAGTTCCTCCTGGAGTTTCTGGACTGCCTGATCTTGCTTCACGGCTTTTTGGACGCGCTCGATCGCCTCTTCTGCCAGACGGCGGACTCTGCCATCAGGGGTTTGGTCTGCCAGTGCGCTGAGGATGCCGATTGCCTTTACGGTTTCCATTTGTCCTAATGCAATGCTGGTGGAAACCTGCGTCAGGAAGAACGATTCGCGGGAAAGTTCGTCCAGACGATTGAGAATGCGCTCCAGGTTGACGTTATTTTGTCCAGTGGAGATTGCGCCGAGTGCCCGGATTGCCGCCAGACGGAGTGCCTGGGGTATGCCTGCTGCGGTGTATTCCAGAATCAGATCGAGGGCAGCTTCTGAAGTTTT
Organism: Leptolyngbya sp. GB1-A1; assembly: GCF_039962475.1. Lineage (NCBI taxonomy): Bacteria > Bacillati > Cyanobacteriota > Cyanophyceae > Leptolyngbyales > Leptolyngbyaceae > Leptolyngbya > Leptolyngbya sp. GB1-A1. The sequence goes on along the minus strand of NZ_JAMPLI010000018.1, from coordinate 41,727 downwards.
GAGTTTGCTCAGTCCAAGGATTACGCCGCTGCGTACCGTTTCGTTCCAGCCTGCCCGCTCCTGTAAAACCGATCGATAGAGCTTCAGCACCTTTTCTTCTTTCGATTTACCCTCCAGTTTTCCGGCGGCGACAGTTCCCAAAGCAGACAATGCAGCCGCCTCGACGTAATAGCTGGGATCGCCTGCTTCTGCCAGTTTCTTCAGTGCTCGGTAGCTGCCGATCCTCTTTATTTGCGCCAGCGCGTTCACCACCGATCGCCGGACTCGTGCTTCTGGATCTTCCAGTCCTTTGACCAGTTCCTCAAATGCCTGATCGAGCTTGACCGATGCAAGCTGATCGGCGGCTTCTGCCCGGACTCCCCAGAAAGAATCAGACTGCATCGCTTGCGCCAGCGCTTTTACCGCTTCCAGACCACCTTTTTTCGCCAGAGCCTCTGCCGCATAGATGCGAGAAACCGGATCGGGATCGTGCTGCAACTGCGCCTTGAGTTCGGCGATCGGATATTCCAGCGTCACCGTTTTCAGCAGATGGTTGCCTAGATCGAAGCTGACAAACTGTGGCTTTTCTGCCAGGGGGAAGTAAAAAGTTTGCTCGCGCTCATGAATGCGAACCGTAAAGGGTTTGATGGATGCCGATTTCTCAGAGCTGGATTCATCGATGTAGCCAAAGCCAATCGTCACGCGCAGGTCAAACAAGCCGCTGTCGAGTCCGTTGCCTTCCTGTGCCTGGGTTTGCGTGACGGTGAGCTTAGCAAGATTGCTGTCGCCGTCCCACCCATAGGCGATCTTGTAATCAGGATGTCCGCCCCGGAAGACGTATTGATCAAAGAGGGGCTGCAAGTTGCGTCCAGTGGCCTGGTCGATCGCCCGCAGCAGATCGATCGTTTCCACGGTGCGATGAGCGTTGTCATTCACAAACGTATGAATCGCCCGGAAGAATAGTTCGTCGCCCAGCTCTGCCCGAATCATATGATAGACGCAGGCTCCCTTTTCGTAGAGATGCCGATCGTAGAGTTCGATCGCTTCCCGGTAAATATGGGTGACGATCGGACGGCGATAGCGGGTGGCATCTTCGCTGAAATAGCTGCGGGCGGTTTCCAGACGGTAATAGGCGGCTTCGTCTGCGCCGTATTCGTGAGTCGTCCACAGCACCTCGGAGTAGGTTGCCATGCCTTCTTTGATCCAGGCGTGCGACCAGTGCTTGATCACGACTAAATCGCCAAACCACTGATGCGCCAGTTCGTGTGCCACCAGCGATTCAGAACTGCGGTTATCGAGGGCAGCCCGTTCATCTAGAAGGCAGCGATCGGTCAGGAGTGTCGTGGAGGTATTTTCCATACCGCCGAAAATGAAATCTTCCACGCAGACCTGAGCATATTTGGGAAACGGATAGTCGTAGCCAAAGGTCTCGCTAAAGAACTGAATCATCTGCGGCGTTTTGCCCATTGTGCGGCGGGCATCGGCTTCGCGTCCCTTTTCCACATAGTAGGTAACGGGCTTGCCGTTCCACTCGTCCTGAAGTTCGGCAAAGTCGCCAACTGCCAGCGTCATCAGATAGCTGGGATGCACCTGCTTTTGATACCAGTGATAAATTTTGTCGTCGCCTGCGGTCTGCGTGTCGATCAGTTCGCCGTTAGACAGGGCAAGATACTGGCGCGGCACTCGCACCCGAATTTCAGAAGTTGCCAACTGTCCCGGATAGTCGAAGCAGGGAAACCAGAAGCGCGAGTCTTCATCTTCGCCCTGTGTCCAGACCTCGACGGATTTCTGGGGATAGTCGGTAGTTGGTGCAATAAAGTACAGTCCGCGCTGGGGCTTCTCAACCCGATAGGCAATCACCAGCATAATCGGTTGACCCGCTTCGGTGGGCTGCTTGAGCCGAACCTGAAGCCGTTCACCGTCATAGTCAAACGGCTGCTCTACGTCCTCAACCTGCACCGAATCAATCTGCAAATTGACTGCATCTAGCGTGAGCCGATCGACCCCGTCGCGCACCGGACAAATCCGAATGCTGCACGTTCCGCTGTAGCTTTGTTCTGGGATATTCAGCACCAGATCCAGCGCAATATGCTCGACCTGACCGGGACGATCGGGGTTGTAGTGAGGCTTCGCACCCGGCAGAACAAACGATTTGCGTCCGTTATTGGTATCAAAGGCGACCGATTCAATTGCAGAGTGAGACATTATTGCAGATTAATCAGAGAAGATTGGTACATTCACCTGATTGATCCTATAACTGTTCGATTCGATCGCGGATCGAATTATGAAAATTTTTAGAGTGCAAAAGCAAATATTCATCAGGCATATCTTAGTGAACGATCGTCACAAGGAGTCAAATTCATCTCTGGAAACTGGGTTTGCAAACTACAGCGAATTCGGCTCAAATCCGTTTGTCGAAGACTTGCCCCCTGCAAATTCGCACCCGATAAATTCGCATCCTGCAAAACGGCACGATCGAGCTTTGCTGCCCAAAGAGAAGCATTCGTGAGGTTCACACTGCTCAAATTTGCACCGTATAGCTTCGCGCCGTTCAGGTTTGCCCGGTTCAAATTGGCATGGTGCAGCGTTGCCTCCATCAGGTCGCACTGGTTCAGATTGGCAGATTCTAGATTTGCGTGATCCAGTGCTGCGCCGTTTAGCGATGCTGCATGAAGATTTGCCCCGCTCAGGTTTGCCCAACGCAGACACACATCGTCGAGATTTGCCACCGTTAAATTTGCGCCGCTTAAATTCGTGCCGTTCAGCTTGGAATTGCTCAGGTCTATGCCATCTAAATCAACTCCGTGCAAATCAACCCCGTTAAGATATGCCTGGCTCAGTCGCACGTTGTCGAGCTTGGCATTGGTGAGAATTGCGCCGCTCAGCCTTGCCCCGCTCAAGTTTGCCCACTGCAAATTGGCCTCGGTCAGGTTTGCCGATCGCAAATTAATCCCACTCAAGTTTGCGCCACAAAAGTTAACCCCGCTCAGGTTTGCCTGCCGCAAATTCACACCCTTCAGAATTGCGCCGCTAAATCGGGCTCGGGTGAGATTTGCTTTCGCTAGATTTGCGCCACTCAAGTTTGCCTTAGTGAAATCTGCGCCGACTAAATTTGCACTGGTTAAGCGGGCATACTGCACCGTTGCGCCATACAAATACGCCCCACTCAGATTGACCTGAGCCAGATTCGCGCGATCGAACTGGGTCGAAGACAGGACTGCCTGGGTCAGGTTTGCTCCGCTCAGATCCATTCCGCCTAGATTCGCCCCGGCTAAATTAATGCCCGCAAAGTTACGCTCTCCAGCAGCGTATTGGGCAGCAAATTCTAAAACATCCATCAATGAAAATCGTCCTACCTTGCGTCGTCCTCTTTCTGGGGTATCACGCGGCGATCGGTTTCTGGGGGAGTTGGATAAGAGTCTTTGGGAATCGCAGCTTGTTGTTACATAGGGGGAACGAGTAGGGCGATGGGGAGATGGGGAGATGGGGGTGGGGGATTAGGATGGGAGTAGTGCAATGGTGAGGTTGGTTATGACGCCACAAGAGATTGGGGATGAGCTGACGAATTTGTTTGGCGAGGGGGTGCAGCAGACTTCGGTGGAGACGTGGCAGGTGGAAACGAATGAGATGCGGCTGCTGGTACTGTTGTCTGAGGATCAGTCCTGGCTGCGGCTGCTGGTGACGATCGCCCCGGCTCAAGAAGCGGCTCCTCTTTTGCCTCAGTTGATGGAAGCGAATTTTGATGAAACGCAGGAAACCCGCTATGCCCTGTTTCAAGAGTTGCTGTGGGGCGTGTTTCAGCATGGCTGCGAGGGATTGACCCGCTCTGATTTTCGATCGGCGGTGGCTCGGCTAATTGCGCTCCAGCAGCAGGGACTTTCTGAAAGTTTTAGTCGATTGGCAGAGGCGCAGATTCGGCAAATTATTCAGGCGGCAAAACAGCAGGGACAGTCCCTCGAAGCCACAATGCAAACCCTCGATCGCCTTTACGAAGAAGGAGTCATGGGCGATATTGATTTGGGCGGTGCAGCGCGGAGCCAGGTTTTGGGCGCATGGCGATATCAGCTAGAGCGGCTTTGGCATGATGAAAATTAATGGGCTGAAATTTGAACCCTGCACCGGAGCCAGTTTAGTGCGGTATGCCGATCCAGGCAGAGCTAGATAATTGATCCTCGGCGGATACTGTAGAGGATTGCTGCATCATGCAGCCAAAATGCTTGCGAAAGAGTACCTGAGTCAGGACGGAAGCTGCAAGGTTATTCTGCCGCTTGCCCTGTGAAAACTGATTGCGATCGTCTTCATGGCTGAACTCTAAAAAAGAGAAACGATGAATAAAACGGTTAAAAAGAATTTGACAGTCCATCGCGTATTTTTCAGTATCGAGAATATGGCACTGCCAAACGTGATCAATATTCTGAGTAGGCACTAAGGCGAGATTTGGATAGTGATCAACCAGATATAGAAAAGCAAAATACTGGGCGATCGTCTTCCTCATCTCTTCCTCTGTCCAATTCGCACTCCTTGGAGAATGATTGAGTTGATCCACTAGCGAGCTGATTTTGAGCGATCGAACACGCTGAATAAATGTCTGAAAAGATTCAGACCAAGCCTGATGAGCAGAAACCATAAGTGACGTTCCGGGGGGCTGGGAAGAATCGGTCTTAACGTGGGAATTAGGGAGGCGCTTTGCGTCGCAAGCAAAGCTGCTCAGACACCTTTTAGAAGAATTAAGCAGGAGACAAATCCGATCGCCTCATGGAGTAAGGCACTGTTGATTGAAATAGGCATTGCAGGGGTTACGATGATCGCTCAGCTCAGGAGTGGCAGAAGGCAGAACAGTGGGCTGTGTGACTTGAGGAGAAACGGAAGGTTCTAACCTAAGTGCAGCTTTGCTGTTGCCGATGAGCGTGCTGCCAAGCAGGATAAGAACGGTGAGGCTGAACAGTTTGGTCGAAAGAGAACACAACATGGTGATGCCTCCAAGACAAGTGGACCATGTATTCAACATAGAAATCCTTGGGTTGGAAATCTCCTAACGGCCATTAGGAATGAGTTGGCAGTCCTGTTAGGTGACATTGGGCGATCGAAGCTTCTACACTACAAATCAATCAAGTTGAACGCTGCCCATTACGCGAACGTGAGCTGAATCTTTTCGTTTGATTCGCTTGATTTTGATGCAATTCGTCTCTATTTATGACAATGCACCCCTGAACGCTCCTGAAATCCTGATGAATGCTGCAAAAATAAATTCACTTCCCTGTGTTTCGACCATGCCCGACGACATCTATGCAGAAGCAGCGCAACAGTGGGATTTACCTCGGCTCTATGCGGATTTGACTGTTGTAAAACGGGCTTGTAACGGCAAGCAAAACAGCGCACTCACGGAGCTAGAGAAAGACTGCCTGCGCGGATTGCTCTGTGGTCATAGCCCGACTGAAATTGCGCTGCGCCTGAATCGAGATGTCACCGGGTTACGAGTCAGCCTGTCCCGGGATGGACTTTATGACTATCTGGAAGTGCTGACCGAGCAGCGTCCTAAAAACTGGCAGCAAATCGCGTTTATTTTGGAGCGATCGGGCTATCGCTTGAACGCAGTGACTCTGTCTGCTGTACCGACTAAATCTGCGCTGCGGCAAGATCTGGCTGCCTATATCGACGTTTCGCGCTTTTACGGGCGCTCGGCTGAACAGGCAACGCTGCACGCCTGGCTGACTGATTTCACAGTGCGAGTTGCGGCGATCGTTGGCATGGGCGGCATTGGCAAAACCAGTCTGGTTGCAAAATTAATTCAAGATAGTTTCAGCGATGCCTCGCTCGAAAAAGCTGGCGTTGAAGGGGTTCTGTGGCGATCGCTGCGGGATGCACCCCCGATCGGCGAGCTGGTTCAGGACATTCGGCAGTTTGTCACCGACTCAACCGAACCGACGACCACTAGCACGATCGATCAGCAAATCTCCCATCTACTTTCTGAGCTACGACAGCGACGGTTTCTCATTGTGCTGGACGACTGGGAAACGCTGTTGCAGGAAGGCGAACTGTCAGGCTACTGTGCCATTCAATATCGGGGCTATAGCCGCTTATTACAACGATTTGCAGCAGAGCAGCATCAAAGTTGTCTGGTCATTCTCAGCCGCGAACAGCCGATCGAGCTTGCTGCATTTGCCGGAGAACCCGTCGTTCAAAGCCTCAAACTGCGCGGCTTGCAACCTGCCGATGCCAAAACTCTACTCAACACACGCGGCTTCGCTGGACAGGAAGCAGGCTTATCGGAACTGGTCAGCATTTATCGCGGTAACCCTGCAGCCCTGAAACTGATCGGCGCGTTGATTCAAGACATTTGTGATGGGCAAGTGTCCCAATTTCTGGCGCAGACTTCGCTCGTTCTAGGCGACGTATTATCTAACCTGCTCGAACAGCAGCTCTCCAAATTGTCTGATGCCGAAAGAAACGTGATGTTCTGGCTTGCCATCGTTGGAAAACCCACCGCGATCGCCGACCTCAAACTCTTAATGAGCACCGAAGAACGATCGCACCTGCTCACCGCCCTCGGCTCCCTCTGGCGACGCTCCCTGATCGAAAAAAACACCGACACAAAACGACTCCTGCCGGAGAGTAATTGTCCTGCAACCGTCCCCCTTCACTCCTCTACCCCTTTACCCACCCTCTTCTCTCTCGAACCCGTTGTAATGAAATGCGTGCTGCATCAGTTGGTCGATGCGCTGTGGCAGGACGTTGAAACAGTCATCGAAGCCCGATCGATTTCTCACTTAGGCATTCTCAAAACCCATCTGCTGCTAAAAGATGAAGAAACCTTTTCCATCACCCTGTATCACGTTCGCCGCATTCTCTATCGAGTTCGCGATCGGCTGGTGAGTACCTTCGCGGGGGATGTGGAACAGTTATCCGACCAGCTACAACAGATTTTAGGATGGCTCAAAGACCAACCGCCTGAAGCGATCGGCTATGCGGAAATTAACCTGACCAAGCTGTTGGAATTGATCAACCTATCGCAAGCGTCATGAGCGCCCTGATCGTGCTAGCTCCCGGAACCCTGCTGCATCACCGCTACGAGATTATCCGACCTCTGGGTGGCGGTGGCTTTAGTCAAGTGTTTGAAATCCGGGACGGGGATGCGACGAAGGTGCTGAAAGTTCTTGACCTCAAAGAGTTTTCGCGTTCACAGCAGCAAAAAGCGATCGAGCTATTTCGACGGGAAGCCACTTTTCTGAGCCAGTTTCACCATCGCGGTGTGCCCCAGGTTGAACCAGATGGCTACTTTGTCTGGCAGCGCGATCGGCTTGCCCCCCTGCACTGTCTGGTGATGGAAAAAGTTCCGGGCATCAATTTGCAGGAATGGCTCCAGCAGGGAAAACGGCTTTCAGCGCGAGAGGCGATCGACTGGATGCATCAGCTCGTCGAGATCTTGATTCCTCTGCATCAGCAGCAGTTTTTCCATCGAGACATTAAACCGTCAAACATTATGCTGCGCCCGGATGGTCAGCTGATGCTGATCGATTTTGGCACCGTACGCGAGGTATCGGTGACGTATCTGGTGAAACAGGAACAGCAGGAAACTGGAACCGCCATTATTTCCGCTGGATATACGCCCCCAGAACAGGCAGAAGGGCAGGCAGTTCCCCAGTCCGATTTCTTCGCGCTCGGACGAACCCTGGTCACGTTACTGACACGCAAACCGCCGATCGATCTCCCCGTTGATCCCCAGACCGGACAGCTCCAGTGGCGCACTCTCACCGATGCCCTGCCGCCCCAATTTGCAGATTTGCTCGATCGCCTCATGGCTCCCTTTCCGGGGCAGCGTCCGCAGTCAGGCGAAATCATCCTGCAAACCATTCGACAAATCGAACGAAAACTCAACTGGGAACGACGGCTGCCTGTGCTGCGCCAGGTCGATCGCCTGCGTGCAAAGCTCGATCGTCGCCTGTTTCAGATCACCCCTCTCAAAACTGCGCTGCTGCTGGTAATGCTGTTCAGCAGCTTTATGCTCTGGGAAAATCGGCCAGAGATTTCCAATCAATTCAACAATTGGGGACTCGATGCCCAAACTGCAAATGCTCATGATCGTGCCTGGTGGTTTTATCAGGTTGCGCTGTTATTCAATCAACAAAATGCTGCCACATTGTTTAACTTGGGCGATCTGTATGAAACGCAAAACAAGCTTGCACAAGCGAGAGCTGCTTATACCCAAGCTATGATTGAAGACCTTGATACAGAACAGCGACCAGATGCTTACAACAATTTAGCAAGACTATATATTTTGAATCAGGAATATCATCGTGCCATTCTACTATTAAATGAAGGTCGGAACATTGCAAAAAGACCGATCGATCACTATGCGCTTCTAAAGAATTTGGGTTGGGCACAGCTTAAGCTTAAGCAATATGACGTTGCCCAGGAGACGTTGAACAATGCAGTTAAGATTGACGACAAACGAGGAACAGCCTATTGCTTATTGGGGCAAGTTTATGAGGAAATTGAAGATATACCAAACACAGTAAATTCCTATCGACAATGTCTTCAATATGGCGATCGAAAAAATTCTGACGAACAACAATGGATGACGCACGCTCAACAATTTTTAGAGTGAGTTAAACAGCCATGAACGATCGTTTTATTCAGGGTGCTGGAATTGCAGGTTTGCTGTTAGTGATCCCAGCGGCAACGAGTCCAGGAATCTCTGCGGTGCGGGAACTCAACCCCGTCTCGCCTCCGATCGAATCGACTGCAGAATATCTCATCGCCCAGTGTCGCACTGCTCGCACTGCCAATCCGCGCGGTCCTGAAGATGCCTTGATTCCCTACATCATTGAGCCTCGCAACTCGGCGGTCTTAAGCGATCGTCCCAATCTGCGCTGGAATAAGGTTTTGGGTGTAACCCAGTACACCGTAACGCTGAAAAACGGAGACACAATCCTATGGACAAAACAGGTTGAGACGGATGCAATTTCCTATCCGAGTGATGCGCCTGCCCTTCAACCCGGAATAAACTACACGCTAGAGGTGAAAACCAACACCGATCGCTCCTCCACCGAAGAAGACATTCAGACCACTTTCTACCGCCTGTCTGACACTGAAGCCGATCGCATCCGTCAGGCAGAATCCCTGTTCGATAACGCCTCCGAATCCACAACGCTGCTTAAAACCGATCTCTACATCGGCTCCGAACTCTATGCGGCGGCGATCGACACCCTCGAATCTCTGATCAAGCAAGGCAGCCAAAACCCGATCGTCTATCGCAAACTGGCAGACCTCTACGCCCAGGCAAACGTCGATTTGCTCGCAGAATTCTACTATCCCAAAGCACTCTCCCTCGCCGAAGGAAATCTGCCAGAGCAAGCCCGCATTCAGGCATCGCTGGGAGAAATTTACATCCGGTCTAACCTCAGGCCGCAGGCGATCGAATGGCTAACGCAGGCGAAAGAAAGCTACGAAACGTTAGGAAATCAGGCGAAGGTTGAAGAAATACAGCAAAAACTTACGGATCTCTCAACTCAAGCCGGATAATGAGCGCAGACGAAGGTAAATTTATGACGATCGCTCACTGAAAAAATTGGAGACGGGTTGATTTTAGCGATCGTGTTTCCTGATGTGTTGGTGGATGGGCGATCAATGCTTTTCTAAATTGAGTCGATGTTCAGGTAGTGAATACCAGTTGTAAAGAGGCTGGAGAAATATAGAAACAGTTTCTATTTCACAAGACCTAGAGATTCGCAGCGTTTCAAGTTAAGGACAAACAGAATCATGCTATATCAACTCTTTCTTAGTGCCAAAGAGCTAAGACGACAACTAAACACAGACATTGAAGAGTCAAAGCAGAAGGGGGAAGAAATTAACCCTTTAGGGGAAATGCCTGAACTGCAAGGATTTGCAGAAATGTTAGCGATATCCTTAATACAAAACGCTCTGGAAGGTTGCCAAACTCCGCAAGAGCTGGAAGCGTTCGTTGAGAAGCTAAAAGTCCTTGAGGAACCACCCTTTCCAGATAGCGATAAAGCTAGCGCAATAATAGCTATACGAGAGTGGTTTAGTACTGTTCTCATCAGGATAAGAACGGGTACAGCGATAGAACCTCGATCGGGTGGAACGATTCCTCCCCCTCCTACAATGATAGCTTTTTCTAGTATGCCTCCCTTAGTGAATTCTCCTGGTCCAGGTGGCACGCCCCCGCCGCCGCCAAGTGGCACGATTCCCCGATAGAACCTCAATCGGGTGGAACGATTCCTCCCCCTCCCCTGCCGCCAGGTGGAACGATTCCTCCGCCAGGTGGAATGGTTCCCCTGTCCGGTTGAACGATTCGTAAGATGGCAGTATTCCGCCCGGTGACACAATTTCTTTGCCTTAGATCGAATGATTCTTCCATGTTTGAACCTGACTCTCCACATAGAGCGGATCCGGGTGAGGTTGCTCCGCTTCATTATCAAAGCATTGCCCCTTAAACTCTCCATTAACGAGAGGCTTTGAATTGCTAGATACTCCAGTTACAAAAGAAGGCTTGAAGGGGTTTAGCTTTTCTTAGTACTAGGAGATCATTTGAGCAGCAATACTCATCTAGCTAGCTGTGCACAAACTTCTTATGTTTTAATCTGCTCTGAATCTATGAATAGATATACTGTCATGGCACAGTGGGGCTTCAAGTCGCTTCAGATACTTGGTGCTACTTCTGTAATTTTATTAATGAGTGAGGTTGAGCCGCTAAGGATTCTAAGCCCCTCTACAACTCCTGGTAAAAACGTGGGCTTTTTTGAAGGTAGAGCATGGGCATTAGATCCTGTCGGACAGAGCCTTGTAGAACAAAGGCAAAAGGAAGCAGATGAGCTATATGAATCAGGGACAGCTTTTGATGATAGAGGTGAGCTAAATTCAGCCTTAGAAGCTTACCAGGAAGCCCTTACGGTTTATAGAGCAATTGGTGATTCTCGCGGAGAACTCCGTACCTTGTATCGAGTTGGAACTGCGTATCATCAACAAGGAAACTATGAACAGGCAATAAAAATTTATGATCAGGTTTTGGCAATTTCTAGAGAGCTAAATAATCCTAATCTAGAGTGGCGTGTACTGACTGCAAAAGGTCTAGTTCTAAATCTTTTAGGAAAATATGATGATGCGATTGAGTGTCACCAAAATGCCCTATCGATCATCCGTGAATTATCTCTCCTACAATACGAGCCTGTTATCTTTGATAATCTTGGACTAGTCTATTTTTATTTAGGTGAATATGAAGAAGCAGTTCAATTGTATCAACAAGGCTTAGAGCTTAATCGCACAGCTCAAGTTACTTCGGAGGATAAAGCATTGCTGCGCCGCAATCAGGGCAGCCTACTGCACGACCTTGGACTCGCTTACCTGCGAATGGAGCGGTATGATGACGCAATTCAGCGTTATGAACAGGCTCTTGCAATCTATCGAGAAATCGGAAATCAGTCCAAGGAAGCGGCAGCAGTTAGCGGATTAGGTTACATTTATTACAAACTTAAGCAGCCAGAGCGTGCCCTACCACTTTTAGAACGTGCAGCATCAATGTCCCAAGAGTTAGGTGATTTAGAGGGCGTTGCTTATGCACTCGACAGTATCGGCAGCGTTAATTTTCAATTAGGCAAATTTGACGAAGCCTGGACTGCATATCGGCGAGCATTGACCATCTTTATTGGGAATGGCAATCGTCAGGAAGAACGAAGTGTTTTAAGTAATATCGGCGATCTCCTCGCGCAACAAAATCAGCCCCAACTCGCCATTCTTTTCTATAAACGATCGATCAACGTTACCGAAGCGATTCGTCGTGATATTGTGGGATTACCGCCCGAGCAACAGCAGTCCTATACCAATACCGTTGCAGATACCTATCGTAGATTAGCGGATTTGTTATTGCAGCAAAATCGCATTTTAGAAGCGCAGCAGGTTTTGGATTTGCTGAAAGTGCAGGAAATTCAGGACTATTTGCGGCGAGGGGTGAGGAGCAGTGAGCAGACGGCTCAGGGCGTGGATATTCTTCCGGCAGAGCGGCAGATTTCAGAGCAGTATGATGAGCTGATTCAAGGGGCGATCGAATTAGGGAAAGAATTGACTGAACTAGAAGGCACTCCAGCCGAGCAGCGAACTCCTGAGCAGCAGCAACGCGTCGAAGAACTCCGTGGTCGGCAAAGCCAAATTAACCTGGCGTTTCAAGATTTTCTAGAGCAGCCTGAGATTGTGGCGGCGATCGAAGCTCTCGAAGTCCAGATCAGCCAAGAAATCGATCCTAGCGCGATCAGGTCTATTCGCAGCTCGATTCAGCAGGATGCCGTTTTGCTGTATCCGCTGGTGCTGGACGATCGGCTTGAACTGGTGGTGCTGTCTCCTCATACTCCACCCCTGCGTTATCCCGTTCCGGTTGGGCGGTTAGAGCTAAATCGCGCCATTTCTGCTCTGCTCAGCGATTTAAAAGATCCTAACTCCGACCCCAAACCCAACGCTCAACGGCTCTATAACTGGCTGATTAAACCGATCGAATCGACCCTCGCTCAGAGCAATACTAAAACCATTATTTACGCACCAGACGGACAGTTGCGCTACATTCCGCTTGCCGCACTTCATGACGGAAACCAGTGGATCGCCGAACGATTTCAGGTGAACTATGTGACGGCGGTGAGCCTGTTTAATCTTAATTCTCAGCCGCGAACCCAACCCCGTGTCTTAGCAGGCGCATTTTCCGAAGGACGCTACAGCATTCCACGCGGCGGCACAGTCCTTCGCTTTAGCGGGCTACCCTATGCCAAACCGGAACTGGAGACGATCGCCCGGCTATATCCCAATACACGCCAGTTAATCGATCGAGCATTCACCCGCGCTGCCATCGAACCCATCTTGAATGATTACAATATCGTTCATCTTGCCACTCACGCGATGTTCACCACGGGATCACCAGAAGATTCATTTATTTTGTTTGGGGACGGCAGCACGATCACGATGCGCGATGTTAGTAGCCTGACGCTGGATAATGTTGATCTAGTCGTGTTGAGTAGCTGTCAAACCGCAGTGAGTGCAACGCAGCTTGGAGACGGCAAAGAAATTCTGGGATTTGGCTATCAGATTCAGGCAACCGAAGCCAGAGCCGCGATCGCATCTTTGTGGGCAGTGGATGACGGCGGCACAGAGGCACTGATGAGCCGATTTTATACCGCACTACGATCGGGCAATTCCTCTAAAACTGCCGCACTCCAGCAGGCACAAATTGCCCTGATTCAGGGAGCAACCAGAACTCGTCTCGAACATCTCGTGGACAGTGAAAATCAGCCTGTGACGCTAGAGCATCCCTACTACTGGGCATCGTTTATTCTCATCGGCAATGGCTTGTAAAACCCGTTTCTAACGCTTGTTAGAAGTCAGACTAAGCGCAGTTTTTTATGCTGAATACAGACATTATCGATCGTGGGATGGATCACGCTTTGCAGGTAGGCTTTGACGCTATGCTTTAAGTGAAGTATTGATTCATCCTGCCTTCCTTTAGTCTTTCGCTAACCTTCATCCTTATCGTTAAGAAGTTTCTCAGTTTTCGGAGTTGGGTTTCTGGAAGCAGTATCTCTATGCGATCGTGCCTGATTCTCGATTCCTGCCCAGATCATCTAAATCCTCCCTTTCCTATGCAGTCCAGACTCAAATGGCTTCCTTTTGTGCTTCTACTGCTCCTGAGCGGCAATACTGCCTGTTCTGCAATTTCTAACTCTTCCCAGGCACAGCCCCAGCCTGCTCCAGCCGTTCAGCCGATTACTTCTGTGGTGGCGATCGGGCGATTAGCTCCTCAGGGCGAAGTGATGAAGCTGTCGGTGACGAATGCAGCAGATAGTCGTGTAAATCAAATTTTGGTAGAAGAAGGCGACTGGGTAAAAGCCGGACAGGTAATTGCGATTCTTCAGGGAGCTGATCGCAAACAGCGTGACCTGGAAGAAGCCGAAAAGAACGTGGAATACTATCGGGCAAGACTGGCGCAAACCCAGGCAGGAGATGCCAAAAATGCCGATGTCGCCGCACAGCAAGCTACGATCGCCCGCTTAGAAGCACAGCTCAAAAACGAAGTCGTTGGTCAAGAGGCTGCGATCGCCAGTGCAGAAGCAGTTTTGCGGCAGGCACAGACCACTTACAATCGCAACGTTTATTTGCAGCAGGAGGGCGCACTTAAAGCGTCTGATCTGGATCAGGCAAGACAGGAACTAGAAACCGCGCAGGCAACCCTGAGACAGCGGCAGGCAGAACGCCAAATGACGATCGAAACCCTGACGCAGCAAATCCGGCAAGAGCGAGAAAATCTGGCAAAGTTGAGCGAAGTTCGCCCTGTTGATCTGCGGGTGGCACAAGCCGATCTGGAAAAAGCGATGATTGCGGTGGAACAGCGTCGCGCTGAGTTAGAGGATACCCAGGTGAAAGCCCCGATCGCAGGTCAGGTACTCCGAATTAATACCCGTGTGGGTGAACAGGTGAATACGCAGCAGGGCATTGTGGAACTGGGACGAACTGACCAGATGTATGCGATCGCCGAAGTGTATGAGACGGATATGGCAAAAGTTAAACCCGGACAAAAGGCGACGATCGCGAGTGAATATGGCGGATTTGAGGGCAAGCTTCAGGGCGTGGTCGAGCAGGTCGGGCTACAGGTCGGTAAACGCAAACTTTCTGAAGATAGCAATGACCCAACCAGCGATCAGGATACGCGAGTGGTAGAAGTAAAAGTTCGGATTAATGCAAGCGATAACGCAAAAGTTGCGGCTTTGACGAATATGCAGGTGCGACTTGAGATTCAAACTAATTAATTTCAAGTCAATTAATTCCAAATCAATTAATTCCAAACAATTCATTTTAAGCCAATCAATTCTAAACCAGGCAATAACTGATTGATGCTACGGGGAATCACTGGTTGCTGACTCAGGAGATAATTTGGAGATCGTTTAATGAAAGCACTGCGTCAATTTTGGCAAATCCATAAACCCCTTGGCTGGGCACAGCTTTCTCACCAGAAAGTACGTTTAGCTGTCGCGCTGACGGGCGTTGCGTTTTCCAATATTTTGATTTTTACCCAGCTTGGGTTACGGGCAATGTTGTTTGATGGAATCACGCTGCTGCCGGAGGCACTGAAAGGCGAACTGTATTTGCTGTCTGCGCGAGTTCCGTCGATCGACTTTGGGTTTGGCGGTTTGCCCAAGTCTTACCTGTATCAGGCAGACACTGTTCCTGGTGTAGAGTCGGTGCGTCCGCTTTACATCGGCAGAGTGCGCTGGACAAACCCGGAAACGCTGCGGCAACCTAAATCTCCCGATGCTCAGCCTGTGCCGATCGACATTTTTGCCGCCAATTTTATCAAAGTGCTGGCGTTTAACCCGGTGCAGCCTGTTCTGAATCTGCCCGAAGTCGATCAGCAGGTCGATCGCCTCACCACCCCCGGAACCGTATTGTTCGATCGCCTGGGACAACCCACGCTCGGAAACGTGCCCCAACTATTTGCCGAAGCAGGCAGCGTCAACACCACGATCAATAATCGGCGAGTGCAGGTTGTGGGGCTATTTAGCCTGGGCAGCAACTTCAACGACAAAGGCTATGTGTTGATGAGCGACTGGAACTACGAGCAAATCAGCCGCCAGGGCAGCAATTCTATCAACGTGGGCGTGGTGATTCTGGAACCCGGCGCAGATATTGGTGCGGTGCAGGCTCAGCTCCAGGCACGATTGCCGCCTGAAGTGCGAGTTGCTACCAAAGCCGAGCTAATTGCTTTAGAGCAGGAGTTTGCCGCTTCTTTTCCTCAAGGCAAAGTGCTGAGCTTTGGCGCGATCATGGGCTTTGTAGTGGGTATGGTGATTGTGTATCAAATTCTCTATACCGACATCAGCAACCATCTACCCGAATACGCCACGCTCAAGGCAATGGGCTATAGCGATCGTTCCCTCTGGATAATTGTGCTGCAAGAAGCGTTGATTTTGGCAGTGCTGGGCTTTATTCCCGGATGCCTGGCTTCCTACGGCGTGTATGGGCTGCTGGCTCAGGCAACGCGAATTCCAGTTGTGATGCGGTGGGATGTTGCTGTGCAGGTGTTTGTCTTAACGGTGGTGATGTGTAGCGTGGCGGGCACGATGGCAATGAATAAGCTGCGATCGGCTGATCCGGTGGATGTGTTTTAGGGAATTCATTTTTGAGAATATCTATGAATTCGATCGTCGCCATTCGCAATCTCAATCATTCTTTTGGTAAAGGCTCGCTGCAAAAAACCGTTCTCTCTGATATCACTTTGGATTTAAATGCGGGAGAGGTAGTGATTCTTGAGGGTCCGTCAGGTGGGGGAAAAACGACGCTGTTGACCCTAATCGGAGCACTGCGATCGGCTCAGTCGGGCAGCCTCAAAATTTTGGGACAGGAACTTTTGGGCGCGAAAAAGCAGCAGCTCATGCAGGTTCGCAATCAGATTGGTTTTATCTTTCAGGCGCACAATTTGCTCGATTGTCTCACTGCCTGGGAAAACGTCAGTATGTCGCTGAAGCTGCATCCCAAAATTCCCAAGTCGGAGTATCGGCGGCGATCGGTTGAAACCCTTTCGGCAGTTGGGCTGAGCGAATTTGTCGATGTTTACCCAAAGCAGCTCTCTGGGGGACAGCAGCAGCGCGTCGCCATTGCCCGTGCTTTGGTCAGTCATCCCAAACTGGTGCTTGCGGACGAACCGACTGCCGCTCTGGACAGCCAGACAGGGCGCGATGTGGTGAACGTGATGCAAAGTCTTGCGAAAGAAGAAGGCTGCACGGTTTTGCTCGTCACCCACGACAACCGAATTTTAGATGTCGCCGATCGCATTTTGCATATGGAAGATGGTTGCTGTCGTTAGCAAACAGAACGATTTGCAGTACTTGTTCCTGGCACAAATTTCTTGCACAAATTTCTTGCACAAATTCCTCGACAAAAAGAGTGAGTCATTTGCACGCTGGTCGTTCCTCCCCTATCTTGGGTAAAATCAAAGACTTACGACCTTTGCATAACATCTATGGGCAACACTTTCGGACATCTGTTTCGCGTCACCACCTTTGGCGAATCTCATGGCGGTGGAGTCGGTGTCGTGATCGACGGTTGCCCGCCGCAGCTTGAGATTTCGATCGAAGAAGTTCAGTTTGAACTCGATCGCCGCCGTCCGGGGCAAAGCAAAATCACTACGCCGCGCAAAGAAGCTGACCAGTGCGAAATTCTCTCCGGTGTATTTGAAGGCAAAACCCTGGGAACGCCGATCGCCATTCTGGTTCGCAACAAGGACACTCGCCCGCAGGACTACGATGAAATGTCCAAGGCATATCGTCCTTCCCATGCAGATGCAACCTACGATGCCAAATACGGCATTCGCAACTGGCAGGGCGGCGGCAGATCCTCAGCACGAGAAACGATCGGACGAGTCGCAGCGGGAGCGATCGCCAAAAAGATTTTGCGGCAGGTGGCAGGTGTTGAAATTGTCGGCTATGTGAAGCGAATTAAGGATCTAGAAGGCGTGGTCGATCCGGCAACGGTGACGCTAGAGCAGGTAGAGAGCAATATTGTCCGCTGTCCCGATAGCGACTGCGCCGATCGCATGATTGAAATGATCGAGCAAATTGGGCGATCGGGCGATTCGGTCGGGGGTGTAGTTGAATGCGTTGCCCGGCAGGTTCCCAAAGGTCTAGGCATACCCGTGTTTGACAAACTCGAAGCCGATTTAGCAAAAGCGGTGATGTCGCTGCCTGCCACCAAAGGATTTGAGATCGGCTCAGGCTTTGCCGGAACGCTGCTGGTCGGAAGCGAACACAACGACGAATTCTACCTCGACGACGCAGGTGACATTCGCACCACAACCAATCGATCGGGCGGCGTCCAGGGCGGCATTTCTAACGGGGAAAACATTCTGATCCGGGTGGCATTTAAGCCGACAGCCACAATTCGTAAAGAGCAGCGCACCGTTACGAAAGAAGGCGAGGAAACGATTTTGGCAGGCAAAGGACGACATGACCCCTGTGTGCTGCCTCGGGCAGTGCCGATGGTCGAAGCGATGGTGGCACTCGTGCTGTGTGATCATCTGCTGCGAGACGCTGGACAGTGCCATGTGCTCGACCCTTCCCGGTAAGCGAAACACTCAAACAAAAAATTAGCCCTCCTCTACGGGGGGCTTTTTATGAAGGCTTTTTACTTTTTACAATGAGCTGATTGTCCAGGAAAGGGCGAGCGAAAAGAATTTAGAGATTGCGCGCATCACGCTTTTTGAGCGAATCGAGCATTTGCCTTCTAACTGCACTTGCCCAACGATCGAAGTCAAACTCAGTCTCGCGATTGGTAGCGGTCGTCAAACTTGTTAGAGAAAGATGTAACGGATTGGGTTGAGCGTTACGCGGCGTTTTTCGATTCATTACTGTCACATTGAAATCCCACTTCACTAATTTGCCCATAGGCAGGGGGAACAATTCTATATCCCTAGGCACATTTTTCTACAAGCGTTGCAAATATCGCATCGTGTTGATGCCGATTCTACATAAAGCACTTTTCCTGAGGAAGCATTTAGAAAGGCAAATGAAGACAGGCATAAACGCTCGCCTGAAACGCTAAGGTGCTACTGGCTTGGGCGCGTTTGATTTGGGGGCGGGAGCGGGGCTTGTGCGGGGTGACTCAATGCCAGGAAGCGGTTGAGCCGGAATTGGAGCCGGGTTCAATGGGTCAACCTGACCCGGAATCTGGTAGGGAGCCTGAGGATTAATCGATCCACCCGGAAGGGTAAAGGAATTTGGTAGCGGAGCCGGGTTTTGTCCGTTATCCGGCAGGGTTGCCAGTGCGACGCGATCGCCCCCGACATCTCTCAGCAAATCGAGCACTTGCACCACATCGTTATAGCTAGCGGCTTTAGAGGCATATAGCACCATCAGCCCATCGGGATTCTGCTGCTTAAAGTTTTGCAGGGCAGCGGCAAGCGATTCGCGGGAAATCGGCTGTTTTTCCAGGTAGGTTTGACCGATCGGGTCAACGCTAACCACGAGCAACTGTCGCAGTTGTGGCGCACCTGTGCCAGCACGGGGCAGATCGACACTAATTGCAGTCTGCCGAGTTAACGTGACTGCTGCCAGGATGAAGAAAGTGAGAATACAAAAGATAACGTCAATTAGCGGGACAATTTCAATGCGAACATCAGTCTCGGTCGATTCGAGGTGAGTTTTAATCGGCATGACAACTCGGTAAGAAATGTGAGGAACAGCGTAAAATTCAACCGCAACGCTATGGGTTTTCTCCCGCAGTGGACTGAGGGACGATCGATTCAGAACTCAGGCTGGAAGCATTCAGCGCGTTTCGTCTTACCAAGGGAAGGCGTTCTTTGCGGTAAAGCAGTTCTAGCTCGTTACCTGACTGTCGGAAAATTTTTGCCTGACCGAACACAAAACTCTGGAACAAACGGTAGAAAGCTAGTGCAGTGATTGCCACAATCAAGCCTGCTGCCGTACTAATCAGGGCTTCTGAGATTCCCAGCCCCACGCCTTCTGCTGCACCTGTACCCAGGTCTCCAATGCGAATCGAGCTCAGCGAACTAATCAAACCCAGCACTGTTCCCAATAGACCCAGCAGAGGGGCGAGCGCGATTGTTGTTTCTAGCACCTTGTCTCCGCGCCGCATCGCGTTAAGTTCTTCGTCTGCTGAGGCTTGCAGGGCGAGTTCAAACACTTCGGGATCGGGGTCTTGCAGTTCCAGCGCGGAATAGAGAAAACGACCGATCGGCTGACTGCTGGATTTGCGAGCAATCTCGGTTGCTGCATCCCAGTCCCGTCGTGCTGCCTCCAACACCCGCCCGGAAATTTCCCGCTCGTGGGTCAGAATTTTTGACCAGAACCACGCCCGCTCAATAATGGTGCTGAGGGTCAGGAAAGAGAGAAATAGCAGGGGCCACATGGCGACTCCGCCCCTGGCAAATAGGTCAGAAATACTCACTGCTTCGTTTTACCTCCAGTTATGCCGCATGCCAGACGGAGAAGATAGGCAAGATCCGCCCGGAATTCCTTCTTTAGCTGTTCGAGCGAAACCCCGAACGATCAGGATGACCTATCATCAACAGTCCAATATAGTCCATATAGACTGCCATTCTGGCAAAAGGATTCATGGGACTTCAGGAAGCAAAATCGTGCGAAGCAGTGATTTCAGCAATTAACCTTTTGTGCGCTTCACATGGTCGAGGATTTGCTGCTTGCGCTCATTTGAGTTACGCGGCGTGGATTGAATGAAGTTGCCGCTGCTGCGTGCCAGATGTTCCATAATGCGTTTTTTGCGATCGTTCATAGCCATATCCAAGTCCTCCAGAATTAAGCAATTTCAACGGTTAGGCAGTCGTTACTTCTTCAGTATAGAGAGATGCTTTGAGTGAGGAGGGTTTAATCCAATACCGCTTCTTCCCTGACGGCAGCCCAGTTCTCCTCGTTTGCGGCGCAATTCGCTATGGTGGGAATTATGAAGAGATTTGAACGTTCCTTCCAGGCATTGCGCCAATCGCTGGCAATTTTTCGATATAGCTATCGGGCACTAGAACTCGTTTGGACAACCGATCGCCGTTTGACTGTGATTGTGGCAGTTTTGACGCTGATTGCGGGTCTGTTGCCCGGAGCCATTGCTTATATCGGAAAGCTAATTGTCGATGGCGTGGTGCAGGCGGCTCAATTTGGGGGAATTGGACGAGAAACAGCTCTGTTTTATCTGGGGCTGGAGGCGCTGTGCGTTATCGTGCTTTCCGGTAGTCAGCAGGGGATTGCACTGTGTCAGTCTTTGCTGCGAGTGCTGCTGGGGCAAAAGGTGAATGTGCTGATTTTAGAAAAGGCACTCACGCTCGATCTGCGGCACTTTGAAGACTCCGAGTTCTACGACAAAATGAGCCGTGCCCGCCGGGAAGCTTCAACTCGTCCGCTGAGCTTGGTGGCGCGTACCTTTGGGCTGGTGAAAGATGTGCTGTCGCTGTTGACCTTTGGCGGCTTGCTGCTGCAATTCTCGGTCTGGTCGGTGATTTTGCTGATGGTGGCGGCAGTTCCGGCATTTGTGGCTGAAACTCGCTTTGCAGGCGCAGCTTTTCGGCTCTTCCGCTGGCGTGCCCCCGAAACGCGGGAGCAAACTTACCTGGAAACGCTGATCGCCCGCGAAGATTTTGCAATGGAGGTAAAGCTGTTTCAGTTGGGCGACCTGCTGCTGAGACGCTACCGTGCCGTGTTCGATCGCCTTTATCGCGAAGACCGGGATCTGACGATTCGCCGCAGCGGGTGGGGTTATGGGCTGAGTCTGGTGAGCACGATCGCTTTTTACCTCACTTATGTCTGGATTGTGCTGGCAACGATTAATGGACGGATTACGATCGGCGATCTGACGCTGTATCTCGTCGTGTTTCGGCAGGGACAGTCTACGTTTTCCTCGGTGCTGTCCGCGATCGGCGGAGCCTATGAGGATTGTCTGTACCTATCGAACCTGTACGAATTTCTCGAAGAAGATGTGCCGCCGCAAACCGGAACCGTGACCGAGGGTAGCCTTCCCGGAGATGGGATTCGGTTTGAGCAGGTTTCGTTTCGCTATCCCGACAGTTCCCGCTGGGCCGTGCGCGATATTTCCTTTCATCTGCAACCCGGAGAAAAGCTGGCGATCGTTGGACAAAACGGCTCTGGCAAAACTACGCTGATCAAGCTGCTGACGCGCCTTTATACTCCTGACTCCGGGCGAATTTTGCTGGATGGCATCGACCTGCGCGAGTGGGATCTGGAAGTGCTACAACGGCGAATCGGCGTGATTTTTCAAAACTTTGTGCGCTATCAGTTCACGGTGGGTGAAAACGTGGGCGCAGGCGATGTGACGCAGTTTGAGAATCAGCAGCGATGGGAAATTTCTGCCGAGAAGGGCACGGCGCGATCGTTTATCGACCATCTCCCCCAGGGATTTTATACGCGGCTGGGTCGCTGGTTCAAAGGCGGACAGGAGCTATCGGGTGGACAGTGGCAGAAAATTGCTCTCTCGCGGGCATTTATGCGATCGGGCGCAGATTTGCTGGTGCTGGATGAACCGACCTCCGCCATGGATGCCGAGGCTGAAGCAGAAATCTTCGATCGCTTTCGAGAAATGACCGAAAACCAGATGGCAATCTTGATCTCTCACCGCTTTTCGACCGTTCGCATGGCAGATCAGATCCTGGTGATGGAGCAGGGTGAAATTCTAGAGCATGGGACTCATGAAGAACTGCTGGCTCAGGGCAGACGCTATGCCAGGCTGTTTTCTTTGCAGGCGGCAGGATATCGGTAGGCACTGCTCGTTGAATGCAACGCTAGACAATGCAGGTTGTGACAATGCGGGTGGTGTCGCAAAAACTGGTCAAGGGTAAGGTAGGTAAGCTCAGACACGCCCGATTCCTCTGCGCGAGAAGCACTTTGAGTGGGATCGAGGCAATGAATATAATTCGAAAAGGACAAGTGATTTATCGTCTAATCGTAGTTATGCCGCTTAGTCTCCGGTGGAGGGGCAGTTTGAATCCCAGCTGTTTGTATTAGAGGTGAAGCTCGCATGAGTGAATTTAGTGAGTCATATCATCTACGTGGAGCCTCTCAAGAAGATGCTGTCCAGTTGTTGCAAAGGGCAGGATTGAATGGGATTGTTTTTCCCTCAAGTAACCAATGGACAAGTTTTGTCCCAACGGGGCAAGATTGGGAAGGTCTGCCAGCGATCGTTCAAGCAAATCTTGGACTGTTGCTGCATTACTCCTATGGTGAGGATCACGGTTGGGTTATTGAAGTTTATGAGGGTGCAGAGCGTCAAATGGTGTTTCAACACTGGTGGGATGATTCCTTAGACGAGGAATTTGATGATCTGAGCGCATCTCGACCACCTAATAATCCAGATCTCAATCTGTTGACTCAATGGATTCCGCAATCTTCTGAAAATGTTGAAGCTCTGCGAGAGTGCCTTATAACTGACGGTGAGGACAGAGCTTACCGCTTTGCTCATCTAATTAGGTTGGAGTATTTCAAATGGCTATCTCCTAATCATTGGAGTCACAATCCAGACAGTTTGCGTAAGCCAGGAACTATCGAGTTATGAGCAGTATGAAACGCGGCACAACAACCCTACTGGAGCGGACTGAAGAGGGCTCTTGGTCGTAGGCACAGGCTATTTGCATCCGCTCAGTAGGAACGTTATACAGATGGGCGGGTAAGTTCCACGGTAATTGAGCCGCTAAAGTTGGGAATGGGGGGTGTGGGCTTTGTCAGGCGAACCTGCACCTGCTGAATTGAAGTAGAAGTCAGGATGGACTGGGCGATCGTTTCCGCTAGCTTTTCGATCAGCGCAAACTTGCAGGTTTGGATAATCTGCTGCACGATTTCAACGGCTTGAGCATAGTTGTAAGTATCGGAGAGACGATCGCTCTCCCCCGCTTCGGACAAATCCAGCCAGAGCACCAGATCGACGGAGAACCACTGTCCTAAAATTTGTTCTTCTGCCAGCGCACCTGTGTATCCGTAGGCGCGAATGTTATTAACGTACAGTCGATCCATGGGGGCTGACCGAGTGGGTAAGGAGTGGAGGGGTGAGGAGGTGAGGGGACTTGTGGTATTGCTCCTTCTAGCAATGTAGATCCTAGCAAGGTGGATCCTAGCAGGGAAAATCTCGATGGATAAAGGGTTTTGCGTCTGTGCCGCTGTAGGTGGCCACGATTTGACCCTGTCCGACAAGCTGATATTTGTAAGTCACCAGTCCTTCCAGTCCGACGGGGCCACGTGGGGGGAGTTTCTGGGTGCTGATGCCGACCTCTGCGCCAAAGCCATAGCGGAAGCCATCTGCAAAACGGGTCGAGCAGTTATGAAATACGCCTGCCGCATCAACCTGTGCCATAAATTCTGCCGCGGCTGCCTGATCTTCAGTGACGATCGCCTCGGTATGGCGAGAGCCGTAGGTATTGATGTGGGCGACGGCATCCTGAAGGGAATCGACGACTTTAATGGAAAGAATCAAATCGCTATACTCGGTTGACCAGTCTGCATCGGTGGCAAGTTCAGCGGAAATGATTTGACGAGTGCGATCGTCTCCGCGAAGCTCCACGCCTTTTTCACGCAGGGCAGTCGCAGCTAGGGGCAAAAACTCTGGCGCGATCGATGGGTGAACCAAGAGGGTTTCGATCGTGTTGCAGGCGGAAGGATACTGGGTTTTAGAGTCCAGTGCGATCGAAACTGCCTGCTGGAGATTGGCAGCGCGATCGATATAAAGATGACAGATGCCGTCTGCATGTCCCAGCACCGGAATGCGGGTATTTTCCTGCACAAAGCGGACAAACGCATTTGAGCCTCTGGGAATGATCAGATCCACACAGGATTCAAGTCGGAGCAGTGCCAGCGTTTCTTCGCGAGTCGTCAGTAGCCGCACAACAGCAGGATTGATATTGGCCTGGGTTAGCCCCGTTTGGATCGCCTTGACCAGTGCTTCACAGGAGCGAACCGCCTCTTTCCCGCCCTTGAGAATCACGCCGTTGCCCGACTTCACCGCCAGCGATGCAATCTGAATGACCGCATCGGGACGCGCCTCAAAAATGACTCCAACGACACCGAGAGGACAGGCAATTCGCCGCAGAATCAGCTCGGTATCCAGTTCACGATGAATCTGGACTGCCCCGATCGGATCAGGCAAACGCCCTACATCGCGCACTCCTGCGATCGCCGCCTTTAGTTTTGGCGCATCCAGCTTGAGCCGTCCATAGAGGGCATTGGCTAACCCTTCCGCCAGAGCCGCTTCACAGTCTGCCTGATTTGCCGCCAGAATTTCTGGGGTTGCCGCTTCGAGTGCCTGGGCGATCAATTCAATGGCGTGATCGCGATTTGCTAAAGAAAGCACAGCCAGTTGGCGGGCAGCGTCGCGAGTTTGCTGGGCAAGTGTGGTCAGATCTGGGGTAAAGGTCGAAGTCATAGCGGGGCGGCAGGTGAAAGGAGCAGGTAGCCAATCCTATCATTTTGACTGATTTTGCTCTACATCGCGGCTCGGCGCGGGATTGAAGCCGATTCATTAATAAATGGATGATTGCTTGAGGGCTATCGCTTAAGGGCAAGGGTTAGACCATCGGCGATCGGCAAGAGACTCAGTGTAATGCGATCGTCTTGATGAAGCTGTTCATTAAAGCGGCGGATCAGGTTAGTGCGGTTGTCCTGCTCCTGTGGGTCGGCGACTCGTCCAGACCAGAGAACATTGTCGATCGCAATCAATCCCCCCGGACGAATGAGCTGAAGGGCGCGATCGTAGTAGGCAGGATAGCTACTCTTATCAGCATCGATAAAAGCGAAATCAAAGGTGTTTGCCTGACCTTCTTGCAGAAGGCGATCGAGAGTTTCTAGGGCGGGGGCAAGGTGGAGGTCAATTTTATGGCTGACTCCAGCCGCTTTCCAGTAGCGACGGGCGATCGAGGTGTATTCTTCGCTGACATCACAGGCGATCAGTTTGCCGTCGTCGGGAAGTGCTAGTGCCACAGAGAGCGAACTATATCCGGTGAACACGCCGATTTCTAACGCCTTCTTCGCGCCCATCAGCTGCACTAAAAACGCCATAAACTGCCCCTGCTCCGGCGAGATTTGCATTTGACTCATCGGATGGCTTGCAGTTTCCTGACGTAGCTTTTGCAGCAGTTCGGGTTCGCGAAGAGAGTGGTTGAGCAGGTAGTGGTAGAGGCGATCGGTCAGGGAAAGATATTTGGCAGGCATAGGGGATGGGAAAGTGAGGGGTGACGGGGTGAGATACGAGGTGAGGAATAAATTCGGTTGACGGTTTGCCTATTTTGCTATATTCTAAAATGCGCCGCGAGCAGTAATTTTGTACTAAAACGAAAGACGTTTCCAGGGTTCAGCCTGCGGTAGGCAGTTATACCGGGCTTAAACGCCGAATGGAATGACAGCGAAATAAACGACAAACCAAATAAATGACAAACGAAATGAATGACAAATCTACTGAGGTATTTCTGAGCTGGACGAATTCAAGATAGTCTTTCAAGAAAATTTATTTTCGCAATTTTGTTGCTTAGGAAATTCTTTGAGGAACTCTATCAGGAACGATCGTCCTGAATGAGAAGCTGTTCTGGTCGAAGTCTCCCTTCTGGTAGATATCGGTCTTCTCTACGAATTGGAAGCTGAGTAAATAAAGGCTTTGTTTGCAATTCTTGAGAGAGATACCTCAATTTTGCAGTTTGTCGCTATAATTACCATCAACAAATTCTGAAAGAAGTTTACAAAACTTAAACTAATCGTTACAAACACTTATATTTTCAAGGCAATCAGCAATGGCACAGGTGTCTAACGCACAGGCAAAACTAATCGATTTTTTGAAAGATGAGCTGGCAGTTCCGACTCAGGCAATTGCCTTTGCGCTGCGGCAACCTCATCAGGGGGTTAATCTGCTGCCGATGATTCTCTGGCAGTATGGGCTGATCACGACCGAACAGCTCGATCGCATTTTTGAATGGATGGAAACAGCTTGAGAACGCGGAACGACGCAGCCTGGACGGAGGCAGTGTGGATTTCCGCCCCTTTATAAATAAGACAAAGTATTTAGAATTGTGAATAAGATGCTTCTCAGAGTGAGATGATTTCCCCCGCTGGGGGCAGGATGCTCATTCTGAGACAGGGCTATTCTTTTGAGGATGTGTTTTTGCGATTGGCAGTACGCTGCACCGGATCGATCGCCAGAAAAATTCTCATTTAGCCCACTAAACCTATAAGAAAGGAAACGCTGTACAAATGGCGATAAAAAATCAACCTCAGCCCTCCCGTTTCCGCCAGATAAGCAATATTTTGCTGCTTGTCTCAGGGCTGTTCCTGCTGGCAAACATCTTTTTGCCGAATCTATTCGGTTCGCAGGTTCCCCGCGTGCCCTATAGCCTGTTTATTCATCAGGTGCAGGATCAGGAGGTGACACGGGTTTCTGTCGGGCAAAACGAAATTCGCTATCAGCTCAAAGCGGATAATGACACCGCTGGGCAAGTTCTGGAAACCACACCGATTTTCGACCTGGAATTGCCCAAGCTGCTGGAAGACAACGGCGTTGAGTTTGCGGCTGCACCTCCGCCCAAAAATAACTGGATTGGCAGTGTCCTAAGCTGGGTGGTTCCACCGCTGATCTTTGTGGCAATCTGGCAGTTCTTCATCAGTCGCGGCAGTGGTGGACAGCAGGGTGTGTTGTCGATCGGTAAGAGCCGTGCCAAGGTTTATGTCGAAGGCGAAGCGGATAAAGTCACTTTTGCAGATGTTGCAGGGGTGGAAGAGTCTAAAACTGAGCTGGTTGAAATTGTTGATTTTCTGAAAAGTCCGCAGCGATTCACCCAACTCGGCGCACGGATTCCGAAAGGGGTGCTGCTGGTTGGTCCTCCCGGAACCGGGAAAACGCTGTTAGCAAAGGCGGTTGCCGGAGAAGCAGGAGTTCCATTCTTCAGCATTTCGGGTTCGGAGTTTGTGGAACTGTTTGTAGGCGTTGGGTCTTCTCGCGTGCGCGACCTGTTTGAACAGGCGAAAAAGCAGGCTCCCTGCATTATCTTTATTGATGAGCTGGATGCGATCGGTAAATCTCGTGCCAGCAACGGCTTTTACGGCGGCAACGACGAGCGCGAGCAAACCCTGAACCAGTTGCTCACTGAAATGGATGGCTTTGCCGCAGGCGACCGGACCGTGATCGTACTGGCAGCCACCAACCGTCCTGAAACCCTCGATCCGGCGCTGTTGCGCCCTGGTCGCTTCGATCGTCAGGTCTTGGTCGATCGCCCCGACTTACAGGGAAGATTGGCAATTCTCAACATTCACTCTAAGGATGTGAAGCTGGGTCCCGATGTGGATCTGAAGGTGATTGCTACCCGCACTCCCGGATTCGCTGGAGCAGATTTGGCAAACCTGGTCAATGAAGCTGCACTGCTGGCAGCCCGAAATAACCGTCAGGCAGTGGCTCAAGAAGATTTTGCTGAAGCGATCGAGCGCGTTGTGGCAGGTCTGGAGAAAAAGAGTCGCGTCCTTAACGAGAAAGAGAAAAAGATCGTTGCCTACCACGAAGTTGGACATGCCATGGTAGGGTCAGTGATGCCCGGATCGGGTCGAGTCGAGAAGATTTCGATCGTGCCTCGTGGCATGGCAGCTCTGGGCTATACGCTTCAACTCCCGACCGAAGACCGTTTTCTGATGAGCGAAGCTGAGCTTCAGGGCGAAATTACTACGCTGTTGGGCGGGCGATCGGCAGAAGAAGTGGTGTTTGGCAGCATCACGACCGGAGCCTCCAATGACCTGCAACGGGCAACCGATCTGGCAGAGCGTATGGTGACAACCTACGGTATGAGCAAAGTTCTGGGTCCACTCGCGTATCAGCAAGGACAGCAGAATACCTTCCTTGGTGGTGATACGAATCCGCGTCGGATGGTCAGTGCCCAAACCGCAGAGGCGATCGATCAAGAAGTGAAAGGCATTGTCGATCGTGCCCACGAAACGGCTCTCACCCTTTTGAGAACTAATCGAGATTTGCTGGAAACGATCGCGATCAAGCTGATTGAAACCGAAGTGATCGAAGGGGAATCGTTGACGCAACTGCTGAGTCAGGTGAAGTCGATCGACGCCGAAGTGATCGAAGTCGCTCAAGCAGATCAGATGGCAGCAGCCCACTAGTTCTTGATGGCTTCGCTAAGCCTTCGGAATTAACCGAATGAATTAAAGGGGCGATGAGTGGTACACAAACCATTTCTTGCCCCTTATTTTTGTGTATTTATTTTGCGTATTTATTTTTATGCATTTAGTTTCGTCACTGGATCGGGTGACACAAAATTTGCTGAAGGCGATCGAGCAGTTTAGAAATGGGGATGCCATCCGGCAAGACTTCGGTTGCGATTCCTTCTTTAGACAACTGCAAAACAAACGATTGCCAGAACGCGACGAACTGCTGTTGCTCGGCGAAGAGGCTTGCTGCGTCAGGGACGGGTTGTTCTCCTCCTAGGGAAATGGGTTGCGGGTTCCAAACCAGAATCGGAGGCTTTCCTGGCATTTGGGCGAGTTCGTTCGCCATCTCAGGCAGTTGTGCTGGAGTATGACCGGGATAAACGCAAAACAAAAGTAGATTGACGCTGTGATGCTGAAGCTGATGCAGGACATCCGCCCAGGATTGAGCGACGGTACTCTGTAGTCCTGCCATTTGAAGATACTGAGCGATCGCCTGGGGGGTATGGGGCAATTTTGGCACGTTCACCTCAGCTCTACCGATTGCCTCTGTTGACTCCTGCTGCGGCTTGAGAGAACCAGAAGCGATGCTCCCTTCGGGGAACTGCAAAGCAAGCGTCTCCGCAAGGGAACTGCTCTGGGCTACAGCAGGATTGGCTGCAAGTTGGCTATAGTCAACAATAAGCACATGGGGCGTCCAGTTCATTCCTGCCGCCATCTGGATCACTTGCAGCAAATCCTGGAGCGGGCAGTGAAGCTGTTCCTCTGGGCTGTCCCACGCCCCAGATAGACAGGGGAACACTCGCAGTGCCGGAATGTGATTGGCTGCTTCTGTTGCTTTTACCGTTAGTGTGACCAAGGGCAAGTTTGCCAGACAAGAAGACTGGCTCAACTGATGCAATGTGCTTGCCGGATCAGCAATATTCTGGTCTAAGAGCAGGACATCGGGCTTCCAGACTCGTGCCAGTAAATCTGCCTGATCCAGATCCTCAACTTCTAGCACCCGGCACTGCTGCTGATGAAGCTGGTTGGCGAGATGGGTGGGCTGTTGCCCCTGCGCTGGATTCAGGTAGAGAACCGTCAGGTTGGACTGCGATCGTTCTATCGCAATGGGTGTTCTTTTGATCAGCCGATCGAGGCAAGCCTGCAAAGCTGTGACCTGCACAGGCAGACTCAAAAAGCCATCGGCTCCATTCTGATACGCCAAATCTTTTTCCACCCGCATTGTGGTGACGACGACGGGAATATGCTGCGTTTCGGGGTCGGTTTTGAGAAGTGTCAGCACGTCCCACCCAGACAGCAGCGGCAAAATTGGATTCAGGAAGATGATGCCCGGCTGGAGCCGTCGGATTTTTTCCAGGGCTTCTGTTCCCGATCGGGCAATGGCTGCCCGGTAGCCCAAGCCCATTAACTGGTGCGTCAACCCCTCAACCGCAAGCGTGTCTGCCTCAATCACGATCGCTATCCGATTGCGATGCCCCGCCTGGTTTAATGCGGGCGATCGAAAATGCGACATGACCTGCGGCGGGCTAGGCGGCAACAGCAGCGTGAACTCACTGCCGCGACCTTCCTGGGAAGTAAAGGTGACATCGCCACCATGCAGCCTGGCAAGTCGCTGCGTCAGGACTAAGCCCAGCCCCGTTCCCTCAAATCGACGCGTCATCGGGCTTTCAAGCTGCTGAAACTTCTGGAAAATGAGATGCTGCTTCTCTGCTGGAATCCCAATTCCGGTGTCCCAGATCGTAAACGCAATCCAGCCTTCCCAGGTTTCAACCCGCAGCCCCAGTTCACCCTCCAGCGGGGTAAATTTAATCGCGTTTGTGAGCAGATTGGTGAGCATTTGCCGCAGCCGCAGCTCGTCCGCTATCAAATTGTGCAAATCAGGCTGGATGTTCAGGGTAAAGCGCACCGGGGGATGGTGAGGCAAGGCAGAGTCGGTGTGTTGCTCAACCATTTGGAGCTGACAGGCTTGCTCGTAGGCACGACGGCACACTTCTTCGATCGCCACGGGTTCTGGCAGCAAGTCAAGCTGTCCGGTTTCAATCCGAGTCAAGTCGAGAATGTTGTTGACGATTTGAATCAAATGCCGACCGCTCTGGTGGATTAACTGGGTGTAGCGTGCCTGGCGATCGTTCAACGCGCCGAGTGCCTGCTCCTTAAGCAGACTGGATAAGCCCAAAACTGCCGTCAGCGGTGTTTTCAATTCGTGGCTAATGCAGGCGAGAAATTCATCCTTCAGGCGGTTTAACTGCACCAGGTCTGCATTTTTGGCGGCGAGTTCCTTGGCCACCTGCTGCTGTTCGGTGATGTCCTGTGCCAGCACCAGCCAAAGGGATTCAGTTTGGTGCAGGCAATACCAATTCGGGTCAGGATTAAAACTCAAGGTTGCCAGTTTAAACTGGGGCAGCCAATCTGCCTGAGATTCCAATTCCCAGTGAGAAACAGCGTCATTTACCCTGCTGGAAAACGGCGACGTAGCCGAAGGCTGGCTTGTGGTTCCCATCGACACTTTCATAAACTGCCAGATCCGCTCCTGACCGTTTTTCATCGGGCACAGGCAAACGCAAGCATCGGGCGTTGTGCCAATCCGGCAAAGACCTGTAGCGTCGGCTTCTGGAGAAATTTGGCTAGCGGTTGCGTTCCAGTTTTCCCAGTCGCGGTTGCTTTGTCGTTCCACAGCAGGAGCGTCAAGGCGTGGAGGAACGCTGGCAGGCATTTTCTCAGCGGTGGCAGATCCGGTCTCAACTGAAAGCACCGCGTGCCGCTCAGCAGATTCTAGAGCCAGGGCTGCCTCGCACTGCACCTGATGGGGGTCACGCAGTTCGCCGATTTGCTGTCGCCATGCCAAATTTTGCGCGATCACCTGGCCGGCAGCGGTTTGCAGCATCAGGGGAATGGGCAAGCGTTCTAACAGTTCGACCAGCGGATCGGGGGCAGCAGACGGTTGTAGGGGAACGGACTTTTGGGCTGCCGGTTTTCCATCTGTGGGTTTTCCAGCTAAGGAATGACGCGACGCTGTACCCGAGGCTTGCCACTGTTCTTCGACCGTCTTCACCTCTTTTGCAGAGGCACGCTTTTTTGATGCCTGTTGGGTTTTGCCGGCTTTTGACTCACGCTTTGGCTCGCGAACCGTTTCAACGCTGAGCGGAGGGGTCTGGTGCGAGAGAAATTGCAGAAGACTGAGGCGATCGACTAAGCCGACAAAGTGGTGATTCGCGTCCAGCATGCCCCAATGCTGCTGATGAATCTGACCCAGATGGGGCTGGAGCTGATTGACTTGCTGATCAGCTGGCAGTAGGGTTAAATCTTCCAAAAGCATCTGTCCCTGTTGCAGGGCAGTTTGACAAAGCTGATAAATGCTCTGCTGAGCTTCTGTCGGTGCAGGTGTCGGTGCGGGCGAGTTTGTCTCCTGCTGCTGATCGGCTGATCGAATTCCCGATCGAATTCCCGCTTTAGAGAACTGGGGAGACACCCCGGGGGGCAAATAGGGCAAAAGCCGCAAAAGCCGCAGCACGCCGATCGGATAGCTCTGCTGGTCCAGCACCACAATTTGTTCACAGCCACGCTGACGAAAAATCTCCCACGCCTGGGCAACAGAATTCGTCACGGCGATCGCTGGAACAGAAACTAAAAACTTCTTGAGACGAACAGTAGCCATGAATTCATGCCGGGAAAGGTTCAAGAGACAAGCTGTGGCGCATGGGACAGCTCAAGGAACAGGCTTGCGGAAATAAAAGGCAGAACAGCGGAAATAAAAGGCAGAACAAAAGCAAAGCGTGGAAGCGGTTTTGAAAGGCGATCGTAGAAGTCGTCACACGACAGCGTATGCCAAGATCGAGCGAAACAGTAGGAATAAAAGCGCGACAGGTAACAGGGGTGATCAAAACTTAATCAGCCGAAGAAAAGCTCAGATTGACTGCATTTCAACGAATGAAGCGAACAGTGAGAGCAAAACCAATCCGATCGGGTAATCGAGTCAGGGTAGACGAGGGAAGGGTGGATCAGGAACTCGATCGCAACCTCCTAATCTGCTGGAAGGACATCTGGAGAGCGTACCTCAATTATGACGGCAGAAGGACTGAACCAACGGCTTTTTCAACTACAATGAATGTTAAGTATTCTAAGCATGACTGATATTTTTGCTTGGATTGCTTGTTTGAGCTTGTTTGAACTGATTGACTGACAAACAATAAACGACTCTGGCTTTCCCTCTGGTTTCTTCTGTTGTTCAGGTTGTTGTCCAGACTGCGATCCAGGTCGTATGGCTCAGGTATTTGTCTTCCACGGGTCGCCTAGCCTTGCGTTCACTTCTCTCGATCGGGATTCTTGCTGCCACAGCCGTTGTTCAGAAGCTGTCTGAAGCCTTAAAGCAGTCTGCTTCTGGTGACCAAGGGATAGTTGACTATGCCTTGAATGCTTTCACCGATACAGCAGATCTATTCAATTTTGTTCAGTCCAATCATGTAGACTGCCTGCTGCTTCAGGCGAACCCAACGCTGCAAGTCTTGCTCGACCAGCTCAATCGAGAAGCTATTTTTCTACCCACAGTCATCATTCAGCCTGAACCTGAGCGACCCTTGAGCGATTGCCAGTTTACTTATCACGCTGCAGTGCGACAGCTCAGTGTCCAGCAACTCGGACAGCTTGGGCTAGCAATCGACCAGGCAATCAGCAAATTTATTCAGCTTTCTCCGGGTAGCGCTGAGTCAGGTATGCCAGTGACCGCGACTGCGATTGAGGCTCTCGCAACCCACAAATCCCTGATGGAACAGCAGCTTCGTCTCGCCGAAAAACTTAAAGAGCGACTGGGTTACCTGGGAGTTTACTACAAGCGCAATCCCCAAAACTTTCTGCGTCACATGGCGCTAGAGCAGCGGGATGACCTGCTTCGGCAGCTCAAGGCAGAATATCGGGAAATTATCCTAATTTACTTTCTGAATGAGCCGTCGCTCAACGAGCAAATCGACAACTTTGTGAATGTCGCCTTCTTCGCTGATGTCCCTGTTTCGCAGATCGTTGAGATCCACATGGATTTAATGGACGAGTTTTCCAAGCATCTTAAGATCGAGGGGCGCAGCGACGAAGTTTTGCTGGATTATCGGCTCACACTCATTGACACGATCGCCCATCTCTGTGAAATGTATCGCCGCTCAATTCCGAGAGAATCCTAGCCAAGAGACAGTTCTTGAAGGGTTCCTGCAAACTTGAGCAGGGCTAGAGACGAAGGCAAACTGCCCACAAAAGCCTGCATTGCTGAATCAAAACAGGCTGAGTATGATGGTATCTTTGTGGTGAATTCATTCGCAATACGCCTTGATTGCTTGGTTAAAGCATTCAGCTAAGGCAACCACCCCTCTCTATGCTCCATGAGTCCCCTTAAAAAAACTTACATTCTGAAGCTTTATGTTGCAGGCAATACACCCAACTCGGTACGAGCGTTAAGAACGCTGAACAATATCCTGGAAAAAGAGTTTCAGGGGGTGTACGCACTTAAAGTAATCGATGTTCTTAAAAATCCTCAGCTTGCTGAAGAAGATAAGATTCTAGCCACTCCTACCCTGGCAAAAATTCTGCCGCCTCCGGTGCGGAAAATTATTGGCGACCTCTCCGATCGAGAGCGAGTTTTGATTGGGCTAGACTTGCTCTACGATGAGCTTCAGGAGGAAGAAACCGAAATTGAATCGATCGAGGAACCGGAATAAGGCGATGGGGTAATTAGTAATGACTGAATTTTTCTGACAGGCATGATATTACAAAGGAGTTGTGATGAAACTGTTTTAATCTCGACTGCTGAGAATCCCACCTTTTAAGCAACTTAAAGCAATCAGTCACCAAGCAATCAGTAATTAAAAGCAATAAATAACCACGCAACCAGTAACACCGTAGCAGTCAAGTCACGCTGCGTAAGCATAAGTTCTAGCAGGAAATCATGCTGCCTGACCAAGGGCACAGCGCAGTAAATTTTCAAACGCGATGGAGAACATTACCAAACCCTTTTCCATTTATTTGCTATATTTTCAAACTTGTCTCTTTTAACAAATTGATTTTAGGTGAAGGCTACGTTAACCCATGACCCAGATTAATCAGGATGGACAGCTTAGCAGTCAAAATGGTCAAACCCTGTTAGGGGTTCAGAAAATCCGTACCATGATTGAAGGCTTTGATGATATTAGTCATGGGGGGTTGCCTGCGGGCAGAACAACGCTTGTGAGCGGCACATCGGGAACAGGGAAAACGCTATTTGCAGTCCAGTTTCTCTACAGCGGCATTATTTATTTTGACCAGCCCGGAATTTTTGTCACCTTTGAAGAGTCGCCTGCTGACATTATCAAAAACGCTTTTAGCTTTGGTTGGGATCTGCAAAAGCTGATCGATGAAGGCAAGCTGTTTATTCTCGATGCGTCCCCCGATCCCGAAGGGCAGGACGTGATTGGCAATTTTGATCTTTCCGCATTAATCGAGCGAATTCAATACGCGATCCGCAAATATAATGCAAGGCGGGTGTCGATCGACTCAGTCACCTCAGTGTTCCAACAGTATGACGCAGCATCCGTGGTTCGTCGGGAAATCTTTCGTTTGGTTGCCCGCCTGAAGCAGGTTGGCGCAACGACGATCATGACGACTGAACGGGTAGAGGAATACGGACCTGTTGCTCGTTTTGGCGTGGAAGAGTTTGTGTCAGACAATGTGGCGATCGTGCGAAATGTGCTGGAAGGTGAACGACGCAGACGAACGATCGAAATTTTAAAGCTGCGCGGCACAACCCACATGAAAGGGGAATATCCTTTCACGATTACCGATGACGGCATTAATATTTTCCCGCTGGGGGCAATGCGCCTGACGCAGCGATCGTCGAATGTGCGCGTCTCGTCTGGAGTCAGAACACTGGACGAAATGTGCGGTGGCGGCTTTTTCAAAGATTCAATCATTCTGGCAACCGGGGCAACGGGAACCGGAAAAACGCTGCTGGTCAGCAAATTCCTTCAGAACGCCTGCCGGATTGGTGAACGTGCCCTGCTGTTTGCCTACGAAGAATCTCGTGCTCAGCTTTCTCGCAACGCCTACTCGTGGGGCATTGACTTTGAGGATCTGGAGCAGCGCGGCTTACTCAAAATTATCTGCGCCTATCCTGAATCTGCTGGACTCGAAGATCATTTGCAGATCATCAAATCGGAGATCGCCGAGTTTAAGCCTTCTCGCATTGCGATCGATTCCCTTTCTGCGCTAGCGCGGGGAGTAAGCAACAATGCCTTCCGTCAATTTGTGATTGGTGTAACGGGATTTGCTAAGCAAGAGGAAATCACCGGATTCTTCACCAACACCTCTGATCAGTTTATGGGAGCGCACTCAATTACCGATTCCCATATTTCTACCATTACCGACACGATCATTCTGCTGCAATACGTCGAGATTCGCGGCGAAATGGCGCGGGCAATCAACGTCTTTAAGATGCGCGGCTCCTGGCACGATAAAGGCATCCGTGAATATGTGATTAGCGATCGAGGTCCAGAAATCAAGGATTCCTTCCGCAACTTCGAGCGGATTATTAGCGGCTCGCCCAGCCGAGTGAGTATAGATGAGAAAAACGAGCTGTCGCGCATCGTCCGCAGCTTCCAGGAAAAATCGGACGAAGGCACACCGGAACGCTAAGGCAGCGAAACGCTTTTACTTTATCTTGTAATTTATTAATTTATAGAGATATAGAGACTCTGGATTACCGGGGCTTCCTATTCATCAGACTGAAATATCAGGTTGAAATAGTCGCAAGGGCAGTTTTTAAACCGCCCTACAGGATCAACAGGAGCGATGACTTGATCGGAGATTCCCTCGAAATCTAATAATCCGTCTCTTCCTCGTATTCCACAACTCGTCTCCGTTCAGGAAGATTCACCGGAGGAGCAGGCTGTGGGTTTTCGTCATCTGCCCAAGCATCCTTTGTCAGATCCTCATCGGGAGTCGCGTACTCCATCTGGCGATATTCTGGGCGATCGACAGGAATCTCTTGATACTCGACTTCGGCATACTGCTGCTGCTTGCCGCCCCAGTTATCTTCCTCTTCGAGATACACAGGCTCGGGTTGGCGTAGCTCTTTTAGCTGGCGGCGGGGTTGCGCTTCGCTCCAGTTGTCTTCGTCCCAGGTTTCTTCAGCGACAGGCGTTCTGACTTGCAGTGGCTCAACGGGCGTACGAATCCCAGAAGGAAGCTGATTGACGGCAGCCGTGGGCGTCACGTAAGCATCGTCTTCGTCTCTCGCCCAGGCAGGTCTGGCAATACCAATCCGCTCCAGTAGACCCACTGTGAGTTGACTGAGTTTCTCTTCTGCTCCCTCAAACACAATCAGACGATCGGGTCCACTGCTAACCACCTCATCCATTGACAGCTCGTAGGTGCTAACCAACTGATCGGGGATCTGAGGTAGCCCAAAGGTGGCAATTACGATCGACTCAACGCGACCATCGCGCTTGTCAAACTTAAAGCCGCGCACCTTGCCCAGCATCTCTCCTGTCTCGGTGATGACTTCGCTATTAATCAGCTTGCTATATGCCTCGGTGTTGAAATCGTCTTCGATCACATCGTCATCTTCCACCAGCAGCACATCCCCAATCTGGCTGATACTGCTCAGCAACACTGTTTGCTGTACCGAGGACACTACCCCAGACAGCAGACTTTCACGAATCCCGATCGCCACCACTTCCCGGCTATCGACATCAACCCAAAGCTGACTGACCACCCCCAGCCGTTTCCCGCCATCGCGAGTAATCAACTGTGTTCCAATCAGGTCAGACCGTTGGCAATACTGTTGTTCAAAATTCATTTGCGCGTCCCAATCCCGAAACCGCGTTTGGTATTCGTTCAGTTTGAATAAATCTAATAAAGATACCGTTAGATATCAATATTAATCAAGATTAGAATCAATCTCCAAAATCTGTGGACTAGCCCCAAACAAGTTATTCCACTATAGCGGACGCTGGTTACTTTTGTTGACCTAGCTCGAAGCGGGTTGAGCCTGTAGATCGATGCCTAAAACCTGGGTGTAGGCACCCCTTGCCTGAGTTACGCCGATCGTCCGCTGAGCCGACTCAATCATCGGTCGTCGCAGACTGACCACGATAAATTGTGCCTGCTGCGCTTGATGCTTAATCATTTTTGATAATCGTTCGACGTTTGCTCCATCCAGGAACATATCAACTTCATCAAAAGCGTAAAAAGGCGAAGGGCGATAGCGTTGCAGCGCAAAAATAAAGCTCAGGGCTGTGAGCGATTTCTCGCCTCCCGACATTGAAGCTAAGCGCTGCACAGGCTTACCCTTCGGATGCGCGACCAGATTTAGCCCGCTCGCAAAGGGATCCTGCGGATTGTCGAGCTGCAAATAGCCGTCCCCGTCGGACAGCTCCGCAAAGATGACCTGAAAGTTTTGATTTACCACATCAAATGCCTCTTTAAAGGCTCGCTGCCGCAGGGTTGTAAAGTTCTCGATCCGCAGCAGCAGTTCGGTACGCTCTTCATCCAGCGTTGCCAGCTTTTGACTCAGCTCTTCCAGCCGCGCCTGGGTGCGATCGTATTCTTCCAGCGCCAGCATATTGACAGGTTCCATTGCCTGAAGCCGCTTTTGCATCGAGCGCAGTTCATGTTGCAGGGCAGTCAGGTCCGCAATCGTTTCAGGGATCTCCGGCAAAGGATCGGGCAATTCGGCACGCTGGGCTTCAATCTGTTCCTGAAGCGCGACGAGTTCCTGACGACGGTTTTGCTGGGTTTCGTGCAGTTTTTGCCCCTGCCACTCAAGCTGCTGCTGCTGGTTTTGCTGTTCCCGAAGCTGTCGCTCTGCGCGATCGCGCTCTTGCTTTTCGGCGGAAAGGGTTTGGTCTAGGGTTGATAAGGCAGTTTGCACCTCTGTAATTTGATCGCGCAGCGAGAACTGCTGGCTACTGAGAGTCGATCGCTGATTGAGCTGAGAAGCTTGTTGTGTCCGGCATTCCTGCAGTCGCTGTCGAAGCTGATTGGTCTTTTCTTGAATTCGCTGTCGCTGGGTCTCTAGCTCCTGGAGTCGCTGCATTGCTGCCTGGAGAGCCAGCTGACGATCGCTCAACGCTGCCTCTTTCGATCGAATGGTTGCCTGCATCTGCTGCCATTCGCTGTGGGTTTGGGATTGCTCTAGCTCTGCCAGGACTTGTCGCTGCTGATTCAGCTCAGTTTCCTGCTGAGGAATGTTCTGCTCCAGATGGTGCAGTCGCTCCTGGGCGGTCGTTAGCTCCTGGGTGAAGTGAGAGATTTGCGTCCGCAACTGTCCTTCCTGCGCGACGGCATGGGCGAGCTGATGCTGGAGTTGCTCTGCCTGAAGCTGGGTTTCGCGATGCTGCTGACGGGCTTCCTGCAATGCCTGAGCCTGCTGTCGCACATGGCGATTTTCTTGGTCGATCGCCTGCTGACACCGATCGAGAATCCGGTCAATTTCACGCAGCCGATCGCGTAGTGCCAACACTTCCACCGATTCCGCAGGTTCCACTGTGCCAAAGTGAAGTGAGCCACGCTGAGACTGAAGGCTTCCCCCGGTCATCGCGCCGCTCGGCTCCAGCAGTTCTCCGTCCAGCGTCACGATGCGGTACTGTCCCAGGTGACGACGGGCAGCTTCCAGGGTTTGAAAGACAACAGTGCTGCCGAACACGTAGGCAAACACATCTCGGTAGCGATCGTCGCATTCAATCAAATTGCTGGCGTAGTCAATAAACCCATTGGGGCGTTTCCAGGCTGAGATCGGATCGAACTGAGGTGGCTTAATTTTGTTAAGCGGCAGAAACGTGGCTCGTCCGCCTCGCTTTTGTTTCAGCAGCGCAATTCCAGCCGCTGCCACTCCATCATCTTCGACGACCAATTGGGCTAATCGTCCGCCTGCCGCAATCTCCAACGCAAGCTGATACTGCGGATCAACCCGTCCAAGCTGTGCGACTACGCCGCAAATTCCCGGCAACCCAGCCTCCAGGAGCATTTGCGTGGTGCCCGTTCCCTGGGTTTCGCGAACTGCCTGAATCTGCGCTTCTAGCTTGTCGAGCTGTCGCTGCTTGTCTCGCTGTTCTTTCAGGAGCCGAGCCTGGGTTTCCTGCTGGGTTTGCAGTTCTCGTTCTGCCCTAGCATGGTACAGATCAAAGGTGTCTACCTGCTGTTTAAAGTAGGCCAGCTGATTTTCTGCTTCAATTCGTTCGGCTTGCTTTGCCGCAATTTCTTCGGCGATCGTTCCCAGTGTCGCTGTCTGTTCTGCAATTTTCTGGCGAAGCTGGGTGACTCGTTCTTGGAGACGGGCTTGCTCGGTGCGTTGGGGCTCGAGGGTTTGCAGAATTGCTTCAATGCCGTGTCGGAGAGCGGTCTGCTCCTGAACCCAAGCTTCTGACGCGGACGCGATCGCACTTGCTGCTTCCCGACTGGCTTCAAGGGACTGCTGCGCCTGATGATAGTCCGACTGCAAAGAGACGAGCGCTTGCGTTTCAAGCCTGTTCTTCTCTTGCGTCACCTGCTCCAGCGCACCAATCTGCTCCTGAATCTCCCGCTGCGTCCGCTCCAGATTTGCAGCAATTTCCTTACTAGAGTCCAGCAGATTTTGTTCTTGCCGCTGTAGCTGTCTTAGCTCTGCCTCACGAGTTGCCAAGGTTGCCTGGAGTGCCAGAAGCTCGTCTTCTCCGAGTGCTTTAACCCGCGTATTCAACCGATCGAGTTCATGAACGGCAACCTGAATTTGCTGTACGAACTCTGCAATCTGTGTTTGGAGTTCTGCTTGGGTACGATCGCCTGCGGTAATTTGTGCCTGAAGATGGCCTGCCTGCCGTACTTGAGCCTGCCAGACTAACACAGCCTCCCATTGGGACTTGAGTTGCAAGTCAGCTTTGAGCCGCTGATATTTCTCAGCCTTGATGCGATCCTGGGAGAGCCGATCGCGCTGCGCCATTAGCTCTCGTTCTACAATTCGAAATTTCTCTTCGCGTTCCTTGACTGCATCCAGCTTGTCTTTTGCCTGAACGATTTTGCGATCGAAGGCAGCAACCCCCGCCAGCTCATCAATAATTTCCCGCCGTTCCCGCGGATTCATCGAGATAATGCTGGTAACGTCTCCCTGTAGAACAACGTTGTAGCCTTCGGGATAAATTCTGAACTTGTGAAGCTGTTCGTGTAGTTCAGTTAGGGTGCAGGGCAGCCCGTTAATTGCATAGCTAGAGGTATAGGTTCCTTGCTGAGTAACACGCAGCTTACGGGTAACGCTCCATTCCCGAAGATGACCATTGGAAACGTAATGCTCTGACGTTTTACCGTTGGTGGAGTGACCTGTAGAGTGACCGTTTTGGAAGGGATGAGTTGCTACAATTTCCTCTTCGGAGGAATCAGGCTGGGTGAAAGGATTTTCAACATCGCTACTAGAGGGTTCATCTGCACCGTTGTCCTCTCGATCGTCGCTTTCCCATTCTGTCTCATCCAGGGCAAACGTGACCGTTACACTTGCCTCAACCATCGACCTACCGCGTCCCATCTGGCTCTGGTTCACCAGATCGGGCAGTCGCTCTGCCCGCATTCCCTTAGAGCTAGATAAACCGAGCGCAAACAGCAGGGCATCTAGAATATTTGATTTCCCAGAGCCATTTGGACCCGAAATCACGGTAAACCCCGGCAGCAGGGGAACTCCTGTTGTGCCGCCAAAGGACTTGAAGTGGGATAACTCAACGCGCTTGATATACACGTCGTAAAGTCAGAAGGTTAAGTACGGATATACTAATCGCTCTGGGCGAAATTCGCAACAGAACAATGCAAACTAAGAGGGAATCATAGCGGCAAATTCAGAATCTGCACCGAAAAAATAAAAGAAT
The DNA here is from genome assembly GCF_039962475.1 of Leptolyngbya sp. GB1-A1. Taxonomy (NCBI): domain Bacteria; kingdom Bacillati; phylum Cyanobacteriota; class Cyanophyceae; order Leptolyngbyales; family Leptolyngbyaceae; genus Leptolyngbya; species Leptolyngbya sp. GB1-A1. The sequence continues at coordinate 209 of NZ_JAMPLI010000018.1, read as the reverse complement.
TCTGGATAAGTTATAGGATTTAGGCGATCGTCACTGAAAGTCTTTCCTCAAATGTAAAAATCAAATGCAAAAAGACACCCTCCTTGAGGAGAGTGCCTTGATTGCTAAGCAGCGAGAGCTTAACCGTGGATAGCGGGAGCGGTGACTGCAACAGGAGCAGCCTCACCCGCAGCCAGGTCAAGCGGGAAGTTGTGAGCATTACGCTCGTG
>NZ_JAMPLI010000017.1:0-117749 GCF_039962475.1 Leptolyngbya sp. GB1-A1 | reverse complement strand
CGCAGCAAAAGGAGGAGAATCGAGCCTTAAGTCAATCGCGAGTGGTCTGTGAAAATGCGTTTGCTGGAGTCAAGCGTTACAACGCGGTGAGCGCTATCTATCGCAATCGAAAAACGGAGTTTGATGATCACCTTATGCTAACCGCAGCAGGATTATGGAACTTCTACCTGACTGCGGCATAGGAAGAACTTGAAAGGTCGCATTGGCTAGCTCTGTTCTTATTTCCCGACAACTCTACTTACTCATACAGTCCTCTCGACAAATCGACTCGTAGCCCGGTAATATCCCGATTGAGGGCGATCGCAATTTCGTAGGACTATAACCACACAGCAATCCTCGCAAACAAGTTTCGTCAATGTTTGTCAATGCTGTGCGCCTACCGCTACAGGCTTGCTTCACTTGGCCTAGATCAGCACTCAGCCTTGCCAAACCCCATTCCGCAGCAGCTTCATTGAAATGCTGAATACTGATCATGCATCATAGGCTCCTAAAAGAGTTCTAACGTATTCTTTCCAAGGCATACAAGCTCTGAAAGCGCCAGTCATCTAACGTTTTTCCTAACCTTTGTTTGAAGTAATTTAGGCTTGCTAACCCTATCTCCTATCAACTGTTAGCGGTCGATGAAGTTCTAGTTTTCTAACCTGAAGACTGGTTCGATCGATTCTTGTGAAAACAAGACAAACGCTTAATGAAGCATTGAAGGAGACACCAATGTTAAAAGTGCAAGTTGCCACAACGCTTGAAGAGAAACAAGCAATCTATCAATTTAGATACAGCGTGTATATCGAGGAAATGAAAAAAAGCCTGCGATATGCCAACCATGCTGAAAAGATTCTCAAGGATAAGTTAGATGACACGGCAATGCTGCTTTACATCAAAGTTGAAGATGAGATTGTAGCAACCGTGCGAAAAAACCTGCTGGATTCTACTTCACTTCCTGAGAATCTCAGCCAGATCTTTGCAGTCAATCAATTCACGGCGGCATTCCCAACCCAAACGCTTTCATTTAGCAGCCGCTTAATGGTCGCCCCACAATGGCGAAATTCTTCGGTACTAGGCATGATTGTCATGGAATTCTACAGAGATGCCCGCACCCGAAATCTGCAATTTGACTTTTCTCACGCGGCTCCTTGGCTCGTTCCGTTTTATGAAAACCTGGGATATCGTCGCTACGTCGATAACTTCCTCGACGAGGATGCTGGTTTACAAATTCCGATGGTTTTACTGATGGAAGATGTTGACCATCTGCGGGCAGTCCACTCCCCGTTTTATCGTGTCGCTCGTAAAGCCAGCAACACTTCAACGGCAAAGGATTGGTTCAATCAAGAATTTCCTGAACACAAAAAACTAATTAACACTTGCAGAAGTACAGCAGATGAAGTGTGGGAATTTTGGATTGCAAAACTGCATCAGCAATTGAATCCCAAAATTGACCTTTTTCAAGGGCTAACCGATCAAGGAATTCAACAGCTCTTAAAATCCAGCTTCTTTTATTGTGCAAAAGCGGGGGAAACTCTTCTGAGAAATGGAGATATCGCCAATGCCGTCTTTCTGGTGCTTTCTGGTGTGGTTGAGGTCAGTAACGCGGACAACGGTTCAAAGACGTTGTTAAATTCCTATCAAACCTTTGGAGAAACAACATTGTTTACCCAACTACCTTCCCCAGAACAGGCGATCGCCACAACAGATGTCGAAGTTTTGGTCTTGCCCGTCCAAACGATCATGAAAGCAATGAAAACGTCACCCGAATCAATGTGTCAGTTTTTCTTTAATGCGTCTCGCTGGATTTGCAAAAAGTATGTTCCTGAAGCAAATCAACTTGCAGACATCACTCGTAATCAATTCTTAACCGCTTAGACTTAAAGGAGTGCAATCAATGGACATGGTTCTTCGCATTGTTAGCAAAGCCCAAGAGATTTTTCGTCACAAGTTAGAGACCGTTGAGACTTCAGGCGGTTTAACGCTTGAGCAATATGTTCGATACCTCTCAATGCAGTTTCATCTTACAAAAGATGTACAGAGACATTTCTTCATTGCAGCCAGTCACCCTGATTTGGCGACGAAAGGAAAATTGCGAGATTTCCTGGTGGCATTTGGGCTAGAAGAAGAAATGCACTATCGCATTGCCAGCAAGGATATTGAGAATCTCGGTCAGCCGATGCTGTCTATTCCACTGAATGTGAAATTATGGTGGGCATACTTTGACTCCGTCATCTATTCTCGTCCTTTTATCCGATTGGGGGCGACTTGCGTTCTAGAAAACTTGGGTTCAGGTGGTAGCATTGTGGTCAAACGCTTGCTGAAGAAAGCACCCTTCATCAATGAACGTACGTCTCGGTTCATCCAGATTCATCTGCATGAAGAACTTCCACATGGAGATTGGATTATTAGTGTACTCAAGAATATAGAACTTGACAGCACTAACCTGGAGGACTTGCAAGAAGGTGCAGAAATAGGAGCAACGCTGTATCTTCGGATGGTGGACTGGGCTTTTGGAACTGATCCTCTAGCGATCGCATTCAGCAAACCTTCAGTAAAAGGTACAACTCCTGTTGCTTTGAAGTAGTGTGATATTCTTTGGTTATTTCGCCACTGTATCTCCGCTAGAGAGCCTGCTGTTTACAGTTTCATCTGCTTTGCTGCTGTCTTCGTGAGTTAGATCCCTAATCACGGTTAGGTGACGGCAGCAAAGCGATTTCTTATCTTAAGACAAGCCCCCACCCCAACCCTGATTAAGAGAAGTTTAGTGATGCCTTCATCAAACTTTTATTGGTCACGCAACTTAATCTCCGGCTTCGGTAAGATGTGGTTTTTGATTACTCCTCAAGAAACAGATAGTAATGGAGGAGGCGCAAGCCTTTTAGGATCAGTCGTTGAAGAGTTTGATGGAGGTCTCTTTTCGTATTATCCCGCGCCATACCATATGGCAACACCCAAGTTGATCCGTGACGCGATCGAACTGCGTCGAGACAAACTCAATCTGGACAACGGAGAATCGATTGTACTAGAAATAAAATTCGCTAGTTTGAGAATTAGCACTGAACGGCGAAAAAGCATTAAATCAGGAATTGGTAATTTTCCGAGCATACCTGTTTTCCTAGATGTGGACTACTCGCGGATGGTCAGTATCACAGTAGAGCTAGAATCAGCCAAAATGCAGTATATTTCAACGGATTACTTAAGCAGGCTTTACAAACTTGTTGACGGGGATGACAACTTAATTGAGCCAAGCCTTGGAATAGACATTGATAACAACTACATCGTGGATCAAATTCTTCTCGCTAACCAGTACAATGTGATTTTTGAATCTGACTCAAACTTTAGTAGCCAATTCGAGGCAGAAATTTCATTTGTCAATGCTCAAAACGCTGGAAAGATCTCAGTTTCTCTCGACCGAGTTAATAAAAAGCGGGTCACTGCTAAAGTACACAACGGACAGGATTACCTCGTTGCCTTCAAAGTGATTGATTGGGATGATTTGGGGTGAGACGATCGCTAGGGACAAATATGTCTAAATCTCATCGTGTCTCTTCGATCGCTCCCAATGCTTTGAGAGTTACCGTTTCTGCTTGTGTTAAGCCGCTAATCCCTGCGATGTTCATTCCTTCATAGGGACGCGGCACTCTCAACGTCTGAAGGCATCTACCAGTTTCTACATTCCAGAATTTAATGGTTTCATCAAAGCTGCCGCTCAACAGAATCAAATCATTGTTCTGCATCTTGCCAGGTAAGTTTGTTTCCTTGTCTTCAGCAAGGCAAGATCGAATATAAAACTGGATAGAAAGAATAATTCCTTGATGTCCCTCAAGGGTTTGCACGTATTCTCCAGTTTCAAGATTCCACAGTTTTATGGTTTGATCAAAGCTACCGCTCGCCAGATATCCTCCATCCGGACTGAAGGCAAGCGCACCCACAGGTGCCGTGTGTCCCTCAAAGGTGTATTTACATTTACCCGTCGTCATATCCCACACTTTAACGGTCTTGTCATAACTACAACTTGCGAGAGTCGTGCCATCTGGGCTAAATGCAACTTGCCAAACGCTGTTTTCATGCTCCTGTAAGGTCTGAGTGCAGTGTCCTGTTTCAACGTCCCAGAGTTTAATCATGGCATCAAAACTACTGCTGGCAACCTGTCGTCCATCTGGGCTAAACGCGACACCAACGACTGAACTCTGATGTCCCTCCAACGTTTTTAGACAGTTGCCGGTTTCTATATCCCAGAGCTTGACGGTGGCATCATAGCTACCGCTCACTAATTGCCTGCTGTTGGGGCTAAACGCGAGAGACCAGATCCAACTTGTATGTCCCTCGAAGGTTTGCAAACACTGCCCTGTCTTCCAATCCCATACTTTGATGGTGTTATCTCCACTGCCACTCACTAAAATCGCTTGATTTAGCTCGTTCGCATCTGTGTCAGTGGATTGAGGGGAAAATGCCACTGCCCAAACTCGATCGCGATGTCCTCGTAAGGTTTTAATGACTTGACCTGTTTTGAGATCCCAAAGCTTGATGGTTTCATCCTCATGACCCGTCGCCATCAACGCATGTTCAGTATGCAATGCTAGACAAAGGATTTCGTTCGTATGACCCTTCCAGGTTTTGATACATTGCCCTGTTCTGACATCCCAGACTTTAATGGCATGATCATCCCCGCCGCTCGCTAAGGATTGACCATTGGGGCTAAAGGCGATCGACCAAATCCGGTTGCTATGCCCCTGTAACGTCTTAATGCACTGTCCAGTCTCAATGTCCCAGAGCTTAATGATCTGGTCATGGCTACAGCTCGCTAGAGATTGACCATCTGGGCTAAAAATGGCAGTGGTCACCTCTTGGGTATGTCCCTGAAAGGTTTTAAGGCAAGTTCCTTGCTCCAGGTCCCATAGCTTCAGCGTGCCATCAGAACTGGCGCTTGCCAGCAATTGTCCATTCGCATCAAAGGCAACCGATCGTACCCAACCGGAATGTCCTTGAAGCGTCTGGTAGCAGTTCCCAGTCGTGATATTCCACAGGTGAATGTGATGGTCTTCTGAACCACTGGCTAGGGTTTGACCATCAGGACTGAAGGCGATCGACCAAACCCGCTGAGTTAATCCTTGCAGGGTGCAAAACGGTTGAGCGATTTGCTCTTTTGATCGCTGGAGGGACGAATTAACGTGCCACAGACGGATCGTAGCGTCCTGGCTACTGCTTGCTAGCAAATGCCCATTAGGACTAAAAGCAACCGCATTAGCGGCTGAGGTGTGTCCTGATAGCGTCTGAAGACAGTTTCCCGTCTCCATATCCCATAGCTTGACTGAGTTATCATCACTAGCACTAGCAAGCAGCCTACCATCCGGACTAGAGGTAACTGCCCAAACCCAGCTTTTATGACCTCTACAGGTCATCCGCTTGTTGCCACTCGCGGTATCCCAAAGGTGAATGTCACCGTTGCTATCTCCCGTGATTAAGTAGGCTCCATCTGAGCTATAAGTGACCGATAGAACACCACCAAAGGTTTGAGTAAAAACAGACTTGACAAATTTACAGTGAGCAAAGCTGACCTGCCGCAAATTCACACCTTGCAGATACGCTTGCAGAATGGTCAGACGAGAAAAGTCATACCCAGTTAAGTCGGTTTGCAAGTGGCACAGAAGATTGATAAGGTTTCCGGCTGCATATCCAGATCCAACAGGTAGTCTTTTTTGCAATTGAGCTAGAAGCTGCTGTAGTTGTGCTTCAAGTTTTTCTCGGCTGCCAAGGGTGGCGATCGCTCTCTCCAAAATCGGTTTGAGAATTAAGCGGCTTTGATTGTCTCGCACATATTCTTTGGCAACTGCCTTAAGCAGTGCATAACGACTAAGCAGCCAGAGACTTCCAGTTTGAATCTCCTGGCACACCTGTTTAATCAGTCGTTCGGTCACATACTCAATCAGGACAGGTTGCAGGGTGAAGCTATTGCCGCTTCGTTCTAAGGGGAGTCGTCGCTGGAGCGATTGCAGGGTCGCTGCCACCTGTTCCCGATCCGCAGGAGTGAGGACGTCTTCCTTGAGTTCTGCTGGAGCTAGCAACTCCCGGTTGATGGTAAACCAATTGACTAATTCTTGTTCGTTGTCGGATAGGCGATCGAAATGCCAATCCAACAGCTCTCGCAAATCTTGAAAAATGGGATGCCCTTCTTTGAGAAACTCAGAAATGTTGCCACAGAAGACTTCATCGATATGCTTGGCTGCCAGTTCCAATGCTAAGGGATTGCCATTGTAAAGCTCAATCAAGGTCTGCCACTCAGCATCAGAACCGGAGAAGTTACCAATCTCAGAAAAAATTTTGATTCCCTCTGCAACACTCAGCCCATCCAGATTGAGCGATCGCACGGGGCGCGCTTTTCCCTCTAATTGAGCAATCTCTTTATGCTTTTCTCGACTGGTGAGCAATAGACAACTTTGATGGGGCACGGTTCCTAACTGCTGGAACAATTGCCCATATCCTTCATACCCTTCTCGGTAGTGCCCAGCCGAGGTTCCTCCTTGCAAGATCGTCTCGGCATTATCGAGAATCAGCAAGCAACGGTGAGCTTTCAGGTAATGCAATAACTTTGAGATGCCTGCACCGAGATCGTTTGATAGGGGCGCTTCCTGCTGTTGAGCGAGAAATTGGACCAGCTCGGTGAGCAGGTTAGGTAGTGGTGGGGCATTGAGGAGCGATCGCCAGATCACAAACTGAAATTGGTCTTGAATTCCCTGCGCGAGTTTCAATGACAAATCCGTTTTGCCGATGCCGCCTGCACCCAGCTTGAGCGACAGCCGAGTTTTGCCCACTCCTGCCATGCCCAAGATACTGACAATACGGCAGCGGTCTTGCACAATCCACTGTTCTAATTGTTCCAGTTTTTCAGTACGTCCAAAGAAAACGCGCACATCAGGAGCATCCCCCCAGTCATGGGTCAGTGTCGGAACCGAGGGTAACGAGACTAAAGAGGGTTGAGTAGTTGCCGTATTCGGCAGACCTCCATCGTTTCGCTTGTAACCCTGCCGCTCCAATAACACAGCAACATCTCGCCAATTTTTTACCTGTCCTGCGGTGATCGCTGCAACATAACGATACAATCCCCGTGTCAGATCGACTCGCAGCCCTTGTGCTTGGCGGTGTAGTGAAGCAGCAATTCCATTGGGGTCAAGACCACAAAGCAATCCTCGCAAACAAATTCGTTCTGTTGAAGACAGTGGCTTTTGTTTAATAGCGGCTAAGTCAGCATATAGCTGCTCTAAGTCCCAAACCTGAGCAGCGTCGAGAAATTTCTCCTCTTGGGGGCTGGAAGAGGATGGCATAACAAGCGAGAGTAGATGTGCTAGGGAACAATCAATAATTACCTAATTACCTCAACCATCAGTAAATTTCCTGAAAAACTTTACATATACAACTTCTTACCCTTAATTCGAGATGTTGTAGTTTATACCAATGTGATTTCTGGGTTAAGCCCCACTCGATTCCTAATGTGCGTTAGGTGTCAATGCAAGTGCTGATCCCTTACCTTAGGACTACCAACCGAAAGGCGATCGAATCACATTTGGGTTGTGAAGCATGAATTATTCAAGGCTAATGCAGATGTCCGATTAATAGTGGTGAGGTGGGTTGTGCACCGAACAAGTGTGGGCAGGTAGAATAGAAGCGTTGTCGTGATGGTATGTTTGCGATGGGCCGTCCCTTCTGCGACCATGGCAAAGTCTATTAACACGATCGGACTCGTAAGGGCATCCAACGCTTCCAATGTCCTGCCTGCCACCAAACCTTCACCGAAACCTTCGCCACCCTCTATTACCGTCGCCAAGTCAGTCCCGAAGAAATGCATCCTAATTTTGCAATCGCATTGTGAGAGCAATCGCTTGCAGGGTATAAGCCGTATCAGCAAACGGGCTTACAGCACGGTCGTCAGTTTGATTTGCAAAGCGAGTGAAAAGGCGCAGATGATCCATAACCAGGAGTCAAGCGAGATGATGAAGGTCCGGACGTTTTCAGAATTCAAAAGCTTTTGAAAGATAAAGGATTTGATCCAGGTGAACTAGATGGAATTTTTGGAGTAAAAACGGAAAGGACAGTAAAGGACTTTCAAGAAGTTGAGGGATTCCCTCCAACTTTGGTTGATGGAAAGGTCAGTCCTAAAACGCTTGCAAAGCTTGATGTTGTTGGCCTAACTGATTTCGGTGGCTTACCAGTCGCTTGATAAAGGTTTTTGAGCATGGCGATCACTCTTTAATTCTTCGACTAATGAAGAGCGATCGCTCATACTACATATTCGCAACATTCATCTGCTTATTCCTTGGGCTTCGTACTTCAATCTGAGCTACGTACGTCTCAATATCTAATGAGTTTCACTCAATTAATCAATTCAGTTTTAGTTAGGAGTAAAGCTGGGGAATTTAATGAAAACATCACCTGAAAATTTGCTTTGAACATCTTTCTCTGCACTGCTTTGAGCAGTCTTGACTCTTATATAATTCAGTGACATTACAAGCAAAAGAATTAGACTCTTCAGACCATGAAATATAGAATAGGCACGTTTTTAGGATTAGTTTTGTCTACGAGTCTGTTTGTTACAGCCGCATATTGCCAAAATCCTTCAAGCCCTACTTCCTCTCCTACATCAAGCCCTTCCTTTAGGGAAGGAGATGTCGTTGAATACATGAATGACGATAAAGGAAACGTCGTACCTATCAAGCGTGAAGTAGGTGTACTTAATGGGTTAAATACACAAAAAAATTACAATCAATTCTGGATAGTACTTGGTATAACTATTGGTGCCGGAATCCTAGGAGGGTTTGTTGCAGAATTAATTAATCTAAACGGCAACATTGAGTTGCCCCACAGGCCGAGTAACGATGAGTGGGCTTTGAGAGCTGCTGATACTGGCACTCGCGATGCCCAACCTAAAGACTTATATGATTTAGGTATCCTCGCAAGATTAGGTGTTGGAGGTCTAGCTGCTCCTGCAGCAATAGTGTTCTTGAATCCTGCTAGTATCTTTGCTCTATTTGGTATGTCGGTAGTCGCTGGTTCAGCAGGTACTGCTATCTTTATTGCTTTACAAGAACGCATTAGAACAGTCATTGCTGAACAACGGAATGCTGTGTCTGTAGCTGTAGCTGAGAGAGAAAAAGAAATTGTACAAGAACCGTTGAGGCAGGCAAAGTTAAAGCAGAGCGCTCGATTAATTCTTGGGGAATTGGAAAATGTTTCAACAAAGCTAGGAGAGGTCGAGAAAAAACTGAGAGAAGGTTCAGAGACTGTCGAAGAAGAACCCAATGTTTTGAAGTTTTCAAAGGATAAGAATGTTGCTTTAAAGCAAAATGACTTTAATGAAGTATGGAAGCCATTGAATGAAGTTAAAGGGATTGATAAACAAATAGGAGACAAAATTACTGCGCCTTTCAAGATACTAGAGCAAACAATAAAAAGCAAGTCTAAGTCCCCGGAAGGTGGAGACTACTTTGTAATTAAGAAAGGGGAGCAGCTCGATGTTGAAGTTTTCAATCAAGTGAAGAAATGCATAAATGAAGTCAAGGGCGAAATTAAAGCTATAGCTGCTCTAAGATCAGATAGAACAAACGTCTCCATAGCAGAGGGGACAAACGCCCCTGGTACCGTTTGAGGCTATTTTTTCCTGTCCTTCACATACTAGCTTTTAAGTAGCTAACAGAAATAAACAGAGCTATGTAAGGATGAGAATGAAGCTCAAAAGTTTCGTGCTATCTTTATGAAATACAGGTATGTATTTTACGTTGCATACTTGCTTGTATACAAAAACCATCCTATTTTTCTGGAGTCGTTTTTGTATAAATAAATACTCACAAGGTTCTGTTTCGTTGTGTTATGAAATAATTGCTTTTTGAGTTACAGCTATTTTATCTGAATGTAATGGAGATTCTATTAACTGTTGATGTGTGAACGTTCTTCGCCACTCTACCTTCGCAGCAATAAACAAGAAACTTTTGGAAGTTAATCTATTCAAGTAAGGTAATTCAATGGCTGGTAAAACTTCCAAAAACACAAAACAAGGAAGTAGCGTTCAACGAATTTATGATCAGCTGAAGCAAATGGCGATCAATTATCGGTTTCGTCCAGGAGAACCTTTAAATGAGGTTGAGCTGGCTACATCGCTGGGTGTTAGTCGCACACCGCTAAGAGAAGTCCTCAATCGCTTAGTCGCAGAAGACCTACTTGACTTTGTGCCTCGTCGAGGTTTTCTGGGAAGATCGCTCAATGCTAAACTCATTTATGACCTCTACGAAATGCGCTGTGGCTTAGAGGTTATTAGCACTAAATTGGCGATCGAACGCGCAACAGAGGATGAGATAACTGGCTTAGCTAACTTTTGGGAGGGTGTATCGGATAAGTTTGATACCTATACACCTGCCGAATGCGTTCATTTTGATGAACAGTTTCACGAGCAATTGGCACTTCTCTCACGCAATACTGAACTACTTCATACTTTACAAAGTATCAATACGCGAATCCATTTCATTCGTCAGATTTTTATGGAAGATTTTGACAAACGCAATGATACCTGTAAGCATCATCGGGAAATTTTGAAAGCAATAAAAGAACACGAGATTGAGATGGCGGCAAAATGCATGTCTTCTCATGTTGAAGTTCGCCGCGAACAGGTTGTTAATGTTATCAAAGAAGGAATTGCTCGATTGTATATGGGGTAGTTTTGTGAGTTTTAGTGATGGATACCTACTCATTAACCGCCTAAATAGGCGTGAGCGATCGTGGGATCTTGTTGCATTTCGGTTGCGCTACCAGATTGAATGATTCGACCCCCTTCAAGTAGATAAGCATAATCGGCTACTGAGAGTGCTAGTTTTGCCATTTGATCAACGAGCAGAATGGTCATCCCTTCATCTCGTAATTCTGCTAGCGTTTCATACAGTGCAGATACAAGTTTAGGAGCTAATCCCAGCGACGGTTCATCTAGCAGCAACACTTTAGGACGAGCCATTAAGCCACGGGCGATCGCCAGCATTTGCTGTTCTCCTCCAGAGAGCAATCCGGCTCGTTGATGTTGTCGCTCCTGTAGACGTGGAAAACGTTTGAGAACAGCTTGGATATCAGCTTGAATTGCCTCTTGATCGTGACGACGATATGCTCCTAATCGAATATTGTCATAGACGCTTAATTCGGTAAAAATTTGTCGTCCTTCTGGAACTAACACAATTCCTTGATCGGTCATGTGATGAGCAGGAATTTTTCTGAGATCAGTTCCGGCAAATTTCACGTCGCCTGACCAGGGTTGAAGTAGCCCGCAAATACTCTTCAGGAGGGTGCTTTTACCAGTACCATTGGCACCGATCACTGCCACTAATTCTCCAGTATTCACCGTGAGCGAAATTTGATCGAGAACTTGCAGCGAACCGTAGCCACTCACAAGATTTTGAATTTGTAAAACTGGATTGGGTTCAGGGTGAGTAGAACGAGGTAAAGACAGATCAGAAACACCTAAGTAGGCAGCTAACACTCGCTCATCTTGTTGAACTAACTTGGGTTCTCCGGCACAAATTAATTGCCCGCTATCCAGAACCAGAACGCGATCGGAGAGACTCATGACCAACTCCATATCATGTTCAATCAGAATCACTTTAATGCCAGTGCTGGCAATCCGTCGAATTAACTTTGCTAGCGATTTTTTATCTTCAGAACTTAATCCGGCAGCGGGTTCATCAAGCAGTAGAACCTGGGGAGATGTTGCCAGAGCGCGAGCAATTTCTACCAGACGGCGATCGACAAAGGGTAGGTTTGCTGCTTCTAAATAAACGTTTCCCTGATAACCCACAAATGCCAATAACTCGAGCAAATTCTTCTCGGGTTGTCGTAATCGCCCAATGCCCATTAACGCGGTGAGCGGGTTGCCTAATTTGCGGCTGAAGCGTGCAGCTCTCAGGTTGTCTAACACAGAAAGGGAGTTGAACAATCGAGTGGATTGAAAGGTACGGGTTACCCCCGCATGGGCAATCGCCAAACTTGATTGATTCGTTAAATCGATTGTTCCCAGCGTAATGTTGCCGCTCTGCGTTCGGTAGAAACCGCTAATTAAGTTCAACAGAGTTGTTTTGCCTGCGCCATTTGGACCGATGACGGCTGTAATGGTGCCAGGTTCAGCGGTTAAATCAACATTTTGTAATGCTTGCAAACCACCAAAGCGAATGCCGGCCTGGCTAACCTCGAGCCTGGAACGCTCTTGGTGATGCCCGATTAATGCCGGAATATCGCTAGGAGGAGTGCTAAGAGGATAAACAGGAGCAGTACGTTTGAAGCGATCGGTAAACAGGCTGACTAATCCATTGGGAGCAATCCACAGCGTTAGAATCAGGAGTGATCCAAAGACGATGAGTTGATAGTCGGCAAAGTCATGTAGAAATTCAGGAAGAACAACGAGAATAACGGCTCCAAAAATTGCCCCTTCTGCGGTATTCAAGCCGCCTAGAATAACAACGAGCAGAAATAAAATAGAACGGTAGAAAGTAAAACTATCAGGACTAATAAAGCCTACAGCAGACGCAAAGAAAACACCTGCAATTCCTGTCAGTGCAGCAGATATCGCGAATGCGACTACCCGAATTTGCAACACGTTTAATCCAACTGAGACGGCTGCAATTTCGTCATCTTTAACGGCTTGAAAAGCTTTACCCCAGGAGTGTTGTTTCAAAAAGGTAAATGTGACGACGGCCAGGGCAGCACAGGCGATCGCCAGCACCACAACCAATCGCAGACTCGGTTGCAATCCCAACAGCGATGGCTTGGGTACTGAAATACCGCCAAATCCACCCGTAAGAGACACCCACTCAATTAACACTCGTTCGACAATGATTCCGAAGGCGATCGTCACCATTGCTAGATAAGGACCCGTTACCCGTAATGCAGGAGCTGCCAGTGCAACTCCCGTGACGGCGGCTGTAATTCCCGCTAAACCCAGTGCTAACCAGAAGTTCCACCCCGCCTTGGTGATGATCAAGGAACCCGTATAGGCACCGATGGCGAAAAATCCAGCATGTCCGATCGAAACTTGTCCAGACAAGCCAATCAGCACATTTAGCCCTACGCCCACCATGGTGGTGATGGCAATCATGGCTAACAGAAATAAGTAGTATGTGTTGGGTGCGGCGATCGCTCCGACAATTGCAACTGCCAACAACCCAATTCCCAACCCGCGACGAATCCCCATTCCCTATACCTTCTTCACTTGCATCCGTCCGAATAGTCCGTTTGGTCTGAGTGCCAATGCCAGAATGACCACCGCAAACCCAACAATTTCGCGATAACTACCGCCCAGCGTCCCGGCTGCTACTGATTCGACCACACCATAAAACACGCCTGCCAGCATCACTCCCCAGGGATTCGCCAAACCTCCAATAATTGCGGCTGCAAAAGCTTTTAAGCCAAGCAACGTGCCCATCGTGGCAGAGACATTGGCAACCGGGGCAATCAAGATTCCGGCGATACCTGCTAAAACAGTGGAAACGGCAAAGGAGAAGGCAATCATCTTCTCCACAGGAATGCCCATAATGCGAGCGGTGTCGTGATTCTCACTGACCGCTTGAAAGGCTTTGCCTAACAGCGTTTGAGTAAACATTACGCGTACTAAAAGTGCCACTGCAAATCCAATGACGGGCGTCAGTAGCTCAATGGGAAAGATGCCAAAACCCAAAATCATCACGGGATCGGTCGCTAAGGCAGAGGGATAAGCCCGCACTTCCTTACCAAAGGTGACCATTGCCACGTTATCGGCAATGATGCCAATGGCGATCGTGGTCAATAACCAGGAGTTAGAGCCACCCTTGGCAAACGGACGAACGATAAAGCGCTCGATTAATAACCCAACTCCAGCACAAAGGAGTAGCGTCAACAGGGCAGCAATCCAAAAATTCCAGCCCCAGGTGATGTTGAGCATGTAGCAGAGAACAGCTCCCAGCATGACGGATGCCCCCTGGGAGAAATTCATGGTGTTAGAAACGGCATAGGTAACTTGAAACCCCAGAGCAATCAAGCCATACATGCTTCCGATCGCAATTCCCGACAAAATAAGTTGTTGCAGCATATTAGATGAAAGCTTTATGCGCTGACGGGAACAATTTCCTTCCCTTTCCACTGCACCAGAATGTAGTCGTCCTCATTCAGGGCATCATGATTTTCTGGCGTAAAGGAGCGATTGTAGGTTTTGATCAATCCCTCGTAAGTTGGCAAGCTGTAGAACGCCTCCCGAACTTTGGGGCCTTCCGTACTGCCAGCCGTTTCGATCGCCAGCGCTGTCAAATGCATTGCATCGTACGCATTTGCTGTACCGACCGGGGCGAGAATTTCACCAGGGCTATTCAACTTGTATTTGTTTTTGAGCGCGGTCATCACTTTCTGACCTGTAGCATTCTGTTCCCCGAAGAAGCTATGAGTTTGCACAAACACTACTTTGCTGGCTGCTTTGCCTGCTAATTCGGGGAAGCGTCCACCAGAAATACCCCAGTGAGACACCACCGGAACATCCCAGCCAATTCGGGTTAATGACTTCATCACCTGTGCACCGGGTGCCGCGTTCCCTACCAGCAATACAGCTCCTACCCCAGCATCTTTAAGGCGTGCCAGTTGAGCTGACATGTCAGTGTCGGTGTCATTAAACTTTTCAATTGCACCAACTTCTACGCCGTATTCAGGTGCCCACTGCTTAAAGCCTGCTTCGTTCGATTCTCCCCAGGGGTTATTGACTAGCATCAAACCGACTTTGGGTTTACCGTAGGCTTCGCTGACATGCTTGATCAGGAAGCGATCGACAATGTTGTCGTTAGCAGACACCCGGAACGCAAAGTTGGGATCGTGACCATTCTGAGTAATTTTGGTTGCTGCAGCCCACACTCCCATATAGGGCACTTGCAATTCGTGGATAACGGGCATCATTGCGATAGAGACAGGGGAGTCAATGCCACCAAACACAGCAGCAACCTTCTCCTGCTCAATTAACTCACGTGCTGCTGCAACACCTCTGGCTGGGGTAGACTCATCATCTCGCGTTACCAGTTCTAAGGAACGCCCTCCCAGAATGCCACCCTTTTGATTGATTTCATCAATCGCGATCGCCAATCCACGGATAATTGACTCACCAGATAGGGCGGAACCCCCGGTAATGGCGGCAACCAAACCAATCTTGATCGGCTCTGAAGACGCTTCAGCAGTGCTGGATGGCTTAGACGAACACCCGGTAAGCTTGGATGTTGCGATCGCCACGCCCATCCCCAATGCTCCACGCAAAACATCGCGACGACGTAGCCCAAATCGATAAAACGACATGGATAACCTTCCTGCTTTTATTGAATGAAATGTGAACTGCGTTTCAACTCAGAAGCAACAGTAATACAGTCTTGTATACAAGCTTGTGTTCAGTAATACCAAATCTTGAATGAATCTGTTGTACTCATGAGCATGGAGTTTTTTTGCGCGTGGAATGGTAGGGGAGCCAGGGAGAGAGTATGGTCAGCCACAAATCGGTAGAGCAGGAGAGTAGGGCTGCAATGCAAGCAACTGAACAAATTCCGGTCATTGATTTCGCAGCGTACCAATCGGGCGATCGCTCCACGCGTCAACAGGTTGCAGATCAAATTCGTCATGCCTGCACCAACGTTGGCTTTTTGTATCTAAAGAACCACGGGGTGTCACAATCCTTGATCGATCGCCTGTTCGCTGAATCCAAACAGTTTTTTGATCTGCCGACTGAGGTGAAAAATCAGATTCCCTGGGACAGTCCAGAATGCAACTGTGGATATATCGGGATGCAAATGCAACATCTTGATCCTAGTGACGCAGGCGATTTGATGGAAGCCTACAATATTGGGCTGTTGCAGCCGCGTGCTAACGAAAAATGGCTACCAAATCAACTCACCTTGAATCAGGCCCTATTGGAGTTTTATAGAGTAAGCACAGCTGTCTGTCAGCAAATTATGGGAGCCTTTGCCCTCTCCTTGGGGTTGCCAGAATCCTTTTTTGAGCCAACCCATGACCAGCATTACAGCACTGTGAGGCTGCTCCACTATCCACCTGCTCCTGCAACAGTCATCCCTGGACAAATTCGAGCCGGAGCCCATTCCGACTATGGCACGATTACGCTTCTATTTCAGGATGACGTGGGTGGATTGGAGATTCTCCACGATGGGGTTTGGCTTCCAGCTCCCTATATTCCCGGTACGGCTATTGTGAATACAGGGGATTTGATGGAACGCTGGACAAATGATGCTTTTCGCTCAACCAAGCATCGAGTGGTAGTTCCACCTGAACCAGCAGCACGGCGATCGCGCTATTCTGCAACATTTTTCTATCGCCCCAACATTGATGCAGAAATCGTTTGCCTAGAACCCTGTTGCCAACCGGGACATGCGCCTCTCTATCCCCCTACAACGACTCGTGAACATTTGATCAATTGCCTGCAAGCTTCTTATCAAGTCGAGTCATAGCAGATCAAGAAAAGACCTCTATTTGCAATCATTGCTCTTTCAATCGGTGTGCATTAATGGATCTAAAAATCACTAACGCTACTCTTCCGGGGCAAACTGGAATTTGGGATATCGGCATTACGGGCGATCGCATCACCGCCATTGCACCAACCCTTTCCAACCCGTCAACCCAAACATTAGATGCCCAGGGAAATTTACTCATCCCAGGCCTAGTAGATGGACACATTCACCTCGATAAAGCCCTTATTCTCGATCGCTATCCGGCGTTAGATGGGACGTTCGACGAAGCCCTGCGTGAAACGCTGAGGTTGAAGCAAGCATTTACGGTTGAGGATATTCAAAACCGGGCAAGCCGACTGATTGAACGGGCGATCGCTTTTGGTACAACCGCCATGCGAACCCATGTTGAAGTTGATCCAACGATTGGACTGAATGCAATCCAGGCACTTCTGCCTCTACGAGAATCCTACGCCTGGGGCATAACCTTACAACTTGCTATTTTTGCTCAGGAAGGAATCACAAACCATGACGGATTAGTGAATCAACTCCGCCAGGCCTTGGCAATGGGTGGCGATGCGATCGGCTCTGCTCCCTATGTTGATCCAGATCCCAAGAAGAACATTGAAATTGTCTTCGATCTGGCTCAAGAATTTAATTGCAATGTTGACTTCCATCTCGACTTTTTGGATAACGATGATCCGTTACTGTTACCACTGGTTATTGAAGAAACGATTAAACGGGGTTGGCAAGGACGAGTCTGTTTAGGTCATATGACCAAGTTAGCGGCATTAACGCCGTTAAAATTAGAATCCCTTGCCCCTGCAATGCGCGATGCGGGTATCTCAATTCTGGCTTTACCTACCACTGACCTGTACATGATGGCTCGCAAAGATACCCACAATGTACGTCGGGGCATTGCTCCTGTGCATTGTTTAGCAGAGCTGGGAGTTAGCGTTGGGCTTGCAACCAACAACGTGTTGAATCTATTCACACCTTTTGGCGATGGGGACGTACTAAAGCTTTGTACCCTGCTGGCACAGGTACTCCATTTAGGAACCGTATCGAGCCATCAGCTTTGCTTAGAGCTGGCGACAAATCGGGCAGCAGAGGCGATCGCCATTCCAAATTATGGAATTGCAGTCGGTAATCTAGCAGATCTGGTACTACTCAATGTTCGTTCAGTCAGTGAGGCGATCGGTTCTGCACCAATGGGACGAACCGTTATTAAAAACGGGATTGTGATTGTGCAAAGTAAAGTAGAACAACAGTGGTTTGCCCCCAAAGTACTGGCAACTTCACTTTAGGGAAGAGATAAGATACGTAATCGTTCAGGGGGTGCTGTCATGGGTGGGCAAGAGGAATGGGGCAGGCAGACCTTGACCCAAACTAATTGATATACCCGTCTGCTCGCATCAACTCAATTGCACAGCGTTCACAGCCAGTTTGTGAACAAGGAGGAACTCCTGCACCCCGTTCAAATCCTGTTAAGGATTGTAGTATTTAGGCTGAACGACTTACTGGTAGCTGGTGCTGTGCATCGTGGTTCGTGTGTCTGAGGTAAGATGACCATCCTCCATGTGGACAATGCGATCGGCAATATCTAAGATTCGGTTATCATGAGTCACCATCAAAATCGTGCAGCCCTGCTCTTTTGCCAGTTTTTGCATCAAATTCACGACATCTCGCCCCGACTTACTATCTAACGCAGCCGTTGGTTCATCTGCCAGCACAATCTTAGGATGGCTCACTAAAGCACGGGCGATCGCTACCCGCTGCTTTTGCCCTCCTGATAAGTCATCCGGATAGTAGTGCAGGCGATGCCCTAGCCCAACCGCTTCCAGCATTTCAGCTGCTTTTGTTCCTTCTTCCTCAGGAGACAGATGATGGTGCAATTGCAATGACATCTGTACGTTTTGCAATGCGGTCAAACTATTTAATAAGTTATGGGCTTGGAAGATATAGCCAATGCTACGTCGAGACTGAATGAGTTGTTTCTGGCTTGCTCCACAGAGTTCCTGATTGAGGAGCTTTAAACTTCCTGACTGAGGCGATCGCAATCCGCCGATCATACTCAGCAGGGTTGTTTTTCCTGAGCCAGAAGGTCCAGTCATAATCACAATTTCACCTGCATTAATTGTTAAATTGATATTAAACAAGACTTGCTTTCGGAGTTGACCTTGACCAAAAAAATGATTCAATTCTGCGATCGAGATGACGGCATTTAGTGCTGTACATTGTTTAGGTTTAAGCGAATCAAGAGTCTGCATGAGTAATCAGGAAGAAGTTAGAAAGTAATTAAGAAGGAGTTAGAAAATATCTGCTGGATCTGCCAATCGCAATTTTCGGACTGCAACCGCTCCTGACATCACGCACATAATGATCGTGAGCAGCAATACGTAAATCGTGCGAGACAAGGTCATGTAAATTGGCAAATTTGTCGCATTACGGGTCAATGAATAAAGCCCGATCGCAATTAAGTTTCCGGGAATGTAGCCTAAGACCGCTAGGAGCAGGGCTTCTTGCAGGACAACACCCAGTAAGTAAAGATTGCGGTAACCCATCGCTTTCAGCGTGGCGTATTCTGCCATGTGATCGCTGACATCGCTATACAAAATTTGGTACACGATGATCACGCCTACCATAAATCCCATCAAGGTTCCCAGGGCAAAAATAAATCCGATCGCGGTATTTCTACGCCAATACCCTTCTTCAAACTCAATAAATTCTGCACGAGTGAGAACTCGGACATCGTGCGGCAGGCGGGATTTTAATGCAGTAACCACGGCATTTGGATTGGCATTCAGTGCAAGAGTAATCAAGCCAACGCTAACTTCACCTGCTTGACGTTGCGACACAATTCGTAGAAAGTTTTGATCGCTGGTCATCAAGCTGCCGTCTGCCGCGAAGGAAGAACCAACCGTAAATAGTCCTTTCAGGTGAATTGTGCGTCCTTTAATCTCAGTACTGACGGTTTCACCCTGACCAATACGAGCGATCGCCTGTTTGTAGTCTCCCCGCGATGAACGGTCAAATAGTAAGGTATCCGCTTGTTGAAGGGTACCTAAATTTTGATTGATTTCCGGCAGGTTAAATGCGGGTTTTTCCAGGTCAAAGCCAAGCAGTAAAATGGCATTTTGGCTGCGGGTTTGCGGATTTTTCCAATCTGCAAAAGCAACATACAGAGGAGTTGCTGATTCCACTTCCGGCAAGCTGGCAGCTTGAAACAAACGACGACGGGAGAAGGTTGCCATGTTTGCTAAATTGCGAGCCTGGGGACTGATCAGAACAACATCTGCATTGAGATTTTGGTGTAAGCGAGTATTACTGTCATACAGGGCAGACTCAAATCCAAGCTGCATCAACATGAGAATGTCGGCAAACGCAATTCCAGATAAGGCAACAAAAAATCGTCCTTTCTGACGGATTAGCTGAAGCCAGGCGAGGGGAATCGATCGCTTTTTCATTGCCTAATCTCCACAGCAACTTGTAAATTGGTCAATTGTGCTACACGTCCACTGGATGCTTTGTCCAATCGAATTTTGACCTCAACGATTCTGGCATCGGTTGTGGCGGTTGGATCGCTATTGAGAACATCCTGTTTGGCGATCGTCCAACCGAGCTGCTCAACGGTTCCATGCAGCGGTTCTTTGATTGAATCGGCTGTAACGATTGCAGCTTGACCAACCCGAACTTTGCCAATATCTCCTTCATACACTTCAGCAACCGCATACATTTGCTCGGTGTTCCCTAATTCCACAATGCCTTCTGGGCTGACTGCTTCTCCGATATGAGTGTGAATTCGAAGAATACGACCTGCTTTAGGAGCACGAATAAATGCATGATTTAATTGTGCTTGTGCCCTTGCTGTAGCTGCGATCGCTCGATTCACTTCAGCTTGGGCAGCAGCAATATCAGTTGGACGAACTTCAGCAATCTGACCCAATGTGGCTTTTGATTCCTGAATCTGTTGTTGTAGGGTTTGAATCGTGCGATCGAGTGCGGCTCGTGCTTCATTAACCCGTTGTTGAGCTGTTTTTAGCACGAGTGATTTGCTGTCTAGCACAGATGCAGAAATCGCTCCATTTTGATGCAGGTCTCGATGACGTTGATATTCCACATCTGCATTTTGCAGCTCTGCCTCAAAGCGGGCGATCGTGGCGCGTTGAGTCTCCATTTCTCCATTAAGCTGTGCTTCTAATCGAGCAATGGTGGCTTGTTGGGCTGCAATCTCTCCTTGCTGTGCGCCTGCTTTGACTTGGTTTAACCTTGCCTGAGCCACCTTGACCTGCTCCTGAGCCTCACCTAACTCACTTTGCAAGCGATCGCGAGAATCTAAAATAGCAATAATCTGACCTGCATTAACGCGATCACCCACTTTAGCCCATAGTTCATCAATTCGATAAGCACCACCCTGCCCGGACGGCTCAGAGACTTGAATGACTTCTCCTTGCGGTTCTAGTCGTCCCAATGCATTGACTTTTGTAGGTTGTGTAGCTGTCTCCACGAGAGAGGGTGATGTGGAGGTGGATTGAGATTGCGTATAGTACATGGTTCCAGCAGCCATTATGATTGCTGAACTGACACCTATAGCGATCGCCCAATGGACACGGGGAAACAGAGAGGATTGATCTGAGCTTGTTTGTTGCATAGTGTCTCCTGTTGATCAGTTAAGCAATTAATCATTAGTCATCAAGGCGTTCACAAATAGGTTGTGAACAAGGAGGTGTGGAGTTCATCTCTGCACCATTACTGATTTCTCATTTCCCTCCGTTTCTTTCTTCTGCCCTGAACTATGAGCAGCCGTATTCCAATTCCAAACGCTGCAATGAGGCTGATAAGGCTCCACCAGCCTTTACTAAAAGAGGGCTGAACTTCAACCGCCAGAAATGTAGTTCGTTCAATGAGTTTGCCGTCCAGGGTGAAGTCGCGTGCTGCAACATCAATGCCATAGGTGCCTGGCTTAAAAGGTCTCCAGGTTACTTGCTTCTCTGTGTTTCCTGTTAACTTCAAGGTTTCTGAGTGGCCGTCTGGCTGGCGAATGGTTGCTTCGATCTCAGCCGTTTTGAGTGGTTGATTGACGAGAGCCAAGCTGGCTGAAAGCGTGATAGGTTCGTTAATTTTGGGGGAAAGATGGCTCACTTGAGCTTGTAAAGCAGCATCACCCACCACTTTTGCGGCGATCGCGTAATCTGCGCCAGTTGCTGGTGTTTTAGCGGTGGTTACTAACGTTACATTCCAGGGTCCTGGCTTGGGGTTCTTAAATCCGTATCCTAAATAAATCAGGCTCGTTGGATCATTAACAGTGATGTACCCATGTTTGTCTGCACTCAAGGGAATCACCTTGCCGCTTGCGCCCCGCACAATAACCTGAAGCGATCGCGTGGGATCAAAGAGTGAAAAGCTGGCGATTGTGACTTGATCGAGATGAATCGTAACGCGCTTGCGATCACCTGCGGCAACGTGTCCAGTAAAGATCTTTGTGAATTGAGCCAATTTAGTACTATCGTTTGTCGCGGGTGGATCGGGTTCAACTGGAAACTCATCCACTTCATGTTTAAGCAGTGGTTCAACAAAGGTTCTAAAAACCTCTTGTGACCGATTCATCGCGATATGGAGATAGGGCAGCTCGACCAGGGGTTGACCGATCGTTGCCACACTGCTGAGGTCAACGACCAGATCGCTGGGGACGTTGGTGCAGGGTGCTTTGAACGCCTCAATAATCGGATTTCCTGCAAATAGGTAGAAAGGAACACCACGTCGATGGGTAATTTGCGGGTTAAAGATATGGTTTATATAAGTGGGACGTAGCTCCAGCGTTGCAGGCAGATAAAAGCCGAGTGCGGCTGGTAAATTCGCACAGTTTGAGCCCCCGTGAGGAGATGCAACCATAATCAATTGAGCTACGTCGCGTTCTTCCATCAGGCGATCGATGTAATAGCGTGAGATCAAGCCACCCATGCTATGAGCAATGAGATCTACTTGCTCGGACCCTGTTTTTTGTTTAATGCCAGCAATATACTGTTTCAGAACTTGGGCATTTTCAGCGATCGTGTTCGTCCGTTTGGTTGGTGACTTCAAATCACCAATGGACAAGACTCCCTCTGCTTGACCATCCCCTACCGCATAACCCGAAAGCCCAATCGAACTTAGCCTTCCGTTAGCACCCGTATAAGCACTCCAGGCATTACTGGCACTGGATAAGAAGCCATGCACCAACACAACAGGGCGAGGGGCCACCTGCACTGCTGTCATTCCTGTTTGCGGGAACACATCGGATTTGGCGTAGAGATGGCGATTAGGTGTAGGATTTCCACGCGACCAGTACCATCCCAATGCCGTGAATGGCTCTGTTTTACAGCTTTTGCTTCCCTGCAAAATCGTACAGCCTGCAACTCGTTTTCCAGGAGAATCCAGTTCAAAGGTGACTGGAGTTGCCTGATTGGCCTTCTGCGGGATTTCTACCGTAAGTGAAATGAGATTACCATCCGTTAACGAGCGGATTGGGTTTCCCTGACGATCGTGAATGGTGAGCGTAGTTGAATGATAGCCAACGATAGATGGTGCAACAGGTTGAACTTTTGTTGAACGAGCAATTTCAGCAGCACGAGGTACAGTACCTTTGTTGCTTGAATTTTGCCAACCCTGAAAAAAATGCGGGGCATGATCAGTTCCGACAATGACTAGCGAGATGAGGGATGCGATCGCCAGTAGCATAAGACCTGACTTCATCATGGGCGGTATGCGGCACCAGTGAATGAGCCACCGTTTATTGTTTCGCCCGTATTTCTTTATCAGTTTTGTGACCATGATTAGACGTAATCAAGCTAAAGTTTTGAGATGCTCAGGTGACACATTTTGCCTAGATGGAGCTGGGGTCTGGGGCGATGCCTTAAGGTAGGGACACAGCTTCCTCCACCCCCAAATTCATCCGTTGTTGAATTTCGCCCAGCTACTGACCAACTGAACTTAAGTTAGCGATCGCAGCGTTCCAGAACCGTTCTCAAAGCGTTCCAAAACCGTTCTTAGCTCCAGTGTTGGTTTGTAGGGGTAGGAGCGAACGAAATTGTCAGAACTGGGTACACCCCTTGAGAACAGAAGTCCTGCCTTGATAGACTGGCTACTATCCTCAATCCTTTGCCTAGCTCACGTCTTATGCATTGCCCTCATGGCGGCTCGGCTCCCATCACTCGCCTGAAGCGTGCGACAAATCTAGGGTATGGGCTGTTTCGCTGCAAAGCGCGGCATCCCCTTCAACTTTATCGAAGTGCTTATCGATATCGTGTTTCAAGTTCTACGATGGTGGTTGCGCTACAAGACGATCGGCGAGACTCAAAAGTTTTGACGGTGGATGAACGGGGTCGTTATGCTGGCTTAGCAATTACTAAGATGATTTGGAAAACAGTCTAGATTCAGAGTTTCGTCATTGGTGAAAGGACTAAAGGTGTGAGCAGACCTCAGCTAGTTGTGTTCTGAACCACACCTGTGATGTATTTCCTTGGCTTCGTTCATGCCACATCATCTTTATAGATGTGGGGCTGATCTCGATGGGAACGGCTGTCAAATGAAGCTGAGCGGCAATTGCGCTTAATTGAATAACCCGTGTTGGCAAAACTGCAATGAGATCAGAATTCACCAGAATTTGAGGTGCAACAGAAAACTGATTTACGGTAAGTCCGATGCGCCGATTTAGCCCTCGCTCTTGCAGCAATGGGTCGATTATTCCGGTGGCTTCTCCAGTTAGCGTCACTAGTAAATGTTTTGCTTGAGCATAGCGATCGAGTGTCAGCTTTTTTCTTGCAAGCGGATGATCACGCCGCATTGCGCAGACCCAGGAAGAGGTTAATAAGGTTTGCGATCGCAAGCGTGGAGGTAGGCTTGGAAGTACCCCGATTGCAATATCAATTTCTGCTTGTTCTAATAACATTGAAGCGTTGATGTGAGTGTTAGGGATTGTTCGCAGATTAATATTGGGGGCAACCGCTTCGAGAACTGCAATTAACCGAGGCAAGATTAAAGCTGTACTAAAATCGTTCAAGGCGATCGTAAAGGTAGCCATCTCTGTGGCGGGGTCAAAATCGATCGGCTCAAGCGTTTGGCGAATTTGGTTGAGTGCCTCACCAAGAGGTTGCCAAATTTCGAGGGCTTTTGGAGTTGGGCTAACTCCAGTAGGAACTTTGCTAAACAACTCATCATTCAGCAAGTGACGTAAGCGTTTAAGCGCATTGCTAACCGCAGGCTGGGTCATATTCAATCGGGCTGCTGCCCGTGTCACATTGAGTTCTGTCATCACGGCATCAAAGACATTTAGCAGGTTGAGATCAAACTGGTTATAATTCACGTCAGTGATGACCCTCATCCTAATTATTTATTAGACAATATAACAGGGTTGCCAATATCTTGGATTTGTAGAGCAAAGGCAATGCAAGTCATGAAAAAAGTGTTGGTCGTTTTGGCGCATCCAAATTTTGCAGAATCTAGAGGCAATAAGGCATTGATAGAAGCCGTTCAAATGCTGCCTTCTGTCAAAATTCACAATCTTTATGAGCGATACCCAAATTGGCAGATTGATGTCCAAGTTGAACAAGAATTATTGCGACATCACGATTTGGTTGTGTTTCAGTACCCGTTGCAATGGTATTCAGTGCCACCTCTGCTCAAAAAATGGATAGATGACGTGTTGACCTATGGGTTTGCGTTTGGAGCAAATGGAACTGCGCTCCAAGGCAAAGAATTAATGCCAGTTGTAACAACCGGGGGAACATCAGCGATGTATATTGCTGGGGGTGCGGTCAACTTCACGATCAGTGAATTTTTGCGACCGATTCAACAAACCGCTAATTATTGCGGCATGAGCTACAAAACTCCCGTTGCTATTCATGGATTCTTGCCCAAAGAATTAGGAATTGCCGAAACGATTACAGATGAGCAAGTGTTTGAGGAAGCTAAGCGATATCAACACCTGTTGCAAAAGTATGTTGCAAGTTAAAAGGCTTCTTTTGAGTATTTCACCAAAATAATTAAGCATCAATGCGATCGCTGCCCTGCTTGCCATCAAACCTTTCGTGAATCCTTTGATTAACAAATAGTTTCTTAGTTTTGTTCTAAGAATAATATGGCGGATTGCTGCCGGTAGATAGACAATGCTCAGTAGGATGCTGCTAAATCGCAGTAATGCTTGCTTCAACAAACACTCACTCCAATGATAGTTCATGCGCTTTTGCTTCGATCGCTCATGAATTAAACACAACTGTTAATGTTTCACCGATTGGCAGTGCATTCCATTGTTCGGTATAAGCTCGCAGCCGAGAGCGTACTTGTTGCAGATTATTGCTTGTGATGTGATCTGGAGTAGGAACGCTGCGCTGGCTACAGGCGATTTGTAAAATCTCCCAAAAGTTTTCGCTGGATTCGAAGCCATTCCACATCTCGGCTTGGAAGCATTCTACGAACGATTCGGCTTGCAGTGCTTCGCTGAGATCGTTTAATTGAAAGTCGGCAGCATCCCAGGGAGGAGCCGAGTTCGGAAACCCAACGCCTATGGATAAAATGCCATAGAATCCCCGTTTGAGTTTGAGCGTATCTTCAACCACGTAATGAACAAAATCGTGAGGCAGAATGCCCTGTTTTGGCATTGGACATCGGGTAGAAGTTCCATTGTCGCGAATGCACTCCATCCAGTCCTGCTTACCTCCATGCTTGGTAAATTGGATCTTCATGGTGATCGTCTCCTATAGGTCAATCGAGTTACTATGTTTTGCGAGTTACTATTTCTGTCGGTTCTGATCCGCACTGCTAACCAAAACCGACAGATGCTTTACTACCGTGAGGTGGTAATCGAAGCGTCTGCATCGCGCCAAGCTTGCTCAAATTGAGTTTGCACCTGTTGCGCTTCTTGTGTTTTGCCCTCTGCCCGTAGGCTCTGCACTAGCCCATAAAGCGACCAGCCGTTTTCAGGATATTCAGCCACATTCTCCAGATAGGCTTGCTCTGCCTGGGCAGGACGGTTCGCTTGCAGCAGTACTGCCTCTAAAGTTTGGCGCACCATTCAGAAAGCTAGTGCAGTAGAGGATCAGGCTAGATTAAGTCAGGGCAATGGTGGCGACAACGGTCACTAGAACTTCAATCTATTTTTCAAGCAAGAAGCGAAATACTGCCTCGGTGTACAATTCGGGTGCTGTGGTCATTCCTTCGTGTGCCTGACCCGGTAACTCTTCAATGCGAGCATCAGGAAGGACGGCGGCGATCGCATTAGTCACATAAAGGTCACGAGGGCTTTCGCTGCCAATCTGGAGCAGCACCGGGATTGGAAGATCCCGAAAGCGATCGGCTTTGAAATTGTACCTGACCAGTGTCCGAAGATCGCCCAGCGTTGCCTTCGCATCGGCAATAATTGGCGACCAAAGTTCGGTGGCTCGCAGTTCGTCTAGCTCCTCAATCGGGACAAACAGAACATCGCGGAAGAAGGTGATTGCAAAATCCTCCCAGTGGTCTGCCTGCGCCAGTGCCTCCAGCTGCATTAGAGCTTCCTTACGAATGGACTGCGGATAGGGAGCCTCGTAAAGCACCAGTTTCAGCACGTGGTTGGGAACTTTGTTCGCTGCGGCAAGGGCAACTTGAGCACCATAGGAATGACCCAGAAGGAAAACGGGTTCATCAATCGCCTGAATCAGGGTCACGACATCCAAACTTTCATCAATAAGACTGTGACCTTCGGTTGCGTCTGTTTCACCCCGTCCACGACGAGCGATCGCATAAACGGTAAACTGCTTCTCGAATTGGGGTTTTACAAACTCCCAGTTAGTATTGTGATCGCTGAAGCTGCCGTGTACGAGAATTAGGGGTGGACCACTGCCGGATTTGTCGTAGGAGACTGTCGTGAGCGTGGGTGAAGACAGGTACTGCATGAATTGATTTCCAGTGAATTAGGTTTCTGAAACAGATTGCAAACCAGGAAAACACTTTGCATGACGACTACTGCAAAGTAGCGATCGAGGTATCGGCATATTGCCAAGCCTGCTCAAATCGGGCTTGTACCTGCTGTGCTTCTTGCTCTTTGCCTTGCGCTCGTAAACTTTGCGCTAGCCCATAGAGCGACCAACCGTTTTCGGGATAGATTGCTAAATCCGCTCGGTAAACTTGCTCGGCTTCTGTGGGGCGGTTGGCTTGGAGCAGCACCGAGCCTAAAGTCTGACGTACCGGAGCATACCAGGAAGCAGGTTCAGTGTATGTGAGGCTATCCTCCAACTCAACGCCTTGACGAAGATGGGCGATCGCTTCCTGATAGTTTCCCTGTTGAGCTGCCAGTTCACCGGATAGCACTTCGATCGCAATTTTTAGCAGATAATCTGCGTTGTTGAGACCATCGACGGTGACAGACTCCAGATCAGGATTGGTGGCGATCGCTTGGAGTGCCTGGAGTTCCCGATCTGCTTGCTGAAGCTGACCTTTTGCCGTGTATGCTATGCCGCGAGCAAAATGCCAAACGCCTGTGGGATAGATCAAATCCTGCCCTGGAGCAGGTTGCGCCAGAATCTCATTCCATTGCCCAAACTTGACCTGAGTATAAAGCGGAATCAGGGTGAAATGCTGCAAGGGACCATTGCCTGCTTGTTGAATCAGGGATTGATCCACTAAATTTGCCGTTTGTTGGGCAGCCTGCATTGCCACTTCCCGCTGTCCCGACATCACCGCTGCAAACCAGAGAAAGTGATGATTGTGGGGCATATAGACCGTGGGATACGTTCCTTCTGGGTTGTGCTGTTGAGCATAGAAGGCATCGGCGGCGGCGGCTTGCTGATTGGCAATGACGGCATCATGGTAGCGTCCCACCCGAATATAGATGTGACCCGGCATGTGAATCAGGTGCCCGGTGTTGATGTTGAGGTCACGGAGGCGATCGGCGGCTTGTGCTGCCAGTTCTGGACGTTCGGCTTCCACCGCATGGATATAGAGGTGCAGTGCGCCCGGATGATTTGGGTTGCGTTGCAGGACAGATTCCAGCGTTGCAATGATTTCTGCGCCTTCGGGTTTGGGCGTGCCATCTTCTGCCCAATAGTCCCAGGGCGTGGTGTCCATCAGTGCTTCGGCAAACAGGGTGGCAGCATCAAGATCATCAGGATATTGTTGTACCACTTGCCGCATCGCGTTCGCATAAGCGAGGTTGAGAGCAGTTCGGTCTTTAACAGGCTCAGGCGTGTAGCGGGTTGCCAGTGCCGCAATGTAGGCGCGTTCTTTAGGGCTGGCAGACGGGCTAAGGGCAATCGCCTTTTGAATCGCTTCCCAGGCAGTGGGAACGGCTCCCGCTTCCATTGCTGCGTTAATATTTGGACCTAGCACATACCCCATGCCCCAGTAACAGATCGCGCAGTTGGAATCAAGTTGGGCGGCTTGCTGAAACGATCGCAGCGCTTCGGCATGGTTGAAACCGTAGGATAGAATCAATCCCTGATCGAAGTAACGCTGTGCCTGCGGATTGCGAGTTGAAATCGAATGGCTGTAGTTGCCCAGGTTATCGAATAGCGGAGTCGTGACAGAATTAATGGTCGTTTGCTCAGGGTAATGGCTTTCGGTATGAGCAATTGCCGTTTCAGCCCAACCGATCGGGTAACTCAGAAGTAGCGTCGTCAGAAGCGAGCCAACAAATACAGTTCGGTAGGATTTGAACAGTCGATTCATGATGTTTACCCCTCAAAAATTCAAAAGAATGGTGTAGTCGCGATCGCTTAACCTTTAGATGGAATGCAGATGGCATAAAATCTGGATTTCGTTTTTGTACAGGTTTTTGTACAAATCCAGCCAGGCGGCTGATTCCTATGCCAGCACTGGGACGATCGCGCTTGAAACGCCTAGCGTCGTGATCGAGCGGAAGTCGGTTGGATCGAGCTGTGTGGCACGAACGCCTGATAGTTGAGCAAGTTGTTCTTTGCCTGCCTGAACGATCGTGCTGCTGCCCTGCTGAACAAACTTCAAATCAGCAAAAGACAATCCAATTAGCCCAATGAAATCTTGACTATTTTGAAAATCAGTGACGATGTCAGTTCCCTTGCTGCGAGCCAGAACAAAGGTGTCAGCACCTGCACTACCCGTGAGCTGATCTCCGCCTCTACCGCCTTCCAGAATGTCATCACCTGCATTGCCAAAGATGCGATCGTTTTGGTTACCACCAATCAAAATGTCATCACCGGTATTGCCAATCAGCGTGTCTTTGCCCGTTCCACCGTCAATAATGTCATCGCCATCGCCGCCATTCGCGCGATCATCTCCGCCCAGTGCTAATAGAATCCCGCTTTGGGAACCTCCCCGCATCGGATTTGCTTTGCTGCTACCGCGCACGATCGGTACACGCCGCAACTGCTCAACAGGTATTAATCCTGGATTAGGATCGGCTTGCTTGACCGTGTCATAGCTAACGCGAATGCCGCTGATTGTGCCTTCTCCATCACCCCGCACTGTTTGTCGGATAATTTGATCTTCGCTGCCAAAGAAACCGTTACCGTCTTTGGGCTTCACTTGCCGAGTCAGCGTGTCATAGGTGAACTCTAGTGCCGTTTTGCCTGTTCTCGCGTCCAGATCAAGCGGAATTTGAGCACCTTTCGCCCCTGGCTTAAAAGCCCTCAGTGTGACGCTGAGTTCGCGTTGACCTGGATCAACCGATGCTGATAAGTTGATGTTTTGTCCGGGTGCTGGCGAAAATGGAGGAGAAGTGACTTGCTGCTGTCCGTTGATATCTGCTTTGACAGTAACGTTCGATTTCGAAGTGAGCGGAATGAGTCGATCGATACCGATCGTCAGGTTTGCAGCCACAACTTGACCCGCTCTGGGAATCAAACTGTAATCCACGGAGGAAAAACTTTCCCTTTTGTTGACCTCTAAGAAATAGGTTCCCGAATCAAGGCGATCGAACTTAATTTCATCTGCACCGGGTTGGAAAGAAGATGACAGGAGTTCATTCAAACCCACTGTGCCATCTCCATTCAAATCTCGAATGAGCTGCATTGCGACATCTTCAGCCTTGTCGGTTCTCAGTGAGACATCGAGTTTTGAGGGGCGATCGACGCTAAAAGAGAAAACATCGATCGGATCTCGGATGATCGTGGAAGGTTGAGTTGAGCTAAAGGGCGTGGTAATGATCCGGACATTGCCCTCAATTGTGCTTCTGAAGTTCAGTAGGTTGCCCAGCGAATTCGCTTGCCCCAACGAGTCATTTGGCTCAGTTTCTTTGAATATGACGATATCGGTTGGGGTGCGTATGCTTTCAATAATTTCGTTCGCCATAATTGAATGTCTCTCATTGAAGTTAAAGGATTAACAAGATGTGAGCAAATTTCAACAAAAATTCCTGTTGACAATCGCGAGCGCCAAAGCCGAATCGATTGTGAAATGCAAGACTACAAATTAGACAATGACGTGGGGTACTTCTACGCCCTTAACGGCGGCAAAATCAACTTGAGCAAAATGCTGGTTAGTGAGTTGATTCGGTCGAACGCCTTGCAGCACGGCTAGCGTATTGCCACCCATTTTAAGGGCAGCACCCAATTGATGTGCAATCACGTCAATCATGTCGGGCTGTAGCGCAAACGGAAGTCCAATGCGATCGCCATTAATCTGAAAATCTTTGAACAGATCTACGCTCTTAGAATTCAAATCCACTACAAAGACATCGTGCCCTGCACCGCCAATATGGACGTCTTTGCCATCGCCGCCATAGGTGATGTCGTTGCCTGTACCGCCATCAAGCAGATCGTTACCTTTGCCGCCATAAACGGCATCGTTGCCGCCTTTCGCAAACAGATTGTTGAGGCGATCGTTGCCCACCAAAATGCCACCAACATCGCGTCCGGTGATATTTGTGCCGTTGCCTACAATCATTGGGGCACTTTGTAGTGCTGTCGATGATGCAGTGAAGGTGTTGTAATCAACTCGGAATGTCACTTTAGCTTGTTTAGCTCTCTCACTTGGAGCGCCAAACACATCTCTCAGCCGAGCAAATCCATCCCCTTCTACAGATTGGCTGAGTCCTGCACGAGTGGGAAATCCACTGATGAAGCCACTGATACGACCACCTGTAGAAAGCGTGTCAGTACCAGGAGTATACTTTCCAAAAAACTGGGGAAGCTCTGAGAAAAAGGGAACCAAATCCACCGGATCATCTCGATCGGGGTCAGCATCGATCGCTTTAATCTCGAAGGGAATCTCTTTTGCAGAGATATTGACAGGTTGAGTGAAGGTAAAGTTCGGCTTGACATCGTTGCTATCCTTGTCAAATACACCACTCGATCGACTTTGCCCATCGATGTTAATAGTCGTCTTGAAATCTGCCCGATGAGATGAGGAAAAGGGAATTTTGATATCAAATTGCTCTGACGTTGTAATTCGCTCTAGAGTGATGCTCGTTTCTGCCCGATTAATGCTTAAAGCACTGGCACTTAGCTTATAGCCGTCGAATGTGTTACTAAGGGAGCTAAGTTCTAGAAAGTAAGTTCCAGGCTGCAAGTTTTGAGAGCTAACCACTCCCACATCAGATGATGTGCTCAGGATAGAGACATCTAACGTCCGGTTGTTAGCGTCCTGCAATGTCAGCAGATTGACGTTGGAAGAAAATACAACCGCAGAAAATCGAGATGGAGTATTGATGGTAAAACGGTAGAAGTCCAACCTATCGTCTTGACCAATGTTATCTTCTTGAAAGAAGGATCTGTTGGAGCTAGAAAATTGCCCTAAATCCTTAGCAGTACTCGTAGAGTTGTTGTCGTCACGTGCCATGGGAAATACCTTCTCGAGGAACATTAATCATGGGTTGTCAATGGCTCAGCTAGTACATTGGAAGACGAAAACACGGAATTCTATTCCAGCAATGTTGGTATTTCTATTCTCGTGAAGCAAGTGAAATTGACAGCGGTAATCTGATTGGTTTTCAGATTCGAGAGGACAGCAAGTTGTTGTTGCTTTGTGCTGCATTGATGAACTGCGTTACTGGTAGTAGCAGCGATTGTCTTCAACACAGCACGAGGCGCGATCGAGCGATACCTGCAATTCTGTTTCAGAATAAACGTCCTCTTTGAATCACTAGTCAGGAGCGATGCAGTTCTCTTATTGCATCTGAAATCAAGTTAGCGAAAGAAGCGTTCCCGAAGCGTTCCTAAAGCGTTCCGAAGTCGATCGTCTTGCTCTGTTTTGACTATGCAGGGGTAGGGAGTGACTCAGAACTCACGATGGATGAATTCTGAGTTGGATAATCCGCTACGCCACAACAGGGACGATCGTTTCCAGAACGGGCATCGTTGCAATGGATTTGAAATCGGTCAGGTCTAGCGCAGCGGGACGAACGCCCTGCACAACGGCAAGCTGCTCTTGACCTGCTTGAATGACCGTGCTGCTGCCGCGTTGGACAAACCGCAAATCGGCAAGGCTCAAATCTGCTTTTAGCCCGATAAAGTCCTGCCCATCGCGGAAGTCTTGAATGATATCGGTGCCGTTGCCGCGAGCGAGAACAAAGGTGTCACTGCCTGCACCGCCATTCAGCACATCTAATCCTTTGCCACCATCGAGCAGGTCATCACCTGCATTGCCGAAGATGCGATCGTTTCCGGTGCCGCCAATCAGAATGTCATTGCCACTGCCGCCAGTCAGCGCATCTTTGCCGCTCCCGCCATCCACAATGTCATCTCCGCCACGGCTGTTCACGCGATCGTCTCCGCCCAGTGCCAGCAGAATGCCGTTATTGTTACTGCCCTGCATCGGGTTTTTGCCGTTGCTGCCTCGAATCACGGGAATATTGTTGGCTTGCAGCACAGCAGGCTGATTGCCCACAATTACATCGGGAACCGTGAACGTGTCATAGCTGACTTTGATGCCACTAGATGTTCCTTCACCGTCTCCCCGCACCGTTTGCCGTATTGTGGCGTTCTCTTTGCCAAAGAAGCCGAAGCCTGTTTCGCCTTTCACCTGACGAGTCAGCGTGTCGTAGTTGAACTCCAGTTCCGTCTTGCCCAATTTGGCATTGAGATCGAGCGGGGATTGCCTGCCGTTCGCATCCACTTTAAAGGCATTCAGTTTAACGTTGATTTCTCGCTTATTTGGGTCAACAGGTCGACTGAGAATGATGCCTTGATTGCCGCCCGATCCGAAAGGCTGCGTTTGCTGAGTGAATCCCTCAATGTTCGCCTTCAAAATCACGTTGCCAAGACTGTTGAGCGGAATGATACGATCGATCTCAACGTTGAGTCTGGAATTCGCGATCGGAGACGCTTTGGGTGTTAGCGTATAGTCGACCGAAGTCGTGGGGTCAGTACTCTTGATGACTTCCAGAAAATAAGTTCCTGGTTCCAGGCGATCGAACTGAATTTCATCGGCTCCCGGCATGAAGGAAGCATTTAGCAAATCTTCAAAGCCTGTGCTAAAGCCCTTTTTGCCGTCATTATCAAAGTCTTTGATCAGGTTAAAGGCAATATTCTTCTCGTTGTTTGACGTGAGTTTGGCATCCAGTCGAGTGGGGCGATCAACGGCAAATGAGAAGTTATCGATTCCATCGTTTGAGCCAATATTCCCCAATCCCCTGACGTTGCCGACTGCGCCAATGCTGCCATTGGGCATATTGCCAAACACCGCTTCAGCAGTGCTTAGAAAACTATTCCGAGTCCCAGAGACGTTGGTCTGCTCTTTCTCCTGAACAAGGGTTGTGGGATTAAGCAATGCGTTAATGATTGCGTTCGCCATGATTGAATTTCTCCTGAAATTGTGAATGATGTAAATAAAGATAAAGGTGACGTTCCGATCGGCGTTTCTTTGCAACGGTGCTATACGACAAGACACCCGTTTAGACTCAGAAAGTATGAATCGCGACCGAACTGGATGATATTGAAAAGCCTATTGAAAACTGCTTCGTGTTAATTCGCCTGCAACGGCTACGCGACTAACGTGGGTACTTCCATTCCCTTAAAGTGAGTGAAATCAACGGTGACAAAATCGGCAGCCGTAATCTGATTGGCTTTAACGTTGGAGAGAACGGCAAGCCGCTGATCCCCTACCCCGACGACAACGTTTTTGCCTTGCTGCACGATGTCGAGAATTTCAGGATTTAGCTCGATCGCCAATCCCAATTTGTCTTTGCCCTTCTGGAAATCCTTGACTACATCGACCCCATTGTTGAGTGCCAACACGAAGGTATCTTTGCCAGAACCACCCATGTGCGTGTCGTTGCCCGCACCGCCAAAACTCATGTCGTTGCCTGTGCCGCCGATCTGAGTGTCGTTGCCTGTGCCGCCGCAGAGGGCATCGTTGCCGCCCATACCGGAAAGGGTGTCGTTGCCGCCTTCGCCGCAAAGAATGCCGCCCTGATTTTTTCCGGTCAGGTCTTGGCTGGCGTTGGTACCGCGAATGATAGGGGTGCTGTTGCTAAATGTAGCGAATGAATTGGTAAAGGCATCATAGGTCACTTGAAACGATACGACTGCCCGCTTTGTTCCTCCCTGCCCTACTGGTGCACCTTTCCCATCGCCTTCCAGAGTAATGACTTCTCCTTCTAATCTCGGTACGCCAAAGCCGCCAGAATTGTTGCCAAATTGCGATCGCAGTCTTCCAGTCGCTGCGTCGAACTCAAACGATGAACCGATTTGAGTATTGCTAGGATTAAAATCGGCGAAATCATCAAACCTGCTGGGAGCAGGATCGTGATCTGTTACGGCGAGGTTAACGGGAACAAATCGCTGGTTTAGATCAACACTTTTGGAAACAATGAAATTGGGACTAATTTGATCGTTGTTGCCAAAGACCTTGCTCTTGCGAGATTCACCTTGGATATTTGTGAAAATTTGAAAGTCAGCCTGCTGGAAATTACCAAAGATTGTCCTGGGGTCAAATCGTTCTAAAGCTCTGATCGTCTTCACATTGACTGATAAATTGGCTTCGCTCACTGCAAGCCCGTTCAAGCTTAGATCGTAAGCGGTGCTACCGCTATCTGGCTTTTGCACTTCCAGAAAATAAACGCCAGGGGCAATGGTTTCAGCATTAAGTGAATCAACGGCAGTACCTCTATTTCGTGAGGATGAAATCGCCTGTCCATCTGCGCTTCTCAGAAACAAATCGACGTCTGAGTTCTTCGGAATTAAGGTCGCACCTAATCGAATGGGTTTAGAAACATTAATGCGATAGAAGTCTGACAAGTCATCGGTTGAGCTGACCGTATCGCTAACAATTCGACCGCTGAGTGGAAAAACGCCTAAATCTCTTGCATTACCAAGTGAATTATCATTGTCGCGTGCCATAAAACTATCTCTTGCAATTGAATTGTGAACTGTTGTTTATTGGGACAGAAACTTGCATTACTTTGTCAGGTGTTTCTATGCCATGAATTGAGGTAAGTTCAACTTGAATCGCGATGTCTACCTAACTGACCTGAATATCGTCACGCTCTGCTGAACCCTGAATGTAATCAAGTAGCACGAAAAAAAGGGGCAGGTTTGGAAATGTCTTTTGATCAAGCAGTGCCCAGGGCTTCTTCTGACCTTTTTGCTTAATCTCAACGAAGGTGTGAATGGTCGTACGAGTTCGAGTTTGAATTACTGCCGCACCATCAAACTCTTGCCAAGAGAGATGTTGCATACCCATGACAAGACCACTATCTGTGACTGCAAGCGGCTTGAAGAAAACAAGCAGTCCTCGATGATAGGTGTCGATCGCATTCGGTAATTGATGCTGCACGACCTGCTCCTGCAAGATGTATCCCAGTTCTTTAATCTGTGCTAGATGCTCATCAAATTGAATCTTGCGATTGTCTCGGGTTTGAATGGTATGGGTATAGCTCGTTATTTTTGCCAGACGGGTTACGGCAATGAGTAGGGTATCAACGTCGGCGTAGGGCAAAATTATAGGATCAGATTTACGCCGATCGACTAAACCATGTTGATAAAGGAGGACAACACTTTGAGCTGATCGCCATCGTTGCCACGATCGATGAGCAAAGTAGATCGAGAAGATTGTTGCAGGAATACCGACCAAGAACAAGCAACTAATCAGTGAGGGAATAATCATCAAACCCCAAGTCACAAATAGCTGTTTGGCTTTTGGTTTGTGCCAGTTAAATTCTCCGAGGAGTTGACCAAGTTCTTGAGGTGGGAATGAGGCGGAATAATTCATAACTACACTTCAAATGAATCAAATTTCTAGAACGTGGAAAACTTCAACTTCTTCTCCAGCAAAGGCTAGTTAACCCTGCTGAGAGCAGACCCAAACCCGGTGCAAGACCAAAGCCAAGCCAAGCTTTTAATAAGGCAAGGGCATCATCCGGGGTAGGTGCTCCACCATCTGGAGGGGTAATTGTTTGGAACTGCGACTGACTCCACAACAGAGTGAGCAGGAGGGTGGCGATCGCACTCATTCCACAAAGGGCAGCGCGAACTAATCGTCGAGATCCGCTATGTTCTTGCAGCCTAGTTATTAACAGCGATACGCTCAATGTACCTATCACAATGCTGCCGACTAACCCAAGCAACAAAGCAAACAGAATAAATAGTGCCATTGTGGATTCTCAACTGAATGGGAAGGCATCAACACACACAAGGTAAGCAGATGAAGCCATTTTTTTAGGACACTAACGTGGGTACTTCCATTCCCTTGAAGTGGGAGAAGTCCACGGTGGCAAAATCAGCAGCATTAATTTGATTGGCTTTCACATTCAAGAGAGTCGCAAGTCGTTCACCGCCCACGCCAATCACGGTGTTTCTGCCCCGCTGCACAATGTCGAGGATCTCTGGGTTTAACTCCATCGACAGTCCCACTTTGTCTTCGCCCTTCTGGAAGTCTTTGACGATATCCACGCCGTTATTCAGTGCCAGCACGAAGGTATCTTTGCCAGAACCGCCCATGTGCGTGTCGTTGCCTGCACCGCCAAAGCTGATGTCGTTACCTGTGCCGCCGATGTGAATGTCGTTGCCTGTGCCGCCGCAGAGGGCATCGTTGCCGCCCATGCCAGAGAGTTTGTCATTACCCCCTTCGCCGCAGAGGATGCCGCCCTGATTTTTTCCGGTCAGGTCTTGGCTGGCGTTGGTGCCAACAACCAGAGGTGTGCTGTTGCTGAAGCTGGATGTTGAGGAGGTGAAGGTGTCGTAGTTGACGCGGAAGGAGATTCTGGCTTTGTTGGTAGATATATCCAGAAAGTCACGACCACCATCTCCTTCTAACGTAATGACTTCATTCTCACGCGCTCGCACATTAACACCATTAACGACAACAACTTCGTTTCTAAGGACATCAAACTCTAAGGGTGCCTGATTGAAAGCTCTAAAAGGATGGATATCTGCATCATCATCAATACGCAGGCTACCATCTGAGTCTTTCGGATCGAGGAATACAACAGGTTTTAGCTCACTGATGTTGAAATCTTGAGTGAGAGTCAAGTTAGGGCTGATGTCATCATTATCCTTGAAAACTTTGCTCCTTTTAGGATCGGTATCTTCTCCAAATCCCTTATTGAGTTTAAAGTAGAAGTCAGCCTCTCCCAATCTTGTGAACGGCACTGGAGTGTCAAAACGTTCAAGTGCGGTCAATCGATCGACCGTCGTACTCAATTGAGCACGAGTAATTGCATTGCCACTTGCACTCAGCGTATAGCTGCCACTGCCCGTTGATTTACTAACTAGCAAGTTGTATTCGCCCGTCGGCAAATTGTCAAACGAAATTCCTTCTGTTGCGGTTCCCGGCTTGAGGGAATTCCTGATTTGTTGACCGCTGCTATCGAACAGAACCAAGTTGGCATCAATGCCTTGAGGTACAACTGCAATACCGCCTTTAACAGGAACATCAACCTGAAATTTAAAGAAATCAAAGTTGTCACCATTCAGGAGAGAACCTCGGACAAACGGGCCATTGCGAATGTTGCCCAACTTCGTTGCAGTTGCGAATGTGTCATTATTAGCGGTTTCAAATACCTGTGCCATGATTCGTCTTCTTGAGAATGTAGTTGAGCTTGAGCGAAATTTGGACGCAAGAACTCTGGACAATGAATATGAATTCATTGCTGCAATGCAAAGCGTGGAGTGGTGAGATCGAGTCGGATTCGAATCAAATCATGAATCTATTCGTAGTAGCGGCGATCGAGCCATGCCCGTACTTCTGTCTCTGAATTGAAGAATACTCTGTGCCCTAGCAGCGGATCGTGAACCACCCAGTAAGGATTGCCAGATTTATCTTTGCGTGAATGAATGATGGGTTCATTTGATGCGGCGATCGATCTAACAATTCCATTCCAGATTCGATTCAGAATTGATGCAAAGCGAGATTTTGTTTGCTTGTCTGATTTCTTGTGAATCATCAACTCAAGCTCGTGATAATTGATAAGTTGCTCTTTCATAGCGATTTCTCCTGAATTGATGGGGTTGATTGTTTCTGAGATTGCTCGGCTGGCGGCTTAGCAGCAATGACAGTCGCGAACTGACTGAGATTAAAGACAAGGGAATCCTGACGAACGCGAGGATATCGCGCCGCGAATGCACAGATTTTGCACATATTAATTTGAGAGATTTAGAACTGAACGGGAGCGGTCATGAGAAGAATATCGCCCGTGTGATGAATGAGAGGATGGGGCACAACTGGGTTGAAATTGATCACTTTAAATCCGTTGCGCTGATACAGGTTCAGTGCTCTGGTATTTTGCTCAAAACACAGTAGGCTTAGCTCTGAGAATCCTCGCGCTGCGGCTTGCTGATGGGCGATCGAGAGAAATTGTGTGCCAATTCCCTGTCCCCGAAACTCTGGAAAGAGAGCGAGAGCGCAGATGTACCAGGTTCCGGGAGCCTCCAGGTTATAAGGATCTAACACATCCGGCTCTGACGGCTCGAATAGAATGCTTGTCGGCTGTTCAATCTGTGTTTCTACAATTCTGGTTTGCTGCAAATTAGTAAACAGCACATGATGTCCAGCATGCCAAGTTCCAGGAGCTTCCACAACTTCAGGGGTTAACGCAATGGGAATTTCCTGAGGAGCGGCATGACCTGATGTCGCTTCTTTAGAATCTTCAATAGGAAAGGTCAGCATCATACCCGCGATTTCACCTGCTTGCTGTGCTAGCACGCAATTTTTGTAGCTGAACAGGCTCTCCTCATTGGCGTAACGCTTCGCTCCAATTTCGATCGGCATTAGACCTAGATATTCGTCTGCTAATGTACTCCATATATAATCCGATACTCCATCAGATGCAATTCTAAACAGTTGAGCGATCGTATAACAGTCATTACGAGTTGCGGAACGAAAGATCGTTCGAGTTGCAGTTTTCATTCAATTTTTTCTCCATTTATGATTTACGAATACTATTTACGAACGATGTAGTAGTCGTTCTGAAAGTCGTGTGCGAGCTGCTTGATTTCAACCTGCTTAAATCCTGCATTCGCGAGCAATTCCAGTGCTTTTTCTTTGCCCCACATCGCTCCCAGCCCCATGCCGCCATAGGCGAGGGAAACTGTCATGCAGTGCATACAGGAGATGGTGTAGAGCAGGGGAGCAATGGGATGATCCAGATTACCGTCCACTTCTGTCGTAGCGTGGATGTCCTGCATTAGATACACCCCATCTGGACGCAGGGCATTGTGAATGTTTTGCAGCACCACATCCGGTTTCGCCTGATCGTGAATCGCATCAAATGTCGTAATGAAATCGTAGCGATCGCATTCATCGAGCGTGGCAGCGTCCTTGACCTGAAACTGAATGTTGCTGAGCTTTCGCATCTGAGCATCCGCGTTGGCATTGGCAACTGCCTCAGCCGAAAAGTCGTAGCCTGTGAAGCGGCTATTGGGAAAGGCTGCTGCCAGCTTATTCAGGGCACGTCCACTACCACAGCCCACATCCAGAACGTCAATGCCTTGCAGCAAGTCTTCGGTGAGTCCGGGAATGAGCGGCAGCACATGGTCGAACAAGGCAGACACCGTGCTTTGACCGCTATCTTCTGCCATCACCGCATGAAAGCGTTTGTATTGAGAGTAGGGAACGCCACCCCCTTTGTAAAAGCAATCAATGATTTGTTCTTCGACTGAACCCAGCAGCGGAATGTATTGGGCAAAGACCGCGATATTGTCCGAGGCGGCAGCCCTGGTCAGCAGTGCAGCGTGTTCCGCAGGCAAAGTGTAGGTTTTGGCGATCGGGTCATACTCCACCACACGACCTGTGACCATTGCACCGAGCCATTCGCGCACATAGCGTTCGTTTAGCCCAGCAGCATCAGCGATTTGCTGGCTGGTAGAAGGCGGCAGTTCTGCCAGGGTGTCAAACAGTTCGGTGCGATGCCCGATCGAGGTCATGAGGGAAACTGCGCCACTATTGAGAATCGTCAGCATCCTTTCGGCAAAGGCTTCAGCTTTCGTACTGTCGAAGGGGGTCGTGTCTAGCAATTGGGATGTCATCGCTGTCTCCTTAACTCACTGAGGGGTTGATGCCGTTCACTTCCTGCATCTGAACCTAAGTTAGCGATCCGAGCGTTCCGAAAGCGTTCCAAAAGCGTTCCTAAACCATTCTGAGCCTAAATGCCTGTCAACTTTGATTAACCACTTGAACGATCGCTTTTACTAATTCATCTGGCTCTACGGGTTTAGAGATATGGCGTTGAAACCCAGCAGCGAGTGCCTGACGGCGATCGTATTCTCCAGCGTAAGCAGTGAGGGCAATGGCTGGTATCTTTCCCCCTGCTTCTGGCGATCGGGCTCGGATCTGCTGCATGAGGGCATACCCATCCATTTCTGGCATCCCAATGTCGCACAGCAAAACGTGGGGAACAAACTGAGACACAGCTAACAATGCTTCTGCCGCAGAACTGGCAACGGTAACTTGAGCACCTTGCTGTAACAGAATGAATTCTGCCAGGTTACGCATATCGGGTTCATCATCCACCACAAGAATATGCAGCCCTGCTAGATTTGCAGTTTGAGCAAGCGGTTCTGGAGCCGTGGGGCTTTCGGAGGTGACCGTGGCAACGGGTAAGCGAACTGTGAAGGTTGCTCCTAATCCTTCCCCTGGGCTCTCTGCCTGAATCGTTCCGCCATGCAGTTCAACAATTTGACGAGCGATCGCAAGCCCCAATCCTAATCCGCCAAACTGACGAGTTGTGCTGCTGTCGGCTTGCCGGAAGTATTCAAAGATATGGGGAAGGAAATCAGGATTGATGCCTTTGCCGTTATCGCTAACCTGGATTTGAATCTGGCGATCCCAATCTTCCAGCCGAATCGTAATTTGTCCTTGATTGGGTGTAAATTTGACGGCATTTGAGAGCAGATTCCACACGACTTGCTGGAGCCGATTCGCATCTCCTAACAAAGTTTTCTTGGGCAGTTGCAGAAGCGTTTGAATCTGAATGGACTTACTAGAAGCGGCAAGCTGTACCGTTTCAATCGCCCCTTGAATCACGGCGGCTAAATCAACGGGCGCAATATTGAGACTTAGTTTGCCCCGCAGCATTCGAGAGATATCCAGCAAGTCTTCAATAAGCTGTGCCTGGAGTTTGGCGTTTCGTTCAACGGTTGCCAAAGCCTGATCGACTTTTTCAGGCGACAACTGCTGAGTTCGCAGGAGTTTTGTCCAACCTAAAATCGGGTTCAGGGGCGATCGCAGTTCGTGGGACAGCACCGCCAAAAATTCATCCTTTACCTGGTTTGCCTGTTCCGCCTCAGCTCTAGCATTACGTTCTGCCTCATACAACTGGGCACGGAAAATTGCCTGAGCGCATTGACGGCTGAGGGCAATAACAAAGTCGCGATCGTCCTGGCTTGGATTTCTGAACTTCATGAAGCTCAGCAGTAGCCCACCTACTGATCTCCCTTCAACCACCAGGGGAAGCGCCATCCAGGATTCAAAATCATAGCGTTTGTAGATCGAAGCCAAGTGCGGATAGCGGGCAATCCGATCGAGGAAACTTTCGACCCAGGCTGGCTCTCCGGTTCTGACCGCCTCCGCTAAAGGGACATCCAGATTGATTGAAAATCTGCCCCAACTCTTCACCAGGTCTTCTGCATATCCAACCGATTTAACAATTTCAAGTTCCGTCCGGTCTTTGCTAACTAAAACCACCAGGGCAGCCGTCGCTTCTAAAGTTGCCATGCTCTGTTCCACAATGACCTCTGCAACCTGCTCAGGCGTGAGAGATTCTGAGAGCGCAGCGGTCACGGTTTGGAGGCGGGCAGTGCGATCGGCGGCGGTTTCGGCAGCGTGCTTTGCCTGTTGGGCGCTGTAGTAGAGGTAGGCATTATCAATCGCGATCGCCGCGCGACGTGCCAGATCCTCAGCAAGCTCCAGATCTTTCAAACCATAGTGGCGATTAGATTCGGCAAATACAAAGGAAATGGTGCCCAGCACTCGCCCACGGGCCTGAAGGGGAGCAGTGATAGCAGACTTCAAGCCTAATCCCCGTAAAATTTCCAGATATTCAGGGTTTGTGACAGCCGCCGCGAGCTGCTCATCAGTAATGGCGATCGCAATTTCGCTCTGTCCAGTTTTCATCACTTTAGAGATGCCATACCCGTCATTCAAATGTCTGGGAAAGCGATGAGCCACCTCCCAGCCCAACTGAATTTTTTCCGAGTCAGAATGAGCAACGGCAACCCGGTTAATGCTACCGTCGTCATTTAGGAAATCGACAGCACACCAGTCAGCAAAATAAGGTACCGCTAACTGTGCAACGCTTTGCAGTGTTTGTTCGTAGTCCAGCGAGGAAGCAAGCACTTCACTCACTTCTGCCAGAAATGCTGAGCGACTTTGGGCTTGTTCTGGCTCATTGAGAGACAACTGTGCTGCCGAATTAAGCAGCTTCGGTTGTTCCTGGATGTCAGAAGCATTCATTCCTGCTTGAACGTTGTCTAACCGTGTTCTCAGCAACTCCTGCTGCTTTTGCAAAGCAGATTTTATTGCCTTGCGATCGGTATTGTTCAGAAAATAGGCAGCTAAACCTTCTGGGATTGGCAATAGCCGCACGATGAACCATCGATTCAAGGACGAGTAGAATTCTTCAAATTCCACGGGCTCAAGTTCTACAGATAGCAGTTGCCTGGTAATCGCTTGCTGGCTCTGCTGATAGAGCTGAGATGAGGGGTCAACCCGGAAAACATCCCATAGGGTTTTGCCGAGCAGATTGGTACGATCGAC
Source organism: Leptolyngbya sp. GB1-A1 (assembly GCF_039962475.1). Taxonomy (NCBI): domain Bacteria; kingdom Bacillati; phylum Cyanobacteriota; class Cyanophyceae; order Leptolyngbyales; family Leptolyngbyaceae; genus Leptolyngbya; species Leptolyngbya sp. GB1-A1. The sequence continues at coordinate 74,172 of NZ_JAMPLI010000017.1, read as the reverse complement.
ACCAAACAGTTGTTCTGCCCTGGCATTGAGAAAGGTACAACGTCCGGTTAAGTCCAGCGCAAAAAATGCCTCCGCCATGTTTTCCACCACAGCAGCAAATGGTTCTCTAGCCGTTTGAGCCTGAAAAGGAAACTGCGCCAATGGTTCTGACGACAGGCGATCGCTGTTTGCATTCATCGGGTTCAGTTCCATACACGCATCACTTTCAGAGAATTCAGGACAAATATCAGCTCATTGAACGAACGACCAGACTAGCAATCTTAGAGATAAGATATTCAGGCTCAACAGGCTTTGAAATGTGCATCTGAAACCCAGCAGCCAGAGCTTGTTGTTGATTCATTTCTCCAGCAAAGGCAGTGAGGGCGATCGCCAGAATGGTTCCGCCCTGTTCTGGAGGTAGGTTTCTGAGTTGACGAATCAGCATATAGCCATCCATTCCTGGCATTCCAATGTCACTGAGCAGGAGATTTGGCAGGGACTGCGATAGTGTTGCCAATGCTTCGGCGGCTGAAGCGGCTGTTAAAACGTTAGCTCCTGCTTGTTCTAATATAAAGGCAACAAACTCGCGAGTGTCGGTATCGTCGTCAACCACAAGAATTTGAAGCCCACTTAGGATAAATGCGGGTGCTGGGGGTTCAATATCTACATCCACTGTTGATTGAGTAGGCATCAATGGGAGTCTGACCGTAAAGGTAGCTCCCAACTCTTCTCCCTCACTTTCGGCTTGAACCGTGCCCCCGTGTAGTTCGACCAAATGACGCACGATCGCTAACCCCAACCCTAAGCCTCCATGCTTACGAGTTGTCGTACTATCAGCTTGACGGAAATATTCAAAAACATGGGGTAGGAACGATGGGTGAATGCCCCTACCTGTGTCAGTCACGGTAATTTGAGCGTGAGCAAGCTGAGAGTTCGCTCCATTTTGAATTCCCAATTCGTTATGCTCAATTTCGACTTGCTCTAGCGTAACCTCTACCCGTCCTCTGGCTGGCGTAAACTTCACCGCATTGGAAAGGAGATTCCAGACAACCTGCTGTAAGCGATTTGAATCTCCCAGCACTAGTCCAGCAGGAAGATCAAGACTCATCTTAATCTCAATTGATTTTGCTTCTGCTGCTAAGCGCACTGTTTCAACGGCTGCTTGTATCGTTGGCACTAAATTCACTGGAGCAGTATTGAGACTCAGTTTCCCTTGCAGAATTCGCGATACATCTAACAGGTCTTCGATCAGTTCAGATTGTAGTTTGGCATTACGCTCGATCGTCTCCAATGCCTGTACTCTTTTTGCCTCAGGCAAGTTTTGGGTACGCAGCAACCGTGACCAGCCTAGAATGGGATTAAGGGGCGATCGCAGCTCATGGGATAACACTGCCAAAAACTCATCTTTCATCCGGTTCGCAGATTCTGCTTCAGCACGGGCAGTTTGCTCCTGGACAAGCTGTAACTGTCGTTCTTCTGCTAATTTACGTTCGGTGATATCCAGTACAATTCCTGTCATCCGAATCGGCTGTCCCATTTCGTCAAAAAAGGGACGACCTCTTGCTGCAATATAGTGAATGGTGCTATCAGGAAAAACAACTCGATATTCCAGCTTATGTTCTACTCGATCTGCCAAAGTTTGGCTGAGCGTTTGGGTGAAATAGTCGCGATCGTCGGGGTGAATACAGCCCAGAACAGCCTCTAACGTACAGCTAAACGTTTCACGGCTCACGCCGAATGCTTGATACATCTGGTCGTCCCATTCGATCCGGTCGTTCATCACGTCCCAACTCCAAACGCCGATTTGCCCAGACTGCAAAGCCAGATTGAGCTGTTCTCGGCTTTCGGCTAATTCCTGATATAGTTGAGCGTTTTCCAATGAAATCGCGATTTGAGCTGATAAGATCTCCAACGCAGAAAGCTGGGTTTGCGTGAACGCTTTGGTTGCTAAATTATTTTCTAAATACAGAATAGCAATGAGTTTAGATTGGCGAGCGATCGGTAGACACAGGACAGATTTGGGCTGATTATGAATAACATACTGATCTTCTGAAAAAAGAGTAGATGTTGCAGCATCTTCTAAAATGACTGTTTCTTGGGTTCGCTGCACATAGTTGAGAATCGATTGAGGAACAAGCGATGAAGTTTCAGCATCTGCCATAAAGTGTTGAATACTCAGTTGCTCGTTCGCGCGATTTGCTCTAGCTTCGACTTCAATCACTAGCCGATTGCGACGAAATTGCAGCACATAGCCCACTTCGGCTCCCGCCTGCTCGATCACAATCTGCATTAGCGTTTTTAGCAGTTCGGATAGAACGATCTCACTGGAAATGGTTTGTGATGCTTTAATCACCGACAAAATATCAAGCTGTGCTCCACTGCTGACAAACGTTGTGCTAGAGGAAGTTACAGGATCTTTAGGAAAAGCTGGTTTGAGCCGAGGCAGCAGAGCTGGATAGCGGTCTTCAAGATATTTCACTTTGCCCACTGCTCCCCAGCGCAAGTAGGCATTTCTCGCTTCTTGAAAATAAGTTTTGGCGATCGGTTCAAATTCTCGATTCAGGTAGAACTTTGCCGCCAATTCATACGCTAATGCCTCATACTGCACAAACTCATGCTCCTGAGCAGATTTGATAGATTGCTCGTACAAACGCATTGCTTCCAAATCACGTCCTTCAATTCGAGCAACTTCAGCCGCAACTAACAATGCTTTATGTAAGAAGTTAGCAGGACAATAATCTGCCCAATATTGGAGCTGCTGTTGCTGTTGCTGTAATGTTGTTAGATATTCAGTCTGAACCTCGCTGGATTGGCTTGAATAAAGTGCCGTTAGGACGAGAGAGTGATGCAATAAGTAATTGGCTTCGATCGGCAGCGATCGCACTGCACCTAAAACTTTGAACGCTTCCTGAGCAGACTGAAGTGCCTCTTGATATTGCTCGTAGGTGAAAAAGACAATCAGCTTGATGATGTAGTAAAAAACAATGCCGCTAGCAAATTCTGTTCGTTTCAAGATTGCCAGAGCCTGCCCCTCATCAAATCCATCGCCATTTAGCGTATGAGAATGAGGCGTTTGTCCCTGTAAATTGAGAATCAATTGCTGCTGCAAGCGAATCGTCTGGTAGGCTGCTTCGTGCTTCGACTGGTGGGCAAACGCAAGATATTTTTGAATGGCGCGATCGGCATCCGTTAGTGGAGTAATGGCTTCAATCATTTGCCAGGAACCCTGGAAGCCATTGTAATTTGCCATTGTGATGTCGCCCGCTTCCACACAACCCAGGAATCCCTGTTCTAGAAACGGCAAATCTGTTGCCATGTGATGTCTCCAGACGTTGATATGGCTCCCGTGAATGTGGAAAACTGTGCCCTTGTATTTGGGGTCATTTAGCTTCTGATTTAATCGAATCGTCATTTTTGAGAAAGCATAACCTGCAGGAATATCTCGAAACATCGAGACCAGCAGCATGGAATACATACTGTAGGCAAAACAGGATTCTTCGGTATTACCAAATTTCAACGAGTAGTTGAGAGCTTTGAGTACAACCAGGGGAAACAAGTTGGGCTTACTAAGATAGGCAGGGGGTCCCATCGAGGTGAGGAGACTAATAATGGTTCTTAGGGTTGGGTCTTGAATGACTGGAGCATCAATTAAGTCAGCAATTTGACGATCGCCCAGATTCACGGTTGCCTGTTGCTTCTCTAAATCAATTGCCTTCTGTACCTGTTCATCTGTTTCGGGAAACGTAACTTCAAATAGCCTAAGCGCTATTAATCCAACTCTAAATGCCTCGTCGAATTTCCCTGCAACTTGATAAAGCCTGATTTGAAGCATATAGATCGTTGCCCGATCTAAATTAGTTTGAGCTTTGCTTAGGAGTAATTGAAACAAAGCCTCTGCCCGATCTAAATTTCCTGTTAAATACTCACACTCTGCCAATTCGGTGAAGAGATTAAAGACCTTAGAACCGTTAGTATTCCAAGCATCGGGCGAGAGTTGATGACTTGCTGTATCAAAAAATCTTAATGCTGGAATGTAGGCAGTTGAAGCTTTTGCCCGCTTGCCTGCTGCAATGTTTAATTGCACAAGGTGATTAATTTCTTCTGGGTCAGTGATATGTTCATGACTGAGATTGAGATGATTCACGACCTCAAATAATCGATCTTCTAACTGTTCGGCATTCAGGTTTTTGAGCAACAATCGCCCGATCTGGAGGTGAACCAGTTGCTTCTGGGCATCAGGAATTAGCACGTAAGCCGCTTGCTGAATACGATCGTGAACAAAAGAGTAGTGCTTTTCAGCAGATTCAATTTGTTCTCCGATAGTAATTAAGCCTCGCAGCACTGCTTCCCAAAGTGCTTCTGCGATTACACCAGCAGGTTTTTCAGCAACGATCGCCAAAATCTCTAAATCAAATTGATTCCCAATACAGGAAGAAAATTTAAGAAGCTGTTGAGCCTCTGATGATAGCTTTTGCACTCGCTCAATCATCAGATTTACCACATTGTCGGTAAACCCCTTTGTCTCAATCTGGTCAATGTCCCACTGCCAAGTTTTCTCAGATGAATTGAAGCGTAATAGATTTTGCTGACACAAAGCTTTGAGAAACTCATTTACAAAAAAAGGATTTCCACCAGTCTTGTGCAATACTAATTTTGCTAAGGGCTCTGATTGCTGAAGTGAACATCGAAGAGTCTCTGCAATTAACTGATTCACGCAGCCAAGATCAAGCGGTGACAATACAATTTTTGTCAATGGAATTCCCTGCTGGTGCAGTTTCTCTACCATTAAGTTAAATGGATGAGAAATATCGACTTCGTTATCTCGATAAGCAAGCAAGAAGCAGAGAAACTGAAGACTTGAACCTGTAGCAACCGTCTGAATCAGGCTCAGCGTCGCGCTATCTGCCCATTGCATATCATCTAGAAAAATTGCCAGAGGATGGTCAGCTTGGGCAAATGCGCTAATAAAATTTTGAAAGACTAGATTGAAGCGGTTCTGCGATTCGGTTGACCCCAGTATGGGAATGGGAGGCTGTTCGCCAATAATCAGTGTGACTTCTGGAATCACATCGGTAATCAACCTGCCATTGTTGCCGACAGCAGATTGAATTCGATCGCGCCAAATCACTAACTTTTCTTTTGGCTCAGCCAGAAGTTGACGGACTAATCCTTGAAATGCCTGAACAATTGTGGTGTAGGGAATGTCGCGTTTGTATTGATCAAACTTACCCGAAATAAAGATGCCTCGCGTTTGCACAATTGGCTTGTGCAATTCATTGACAAGAGAAGATTTCCCGATTCCAGAATAGCCAGAGACTAAAATCAGTTCCGGCTTTCCTTCTGCCATAACTCGGCTAAATACGGTCAGTAGCTGAGTAATTTCTGGCTCGCGTCCGTATAGCTTTTGGGGAATCTGGAGGCGATCGGAGATATCCTGTTCGGCAATCGGAAATGGAAGAATTTCTCCTGTCGTTTTCCATAACTGCAAGCAACGCTCTAAATCCGCCTGCAATCCGATCGCGCTCTGATAGCGATCTTCTGCTACCTTTGCCAACAGCTTTAGAACAATGTCGGATATGACCTGAGGAATGGCTGGATTGATAGCAATAGGAGCAATCGGTGTTTTAGCAATATGACAGTGAATCCACTCCAGCGGATCATTTCCCTGAAACGGCAACTGCCCAGTTAGCATTTCATAGAAAGTCACACCTAACGAGTACAGATCGCTGCGCTGATCAATGCCGCGATTCATGCGTCCAGTTTGCTCTGGTGACAAATAGGGCAAGCTGCCTTCAATCCGGTTAGAAGCGCCAACAATTTGACTCTCATAAGGAAGGAATGCAGCTAATCCAAAATCGCCAATTTTGACTTGATTTTGCTCTAAATTGACAATAATATTTTGGGGTTTAATATCTTTGTGAACGATGTGTCGCTGATGAATTTGTGCCAGGGCAGCTACAATTTGTAATGCCATATTGAGAAAGGCAGCAGGTTCGTGAAACTGGCTCAAAAGTTGATCGAGCGGTTGTCCCCCAAAGTCTTCCAGAATAAGATAGGGAACTCCTCGATTGAATTCTAAAGCTAATGCCCGCACCGTTCCTGGTAAGTTGAGCTGCTGTCCGATCGCGTATTCATGCTTGAGTTGCTCAATATTGCGAGCACTGTACTGCTCTGGACGCAAGCTTTTAATGACCACGGGACAACCGTCTTCTCTCACACCCCGGTAAATGAGCGATTTTGTTCCTTCTTGAATTAAATCGGTAATCGTCAATCCAGATAATGTGAATGTCACTCTAGCTGCTCCTCTGCCGTTCCCATTGTGAATGATAAAACCCTAATTATTTTTCAAAAGACTAGGAGGCTGGAATGATTCTGCCATTACCTGCGCGATCGTTTTCAAGAGCTGTTCTGGTTCGACTGGTTTGGCAAGATGGCGTTGAAATCCAGCAGATAGGGCTTGTTGCTCGTTGACATCCCCGGCGTAGGCAGTCAAAGCAATGGCCGGAATCATTTTTCCCTGCTTGGATAAGCTCGGGCGAACTTGTCTCATTAAGGCGTAACCATCCATTTTCGGCATTCCGATGTCGCTAATTACAATATCTGGCAATGACTCAGAAATTTGCTGCAAGGCTTCGGCTGCGGATGCCGCTACCCTAACCGTTGCCCCCTGTTCTTCCAGGATGAAACGAATTAGCTCCCGCATATCCGCTTCATCATCCACAATCAGAACACAAATATCATTCAAATGATGCGTTTTTTGAGTGGGTAAGGGTGACTCTAAATGAGGTGTTAGCGTCGATACTATCAGGGGGAGTTGAACCGTAAAAGTGGTGCCCATTCCAAGGCCCGGGCTTTCCGCTTTCACTGTACCGCCGTGCAGTTCAACCAGATGACGGACGATCGCCAATCCCAACCCCAATCCACCAAATTGACGGGTCGTGCTGCTATCCGCTTGACGAAAATAGTCAAAAATATAAGGCAGGAAATCAGGGCTAATTCCCTCTCCTGTGTCGCTCACCTGAATTTGAGCATTGGTTCCTATGCGATCGAGTCGAACCTGCACTCGACCACCTGACCGAGTAAATTTGACTGCATTCGAGAGCAGATTCCATACAATTTGCTGGAGACGATTCGCATCGCCATTCGTCTGTGCAACCCCAGGATTGAATGCAGTCTGAATCTGAATGCCTTTTGCTTCCGCTGACAGTCGCACTGTTTCAAGGGCTGCTTCGATTGTGGTCACCAGATCAACGGGGCGAGCATCTAGTCTTACTTTCCCTTGAAGAATGCGAGAGACATCTAGCAGATCTTCAATGAGCTGAGACTGAAGTTTTGCATTGCGTTCGATTGTGTCGAGGGCGCGGTCGGTCGCTGTCGCATCAAACGAGCGAGTGCGGAGCAGTCTCGTCCAGCCCAAAATTGGATTTAAAGGGGTTCTTAATTCATGGGACAGCACCGCAAGGAACTCATCTTTCACCCGGTTAGCAGCTTCTGCCTGCTCACGAGCAAATTGCTCTCGTCTCAAGAGCTGTTCTCGCTCTGCTTCGATCGCTTTGCGCTCTGTAATGTCGATTGTCGCCCCCAGCATTCGCACCGGGCCGCCCTGAGCATTGAAAAAAGCACCTCCTGTCGTGGAGAGCCAACGAATTGCCCCAGAAGGTTGGACAACCCGGAATTCAATTTCATAGCTCGATCGCTTTTCTAGCGCCTGCTGAATGGCTGCCGAGACTTTTGCACGATCTTCAGGATGAATTAGCTCTGCAAAATCCTCTACTTTGCCGCTAAAGGTGTCGGGGGTTAAACCATGAAACTGATAAATTTGCTCTGACCAGGTAATGTGATTGTTGATGATATCCCAATCCCAAATTCCTGATTGACCTACTGATAAAGCCAGGCGCAGCCGTTCTTCGCTCTGACGTAACGATTCCTCTGCCTGCTTGCGATCGCTTAAATCTAGAACAAAGGCAACTGCTTCTTCTCGCACTGCATAAACCAGACTAAAACCGATTAAAACTGAAACTCGGCGACCGTCTTTGCGAATATATTCTTTTTCGTAGGGTGCACAGGCTCCCCGTCTCCGCGCCTCAGCAATTGCTTCCTCATCTAATGACTGATACTCAGGGGGAGTAATATCACTCCATCTCAGGTTTCTTGCCTGTAAATCTTCACGGGTGTATCCCACAATCCTGAGAAATTCGTCATTGGCTTCCTGAATGCCGCCCTCTAAATCTCCGAACAAAATTCCAATGACGTTAGCAGCCACAAAGCTGCGCAGCCGTTCTTCGCTGAGACGCAAAGCCGCTTCGGTTTGTTTGCGAGCCGTAATATCCGCAACGACCGATACACAGCTAATTCCGGCTTGGGTTTCATCAACTGGAGCAGCCCATAGTTCTACATCAAACAGGACATTGCCCTTCTTTTGACGCTGTGCCTCAACTCCGGCTAAACCTTGCCCCTGAAGGGTGATTGCCAGGTTGTTTAAAAACTCATTCCGTTTACTTTCCGGGATTGCGGGTAAAAACTTTCCTAAAACTTCCTGTTGACTCCAACCAAAGATGCGTGCGGCGGCAGGGTTCCAAATCTGCACCGTGCCATCTGAGCGCAAGCCCATAATTGCCAGTGGGCAGGCTTGGATGATCGCCTGTAGGGTTTGATTGCTCTGGGCTAAGGCGGCTTCTGCTTGCTTGCGTTCCGCTTCGCGCTGCTTTGTAGGGGTAATATCCAGCAATGTGCCAAAGAAGTCAACCGTTCGCCGAGATTCTCCCTCTCCTTCAAATTGGGCTTGCCCCTTCGCAAGTACCCAGCGTTCAGTGCCGTCATTCCATATAATCCGGTACTCGATTTCGTAGCTCCCGGTTGATTGCGGATCGATCGCTGCACTCACTGCATTAGCGACGCGCGATCGATCGTCTGGGTGCATCCGCTCCAATACGCTGGGCAGGGGAATCATCACCGCATCTTCCGGCTCGCCCCATATTTCACGCATTCGCTTGTCCATTTCAACCAGGTTTGTATTCAGGTGCAGCCGCCAGCCGCCGAGCCGAGCCACCTGAATTGCCAGCCGCGCCCACTCTTCGCTTTCTCGCAGGGCTTGTTCTGCCTGTTTGCGCTCGGTAATGTCAATTAACAAGCCATCCCACACCATGCCGTCTTCAGTTTGCTCTGGACGAGATTTGCCCTGAAACCACTTGAGCCGACCCGATGGGGTAATCAAGCGTCCTTCCCATTGCCAGGGCAGTCGATTGTTGATGGCGATTGCCACTGATTCTCGTAACGATGGCAGTTCATCCGGGTGAATCAGATTCCAAAAGCAATCTGCATCCTGGATAACGTTTATTGGTTCTAATTCAAGCAGTTCACGCGAGCCAGAGCTGACGTAGGTAAAAGCTTCAGAACCATCAGCCTTGGGCGCATAGCGATAAATCATTCCCGGTACGTTGCGGGCAATCACCTGAAACCGGGCTTCGCTTTCTTGCAGTGCTGTTTCTACCTGCTTACGCTTGGTAACATCCAGCGCAATTCCGGTCATGCGGATGGGCTGTCGATTTTCATCATAAAATGTTTGTCCGATCGCGGTTAACCATCGTTCTCCTTGGGCTGGATGAAGGATACGAAATTCAACGTTGATATCAATCTGATGCTCTAATGCTTGACGGGCTTCCCGATCAACGCGATCGCGGTCTTGTTCAACAATAGAATTGAGCCAATTTTTATAGGAAGGTTGAGTGACGGCTGAATCTAGCCCATAAAGACGGTAATATTCTTCTGACCAGGTCACCTGATTCGTTGTAATATCCCAGTCCCATACACCCGCATTCGCAGCCTGTTGAGCAATTCTCAGACGTTCTTCACTTTGTTGCAGCGTTTCTTCAGCTTGCTTGCGCTGGGTGATATCGCTCACCAATGCCACAAAACCTTCGACCTTACCCTGCGGATCAAACCGAGGCACAAAAGTAGCACTAATAATCTTTGTCTCAACATCTTTGTAGTGCATTTCGTTCTCAAAGCTAACCGCATGTCCGGCTAACACCTGCTCGACATAAGGACGAACGCTTTCATAGGCGACTTCCCCCATCACCTCCCAAATATATTTGCCACACACTTCACTGGCACGTCGTCTAAACCACTGTTCGTAGGTTTGATTGATGAAGCGATAACGCTGCTCAGTATCAATAAACGAAATCAAAACCGGGAGCGAATTGGTAATCAGGCGCAGTTCGGCTTCTCGTTGCTGTAAGGCAACTTCGGCTTGAATCCGTTTGCTCACATCGATCGCCACCCCCGCCAGAAGCTGCTGCCCACTCGCATTCCAGAAAGGAAACTTAAAAGCCATATAGCTGTGTTCGCCATCCTCGTGGTGAATGGTTTCCAGCGTTTGCATTGGCTGACGACTGGTCAATACAGCTAAGTCATTCTCGCGAAGCTGTTTTGCAATGGCAGGTGGCAACAGCTCAAAATCCGTTTTGCCAATCAAATCTGCCTGCGATCGCTGACAGGCTCGCTCAACCCACGAATTGGCATAGACATATCGCCCCGCTTCATCTTTGATAAATGCCGCGATCGGACTGTGGTTCATGAAGCTTTGGAACAGCTCATGACTTTCTTTGAGGGCTGCTTCTGTGCGCTTCCGCTCCATAAACTGACCAATCTGGCTGCCGATCGCCGCCATCATATTCAGTAAATCTGCATCTGGCTCTTGAACACGATCGCAAAAGCACTCAATCACACCCAAGACTTGATTGCTCAATACAATGGGGAATCCAAAGACAGCCCGTAAGCCTGCCTCTGCTGCCTTTGCCGCCCTCGGAAAATTGCTGTCTTCCTTGGGGTCTGAAATCCACAGGGGCTGACGATTGAGCCAAACTCGACCGGGTAGCCCAACACCAGGAGCGAAGGTTGTTTGCAATTTGGACTCAATCAGGGCCTGAGCAGAAGTTGTGGGCGATCGCCAGTTATCGCTATAGTGCAGGCAATTCGTTTGGGGATTGACACTCCAAAACATCCCTAATTGCCATCCCAACGTTTCACAAATCGCTTGTAGAATCGCTGGCAGGGCATCGGACACCGTAGTTGCTTCAGCCAGAATTTGGGCGATCGCATACTGAATATCGCGCCGGCGTTCTGCTTGCTCCTGGATTAACTTTTGGTGCGCTGTCTGCTCTCGCTGCCTGCACAGTTCCTCACGCTGTTCCAACTCCTGAACGCGTTGGCGTAATTGTGCTAATTCATCCAGCAATTGTTCTTTTGTCTTTTCCGCATCTAACATGAACGTAGCCGTATAAAAAAGGGAATTAATTGAAGTCAGCGGTTTTAATGCACGTTGGGATTAAGCAAGGAACTGAGACTTCGGTTTGGGAATAACGTACTGCCGCTATCCTGATACCCGTTGTTGCTCAGGATTTTGCTAGGAGCCAATGAAGCCCAGGATTGCCTGTAGGAGCACCTCTGGCTCAACGGGTTTAGGAATATGCTGTTGAAATCCGGCTGCTAGGGCTTGCTGCTGATCGACTTCTCCGGCGTAGGCAGTGAGGGCAATCGCTGGAATTGGACGATCGCCCTGTTCAGCCTCCAATGTTCGAACCTGTCGCAGCAAGGTGTAGCCATCCATCTGCGGCATTCCAATGTCGAGAAGGAGAATATCAGGTTTCGCTTGAGCCAGCACTTGCAAGGCTTCTGGGGCAGAGGAAACCGCAACGACAGAAGCCCCTGCTTCCTTCAGGATGAAGGTCGCTAATTCTAGATTGTCAATTTCGTCATCCACAGCAAGGACTTTAATCCCCTGCAACGACAAGGTGTGATTAACCACGGCTGCCTCCTGGTTTGGGACGGTTGAGGTTGATACGAGGGGGAGTTTGACTGTGAATGTTGCACCTTGCCCTTCTCCGGCACTCTCCGCATGGATTGTACCCCCATGCAGCTCAACAATGTGCTGGGCGATCGCCAGTCCTAGCCCCAATCCTCCAAATGTTCTAGTTGTACTGCTATCTGCCTGACGAAAAGTATCAAAGACAAAAGGTAAGAACTCTGCACTGATGCCTTTTCCCGTGTCTTTGACTTGAATCTGGGCTTGCCCACCCATCGCAGCGAGCTGGATCTCGATTTGACCCTGCTCAGGCGTAAACTTCACCGCATTGGATAATAGATTCCAAACCACCTGTTGCAGGCGCGCTGCATCTCCCAAAACAGGACTAACCTCTGCGGCAATTTGGGTTTGGATCTGAATGTGCTTATCCTCGGCATTTAAGCGAACGGTGTCAATCGCTGCGCTAATAATCGAGGCGGGACTGATTGGACAGCGATTTAAAATCAGCTTGCCTTGCAGGATGCGAGAAATGTCCAGCAAATCTTCGATCAACTGCACTTGTAATTTGGCATTGCGCTCGATCGTTTCAAGGGCGATCGCGGTTCTGTTCGCATCCAGGTTGCCTCGCTGCAATAATTTTGACCATCCCAGAATCGGATTCATCGGCGTTCGCAGCTCATGGGACAGCACTGCCAGAAACTCATCTTTCATTCGATTTGCAGCTTCGGCTTGCGCTCTGGCTCGTTGTTCGGCTTCATAGAGCTGGGCACGCGCGATCGCCTGGGCACACTGCTGCGCGAGCGAGAGCATAAACGCCCGATCGGCTGGCTCAAGCTGGGGGAGCTGGGCAAATGTGACGGATATTCCACCAACTGCCTGCCCCTCAATCATCAAGGGCAGAGAGACCCAGATCGGGTACTTGGCTTGAACGTAGCTTTTTGCCAGGTGCGGATAGCGAGCAATGCGTTCTTCCAGCGTTTCTTCCCACATGGGTTGTCCGGTGCGAACGGCATCCGTTAACGGGGTAGCAACGGTGAGCGAGAAGCGTCGCCATTCTGGAGCAATAGCAATTCCATCGCCGAGATGGTGAATAATCTCCAGTTCGTCTTTTTGTGGAGTGACCAAAGCGACCAGAACTGAGGCAGCATTCACCACCGCCATGGTTTGGTGGGCAATGACTTCTGCAACTTGAACCGGAGTTAATGACTCGGAAAGGGCAGCCGTTACTGCCTGGAGTCGGGTGGTGCGATCGGCAGTTCGTTCTGCTCGCTGGCGTGCCTGTTCTGCCTGCTGATAGAGTCGGGCATTGGCGATCGCCATCGCTGCCCGGTCTGCTAAATCCTGAAACAGGTTTAAATCCTCTTGCGTGTGTGGATCGGCAGGCGCATGACGGGTGAGGCTTAACACCCCTATCGGCTCTCCCTGCACCTTCAATGGAACGAGCAGGGTACTGCGAACTTGAAACCGTTCTAGATAAAGGCGGTATTCCGGTTTAATGACCGCACTAAGCTCTTGCTGCGAAGTGACAGGCATCAGCAGGGGTTCTCCGCTCTGCATCACCCGTCCCCCAATGCCTTCATCAATGCGACGGGGATATTGCTCTAGCAAATCCTTCAGAAAGGCTCGAATTTCTGGGTCGGCGTGATAGCACGAGACAGAATTTAGCGATCGCTCATCGTCTCCAATCAGATTGAGGACACAAACATCCCCCGCTAATTCGCTGGCGAGCCGAGCCACTGTGTCTAGAATGGTTTGCAAGTCCAAATTGGCTGCCGCAAACGTCTGGGAAGCCTGAGCCAAAAATCGCTGGGTTTGCTCCATCCGCTTCCAATCGTCAATATCGGTGCAGCTGCCAAACCATTTCGTGATCTCGCCGTTCTCGTCCAGCAAAGGGTAAGCTCGCGTTAAATGCCATCGGTAGACCCCATCGGCTCGTCTCAGACGTTGTTCGGCTTGTAGCGTATCTTTATCCGTGACGGCTTTGATCCAAGCGTTAATAAAGCGATCGTGATCACCCGGATGGCGGAAGCTGCCGTTTGCATTCTGGCTTTCTTCCAGAGTTAAGCCTGTGTACTGGAACCACCGCTGGTTGTAGTATTCGGTAAATCCATTGGCTTGAGCCACCCAAACGATCTGCGGAATCGATTCTGCCAGACACCGGAAGCGTTGCTCACTGGCTTCTGCAAATGCCCGTGCCTCTTGCTCTGCCTGATAAAGCTGTGCCCGACGAATCGCTTGAGCACAATGATGTGCCAGGGCAAGGATAAATGCCCGATCTGCTTCGTGGATAGAGTGGGCTTCTGTAAATCCAATGCCTAGCGAACCCAAAACTTTATTTTCAGCAATGAGCGGAATGGCGGCGATCGCACCTGAGGAAATACTGTTTTGCAAAGAAGCCAGTTGAGGATAGGCGGCGATCGCCTCATCTAAAGATTGCAGGAAAACGGGAGTTTGAGTTTGCACTACATGAGCAAGCGGCACAGCAGACGTTATCGGAAACCGCTGCCACATCGACAAAGCATTGGGAGGATGTCCGATTGAACCAAGCAGTTCTAGCTCTTCTCCATTGGTGCTTAGCAGCATCACTAAGCCGCGACAGGCTCCCAGCGCAGCTAAGGCTTGCTCAACAATTACCGTTGCGACATCACTGGAAGTCAGGGCTTCGGAAAGGGCGGCAGTAATGTTTTGTAGGCGAGCCGTGCGATCTGCCGATCGAGCCGCTGCCTCTTCGGCTTGTTTACGATCGCTAATATCAACCGAAACTCCAACGAATCGGGTTGCCTGCCCCTGCTGGTCAAAATAAACTCGCCCCTGGCTGTTAAGCCAACTGATTGTCTGGTCAGGACGAATAATGCGGTATTCCTGGCAGTGCTGTTCCTTCCCAGCTTTTGCCCGCTCCAAGCCTTGAATGATCCGTTCCCGATCTTCAGAATGAATGCTAGAGAAAAAATCTTCTGCGGTTCCAGCTTGAATTCCCCAAACGTTCAGCGCATTGGGAGAGCAAATGACCTGATTTGTCTTCAAATCCACATCCCAAGCCACGATTCGAGCCGAGGAAAGAGCAAGCTGAAGTCGCTCCTCCGTTTGTTTCAGATCCTCTTCAACCTGTTTGATATGAGTGACATCTGAAATTGCTCCCAGGTATCGCTCTGGTGTTCCGTCTGCATTCCGCAAAATATAGGCGCGATCGATAACGTTTGCATACTTTCCATCTGCTCGCTGATAGCGGTATTCATCCCTCCAGCGTTCATCGCCTCTTGTTAAAGCTGCTTCAAAGCTTATTGTCACCCGATCCCGATCGTCTGGGTGAAGGTGCTCAATCCACCACCGGGAAGAATTGCATTCCAGAGGTCGCTTACCCACCAGTTGATCGTATGCCTGGTTCCACCAAACCGAATCTGTTTTGAGATTGCGATCGTAAATCGCGTCATTGGTTGCCTGTAATACTAGAGATAGGCGTTCTTCTGTAATTCGCAAACTTAATTCAGCCTGCTTGCGGTCAGTAATATCGTGGGAAATGCCAATCACCTGGTGGGGTGTGCCTGCTTCCGTTCGCGAGAAGACCAGATCTCGGCTCCATAACCATCGCCATTCACCATTGGCGTGGCGCATCCGGTATTCCCACTCAATGACTTCGCCATCCTGGGCACGATCGAATCGCTCTAGGTGAGCTGGCAGCGTTTCGAGATCGTCTGGGTGCATCAGCGCTGAAAACAGCAAGCTGCCCATTGCCTGAACTTCGTCAGCAGGATATCCCAGAATTTCTCCAATCTGATGATTGACATAGACATTGTGCTGTTTAATCAGGTCATAAATGTAGAGAATTCCGGGGGTTGCATCTGCAACTTGCTGAATGAAGCGTTGGCTTTCTTTGAGTTGTTCCTCGATTTGCTTTCGTTCGTGAATGTCTTGAAAGACGACAACGCTAATGGGTGGACGATCGTACAGGGCGGGCAATACCGCCGCGTCAACAAGTAGCGGGAAAATGCCAGCCGGAGTATGCCAATTAATTTCAGCCCCGGCAATTTTCTCTCCCCGTGTCGCTCGTACTGCCGGAACCTGCTCCGACGGAATGATTTGTCCTGCTGAGTCCGTACAGTAATAATCTCTGTTGTAGGTTGCCCCAATATAAGTTGCCCCAATATCCTTAGCAATATTGATTCCTGCGATCGCGTTGGCGGCTTGATTGGAGAAGATCACCCGCTGTTGCTCTGGGTCAACCAGAATCAAAGGAGTCGGCAGCAGATTGAGCACTGCTTCTAGCCATTGCCGTTCGTCCGTTTGTTCCTGCGATCGCAACGCTTCAATCCTTTGCTGAAGCTCAGCAACCTGGTCCTGCAACTGTTTATTGTGCTGTTGTAATGCAGCGATTTGTTTTGCCAGCAGTGCTTCTGGAAATTGAGTATCCGGCACTGTCACAGATTCGGAGAGACAGCTTGCCTTTCCATGGTTAGAAGTAATTGTATTTCCAGCACAGCAGTGGCACTGAGAGTGCCGGGCATACCGCTCAACCAGCTCAGAGCGAGAAACGCCCATCTCTTTTGACTGTTGCTCAAGCAACTGCCAGGCAGTGTTCGTTAAAGATAACTTGACTGCTTGTTTGGATTCTCCCCGCCAAGCCTGAGTGAACTTGCCAGTTTTATCGCGCTTCATTGAGGTACTGCCCGTATGCCCATATGGCTTTCATCAATTAAATCCTGTCAAAGATACGCAATCAATCCATCTCAAGACGGAAGACCTATATCCGCAACCATGCATAAGGCTTTGTAGCAAATAATGCTTGATGACAGAAGTCAATTGTGTCGCAAGAATTGGGTTAATGGTAAGGTAGGCGAGAAAGGTTACTGACTCACCCTTGGCTACCTCACCCTTTACTGATTCACCCTTGAACGTCTATTTCTGCTCTATTCGGGCGGGGGAACGCTACATTCAGGAAACAAGATTTGGTCGGCACTTTGCGGAGCGATTGGGCTGTTAACAAACGACCCAACCCCGTTGTGGGTCAGGGAGATCCGTTTCTAGCCGTTTTCGGTATCCCTCTTCCAGGTTTTTGCAACACAACCCACTGGACAAATGATCTTGCTGCCCTTATCGAGAGTACTGATTTCCTTCCCCTTGGTTCACAGGCTGAATCGCGAGTAGCAATTGCCCTGCGGTTACGGTTTGCCCCGATCGACAAAATACCTCGGTAATCGTCCCAGTACACTCTGCATCCACAGCAATTTCCATTTTCATCGCTTCGAGAATTACGAGACGATCGCCTTCAGCAACCCGATCGCCAGGCTGTACCAGAACTTGCCAGACGTTAGCAGAGATATGACTCACCACCGCTTCTACATCATCGGGAAGCAGGGTTTCAGACGTTTCGGTTTCGGGCTGAGCCGCCTCCAAAATTTCTTGCTGGGTAAATTCTCCTGCCGCAGCCCAGCGATCGCGTTCAGCCGCAAAAGCAGCCTGCTGTTTGGCTCGAAAGGCAGCAATGTCTTCTGCGTTCGCCCCCAGAAAGTTCTGATACTGCTGCAAACTAAAGGTTTCTTCCTGGATGTCAAGCTTGACTTTGCCCTGAATCACGTCTTCCCGATAACGTAGCAATTCTTCTGGTGAAACGGGAAAGAAGCGAATTTGATCAAAAAAGCGCAGCAACCAGGGCTGGGTAAAATCCTGGGTGCTTCGGTAGCGATTCCATACGGGAACGGTACGCCCCACAAACTGATAGCCCCCCGGACCTTCCATGCCATAGATACAAAGATAGGCTCCGCCAATGCCCACTGCGTTTTCGGGTGTCCAGGTGCGGGCAGGGTTGTATTTTGTCGTCACGAGCCGATGGCGCGGGTCCAGGGGAGTGGCAACGGGTGCGCCGAGATAGACATCGCCCAAGCCCAACACTAGATAGCTCGCGTTAAACACAATATCCCGCACCTGCTCAATGCTGTCTAAGCCATTAATGCGGCGAATAAACTCAATATTGCTGGGACACCAGGGCGCATCGGGTCGCACCGACTGCATATATTTCTGAATTGCAAGCTGCGTCGATTCGTCGTCCCAGGACAAAGGTAGATGCACAATCCGAGTAGGCACCTGCATCGCATCAATGTCAGGCAACTCAGACTCTGCGGCAATTAATCTTTCAATAAGCTCCTGAACTGGCAGCACACGGCTATCGTAGTGAACCTGAAGCGATCGAATTCCGGGGGTGAGATCGATAATGCCCGGAAAATGATTTGCCTTTAGCCAGCCCATCAGGGCATGAACCCGAAACCGTAAGTTTAAATCGAGGACTAAGGGACCGTATTCAATCAGCAGGTTTTTGTCGCCGGACTGCCGATAGGCCACTGCGATTTGAGTGGAGGAGAGGGGGAGGTGGTGGAGGATCGGTGAGTGGGTGGAAGAGATCAGGAAAGGAGGGGATGGAGAGGGAGACGATTCCTGCGCTGCCTGACTGCGGAGCGTTTCGATCTGGTGATCCTGCGATCGTTCTCGCTCCAGGGCTTCTTGGGCAGTGAGGCAGTAGAACTGCACGGTGTCGCCGGGTTTGAGCTGTCCGATTTTCCAGAGTTCGGACTGGACGATCGTGGCAGGGCAGACAAAGCCGCCTAAGCTGGGGCCATCGTGTGCCAGGATAATGGGCATATCGCCGGTGAAATCGATCGTGCCGATCGCGTAGGCATTGTCATGGATATTAGAGGGATGAAGCCCGGCTTCGCCACCGTCGGTTCTTGCCCAGCGGGGTTTGGGTCCGATTAGCCGGATTCCAGTGCGGGCGGAGTTGTGGTGAATGAGCCAGCGCGTGGAGAACAGCATCTCGATATCCGCTTCGGTAAAGAAGTCAGGGGCACCGTGAGGTCCATAGAGTACGCCGATTTTCCATTCGTGGGTGTAGGACGGAATCAGCTCGGTTGGTAGGGGGGCAGGAGCTAGAGGGTCAGGAACTGTGCCAGATGATGCGGATGCGCTGCCCGTTTCGAGCCGCAAGACATCTCCAGTTCGCAGGGTGCGTCCGCTATGTCCGCCAAATTGCCCCAGGGTGAAGGTCGATCGGCTGCCCAGATATTCGGGCACGTCAAATCCGTGCTGGACGGCAACATAAGTGCGGTAGCCTGCTCCCTCGATCGCTCTTAGTTTGAGCGTGCTGCCTGCGGTAACAGGAACTGCAGCCCAGTAGGGCACGGGCTGACCGTTGAGCGTGGCTTTCATCGCCGCTCCGGTGAGACAAATGACCGTATCGCAGTTAAAGTGCAGCGTGGGACCCATGACGGTGCATTCCAGCCCTGCTGCAGATTCTGGGTTGCCCAAAATCCGGTTTGCCAGACGAAACGCCAGATGATCCATTGGGCCTGAGGGCGGCACGCCGATATCCCAGTAGCCCGTGCGCCCAGGATAATCCTGAATGGTGGTGTAGGTTCCAGGATTGAGAACATCGATCGTGCGCGGCTGGTATTGAAACTGATTCAGGTATCGTGTGCTAACTAATCCATTGACGAATTGAGGGCTGGCAATCACCTGCCGCAAATAGGCCAGATTAGTTTCGATGCCTGCAATCTCTGATGCCTGAAGGGCGGTTTGCAGTTGGGCGATCGCCTCTTCTCGCGTTTTGCCCTGTACGATCACCTTTGCCAGCAGCGGGTCGTAAAAGGGCGTCACTTCTGTTCCGGTTTCAATCCAGGCATCGCAGCGAACCCGGTCTGGAAAACGAACGGCACTCAATAAGCCTGCGCTCGGCTGAAAGTTTTTGTGGGCATCCTCGGCATAGATTCGCACCTGGATCGAGTGTCCCTGAAACTGCGGACGATCGTGCAGAAAAGCAGTATCACCTGCCGCCAGCAGCACCATCCACTCGACGAGATCAATCCCACTGACCATCTCCGTCACGCCATGTTCGACCTGGAGGCGAGTGTTCACTTCCAGGAAGTAGAACTGCTGCTGGTCCACATCCAAAACAAATTCAACCGTGCCCGCCGATCGGTAATTGACTGCCTGTCCCAGTCGCACCGCACAGTCAGAAAGCTGCTGCCTCAGCGCATCGCTAATTCCAGGGGCAGGGGTTTCTTCAATCACTTTCTGGTTGCGTCGCTGTGTCGAACAGTCACGTTCTCCCAGCGCAATCACATTACCGCAACCGTCTCCAAAGATTTGAACTTCGATGTGTCTTGCCGTTTGAATATATTTCTCTAAAAAGATTCCTTTTTGCTTAAAATTTGCTTGACTCAGACGTTCTACTTTTTCAAACGCATCAATTAGCTCTGTTTCAGTGAAGCAAACCTGCATACCAATGCCGCCGCCGCCTGCCGTGCTTTTCAGCATCACCGGATAGCCGATCGCCCCCGCTTCTTTTCTTGCGATCTCCCCATCTTCGAGCAGCCCAGTTCCAGGCACAAGCGGCACTCGATGCTGCTCTGCCAGTTCACGTGCCCGATGCTTTAATCCAAAGGCACGAATCTGCTCAGGGGTAGGACCGATAAACGCGATGCCTGCGGCTTCACAGGCGGCAGCAAATTCAATGTTCTCACTCAAAAAGCCATAGCCCGGATGAATTGCCTGCGCTCCGGTTTGCTGTGCTGCTTCCAGAATTCGATCGAACCGGAGATAGCTTTCTGCCGCTGGGGATGCACCAATCCACACAGCTTCGGTTGCCATCATGACATGCTGAGCATGAGCATCTGCGTCTGAATACACTGCCACCGATGCAATACCGAGGCGATCGAGTGTCCGAATAATCCGGCAGGCAATTTCGCCGCGATTGGCAATGAGAACTTTGGTGAACATTGGTTTTCTACCCTTCCCAGATAATGATCCGAATCGGCGTGGGATTGTACGCATTACAGGGATTATTGATCTGGGGACAGTTTGAAATCGCAACCAGCGTATTCATCTCTGCTCGCAGGTCAACAATGCTGCCAGGGGCAGAAATGCCGTCCACAATTTCGAGTGTACCGTCCTCAGAAACCGGGACGTTCATAAAAAAGTTGATGTTGCTCACCATATCCCGCTTGCCTAAACCGTAAGGTGCGAGCGCAGTCAGGAAATTTTCGACGCAGGCGTGCTGATAGCGTTTGTCCAGTCCAAACCGCACCGAATTGCTTTCGCAGCTACAGGCTCCGCCTGAGGTGTCGTGTCGTCCGCAGGTGTCATTCAGAATGGTCATCAGCACTCGACCATCATTTGAAATCAGTTTGCTGCCCGTCGTCAGATAAAGATTGCCCTGAGCCACGGTTGTATCCTGGGCACTGTAACGCTCAGACGGATCATCAGCACTGTAAACCAGGAAATCAACTGCCTGATTGCCGCCCAGATCTTCGATTCGCATGATCTGTCCCTGCTTGAGCACCCGCGACCAGGGATGCCGGGCAGGAACCACTTCGTCGTAAATTGCAGTTTTGGGATCGAGCTGGGTTGATGTTGTCGTCATGGTTTTATCCCTTTCAATTAATCCCTTTCAGTTAGTCTTGAGCAAACAAAGCATCTGTATTGACAAAGCCGCGCTCTGCTTCAGGATTGGCAGTCCGGCAGAGGTCATCGGCGGCGGGAGCAGGGGAGTTCCAGACTGTGACTTGAATGGCTTTGGGTTCGTAAACGGTGCTGGGGTGCAGCGGATGGGGACAGTTCGAGAGGACGACCAGCACATTCATTTCGGCGCGGAGATCGATAAAGCTTCCCGGTTTCTCGGCTCCCTGCACAAGAGTCATTTTGCCGTCTGGCTCGATCGCCACTCGCGTAAACAGGTTGAGGTTGGGTGGGATATCGCGCTTACTCAGCCCATATCGCGTCACAGCTCTGCGGAAACTATCGCGAGCGTTAACCCAAAAATCACCTTCCCCATATTTCGCCGCATTACTGGCGGCATTGCTGCACCCGCCGAATAGGTCATGATAGCCAGACGTATCTTCGGTAATCGAGAACAGCACGCGCCCCATGTCGGAATAAATCACCATGCCCTTTTTCAGGAAGGCATTGAACTGAATTTTGGCAGTATCGGCAACGTTGAGTCGCTCGATCGGATTATCAGCGTTGTAGCAAATGAGAGAAACGCCCTGAGAGCCTTCTAAATCAGTGACGCGCAAAGTATTGCCCCGTTTGATCACGCCATGCCAGTACGCGCTACCGGGCAACTTTTCATCGCGCAGAATCAAACCCGGATCGAGGCGAAGCACTGCGCCGTCAGGGGGAGTCGTCTCTGGAGATGAATTTGAGTTCGGCAAATCTGAGTTCGGCAAAACAGATGATTGCGCCATAGAATCCTCCGGTTTCGGTTGAATGATCAGTTAAAACAGAAATGAAACAAAAAACGAAACTGAAAAGAAGGAACTAGAATCACGCTGCCTTCAATAACAAAGCCCAGGAGTGACCAACAGTTACTCAAGTCCTGTATGGTTCTCCCGGGCTTTTTTCCCGCCGTGTGACTAACCTGGCTTCAAAGCTAGAAGCTCAAGCTAGCTGCTTCTCTTGGACCAGCCATCACGCCAATTACAGCCCGATCGGAACCCTAGAAGCGAATCCTATTCAGTTGCGATTGAATTCAATTTTGATTCAGCCTATGTTAGATAAAACCGCTTTTGGCAACATTAGTCAAGCCCAATAAATCATTCAACGGGTGATTGAGAGGTGAGCCTGGGACTCAATGCCAGCAGGTTGATTTCGCTTATATTAGCTCATAAGGCACTGTGGCAGCGGCAAGCGAGGTTCTCTCGGCACGATCGTAGGTGGGCTAAAAGCAGGCTTAAACCTGAAAGGAATATTGGGTTTTTAATAGCTTTAATACTTGAACGGTTTTCGTGTCATTGACCTCTGGTTTCGATCGGAGATCAGACAAAAACCGGAGTAGGGTTTCGTTAGTGTCGTAGGTGACTTCCAAAAACAGGTCATAGTCACCTGTGACAAAAGCCACATAGCTAACAGAGTCTAGCCTCGTGAGCTCTTGGGCAATTTGCTGAGCCGCTACCAGATTGGTTAGCTTGACTTCAACCAGGGCAATCTGCCTGAATCCAAGCTTATCTGGATTGAGATACGCCTGAATTTTAATTGCATTGAACTCTAGCAAACGCTGGACTCGATTGCGAATCGTTGCTTCTGAAACGCCGGCTCGTTTCGCGATCTCCGTGAATGCCATGCGTCCATCTTGATGTAGAAGTTGCACCACTCGAATATCTAGCTCATCGAGTGGTAAACGATCGCTTTCCTGATTTGGTGTTGATTCAGTCATAGCGCCTGCTGATTCTTTACGGTGATGAGGCATACAGCCAAAACGAAAGGCGAAAATAGCTAGTTCAAAACTACGAAAATCGTACTAAATTTAGAATAATCATGTCAATTTTAACAGAAACTGAAATTTTTTCTGCGATTTGTAATAGCAAATACAGTTTTGAATTTCTGTCATCGCTAAGTTGAAACCTGAAGCTCGATCTGTATCTCAGCCTGTATTTCAATCTGTATTCCAGTCTATATTTCAATTGTCTTTGTGCAGGTATTCCAAACTTTGGTAATAAGCAAATGGTAGTGAGCAAATGATGGCAAGTGCTGTTCCTGGCTGGCTAAGAGGACTCTGGAAACGGTTGTCGATCGAAACTGGAGACGGACAGCGCGACACTGAAACACAGGTGTTTTATCTGCAAACTTCGACCTGTTTTGGAGATTTGCGAATTCCAATCGATCGCCCTGGCTTGACCCAGGCAAGCTTCTCGTCTCTGGCTTTAGCCGATGCTCTGGCACTATCACGCCAGCAGGGATTTGCAGGCATTACCCAGTTTGAGCAGGGATGCTGTCAGTGGATGAGATATATCGATTACCAGCCGCCACAGCCTGTTCGGGATATCGGATTGCTGTATTGGGACAATGACATTTTGATCGAGGAAGGAATTGATCAAATATATCGGGAAGAATGGCAAAAGGTGGACGATGGCAATGGTGATTATACGGCTCTAGTTCTAACTGAAGCTTTAACTGACGATCCTTCATCCCATTCTGCTACAAACTGGCAAGCCAGCTTGGTCATTGCCGGAGATTATTTTGTTTACACCCAGAATCGATCGTTTTCCTTACCGTCAAATGGCTCCCTAACCGATTGCCTCCTTCAGGCCACCGCCCCTGAAAAACAGCAAGACTATCTTGCCTGCGAAATTTCGTTTGGGCGTTGTCGATCGGGTCGAGTCCCGTGGGAAATTCAGCGATCGACGATACCCCAGCGCGAAGGCTCTGCTCTGTGGTCTGCGTCAGATTTGACAATTGACCTGGAGAACCAGCGAGTTTTGCAGGCTACTCATCAGAATGATAGTGGTGAGGTTGAGAGGAAAATGCAGCAGGAAATCCGAGAATGGCAAATCTGGGAATGGGGTACGGGCCAGGTATTTGTTTTCTAAGTTAGGGCTGAGACATCGTTTCGATTTAGTTTCGATACAGTTTAATTTATCTTCTGGTATCCCTTATGGTGATTAGTCTGAGTAACATTTCCAGTCAAAAGAAAAGCACGTTTTTTGCTGCGCCTCTGTACACCTCCGCCGCACTCTTGACGTTTGAGCAGCAGCATATTTTTCGGCAAACCTGGCTTTATATTGGACGAGCCAAGGAACTCATGCAGTCGGCAACCGTTAGGGCAATCGAGGTCGCTGGAACCAGCGTCTTGATCACTCACGGCAAAGATGGCAATCTTCGCGCGTTTCACAATGTCTGCCCGCACCGAGCCGCCCTGTTTTGCAGTGAGGCGGGGCTGTATCAGCTCAAGCATCTGATTTGTCCCTATCATGCCTGGACTTACAGCTTAGAAGGTGATTTGGTGGGTGTTCCCAGAGAAGAACGGTTTGCGTCTGAGTTTTGTCGATCGGACTACCCGCTAACGCCAGTTCGATTGGAGCAGTGGCAGGATTTTGTGTTTCTCTGCTTTTCAGATGCTGCTCCGCCGCTAATCGAGTTTCTGGGCAGCATCCCTGCCGCGCTAAACGAGCACTTTACCCCCCAAACAACCCTGCTGCTACAAAAGCAATATTCGGTGCAGTGTAACTGGAAGGTGTATCACGACAATACCCTGTGTGACTATCACGTTGCCGTGGCGCATCGCACGACGCTGGATGTTGTTCAGGGTCCGGTGAGCCGTTACCAGCATGAATTTGATGCATTTGTGAATCTGCTGTACACACCAACAATCAAGGATTGGCGATCGCAGAATCCGGTGCTCGCGGAACTCAACGATCGCAGTCGTGAGGGCTTCTTTACCTTTGGCATCTTTCCAAATCTGCATCTGCTGGCATTGCCCAATGGAGTGATTGCTTGGCTCCGCATCGACCCGGTGAGCGTAGACCAGAGCCTGCTCAACCTGGAGATCTACGGGGTGCCTGAACTCAGTCCGTCGATCGATCAGCTATCGCAAGACTTTGAAAGCTTTACCGCAGAAGATATGGCAATTACTGAAAGTGTGCAACGAGGTTATGCGAGCGGGGCATATCATTCAGGCCCGGTAAATCAGCTAGAAGATCGCATTGTGCACCAGCAGCAAATCATTTGGCAGTATTTGCAGGCAGGGTTGCAGCGCGATCAATCCAGCGTTTCCTCAGAAATCGCAGCACTATTGTCAGATTAATCTTTTAGGCTAACAGCTCGGCGATCGTTGCCTCAATCAAAGCGGTATCGGCGGCGTTGTATCCCGGTCCTCCGGCACAATGTCCCCAAATTGACTGCATAATTCTTAATTCGGCACTCGGCATGTGCGCTACTTCGATCGCATTATCTTCCGGTGGAAAGTACAAATCAGTCGCGCTGGGCATCACGATCGCCTTTGCCCGAATCGATCGCAGTGCCAGGGCAAAATCGCCTTTGTAAAGCGAATTGTTGCTGATGTCCCCGTGCTGCCACGTCCAGAGCATGGCTAGCAGGTCATTGGCATCCCAACTGAGATGATCGTCTTCCCACCATTTCAGCAGGGCTTCCACCGTCTCGAATCCCAGCTCTCGATATAGCCCTTCTCGATAAAATGCCTGTGAATATGCCCACCCTGCATACACCCGTCCAAATGCCTTAAGTCCTGCCGTTGGTGGCTCGGTGTAACGCCCGTTTTGCCAGGTGGCACCGGCAGTCAAAGCCGCCTTTACCCCTTCTAGAAACACGCGATTGTGCACCGAGGTTTTTGCCGAACCGCAGTAGGGAAAAATGCGCTCAACGCGATCGGGATACAGGGCTGCCCAGTGATATGCCTGCTGCGCTCCCATCGACCAGCCCAGAACCAGGGCAATGCGCTCAATGCCAAACTGTTCGGTAATCAGGCGGAACTGACACTGAATGTTGTCGTACAGCGTCACGTGGGGAAATGCCGCACCGTCTGGAATATTTGTGGCTAAAGTATTGCTGGCTAAAATATTGCTGGGCGAGGAGGACAGCCCATTACCAAACAAATTGGGCACGATGATGAAATAGCGATCGGGGTCAAGGGCTCGGCCAGAGCCAATCAGAACTGCATTGCTACGATGGGTTCCCGTGTAGTGGGTCGGAAAAATAATCACATTATCTTTTTGAGCATTCAGCGTCCCGTAGGTGGCATAGGCAAGTTTTGCATCAGGCAAAATCTCACCCGATTGGAGCTGAACGTTTCCCAACTCATAGACTTCGTAGTCGATCGCCATATTTTTTGCTAAGGATCACGGATTCAATAAGCTTTAATTCTCCATCTGAAGTGCTTCTGGTGGGTGCTGTTCTGTTGGTGCTCTTTGATGGGGCGGTATTACACAATTGTCTTTGCTCCGTCTACCACGATCGATGCTCCATGCATCAGGGCAGGGGCATCTGCCGCCAAAAACAGCGCAACCTGAGCGATTTCTTCGGGTGTTCCCAATCGACCGATCGGCATGGTGGCAATTCCCTGATTCCTGGCTTCAACGGGGTCTGAATCAACGTTAAATTCCTGTTGCAGCATTGGGGTATCGATCGGACCAGGACAGAGCGCATTAATCCGAATATTGGCTTGGGCATATTCCAGTGCCAGGGCACGGGTGAAGGACAACACGGCTCCCTTACTGGCGCAATAGGCAGCATAGAAGGGCTGTGCCACGATCGCTAATTCTGAAGCAGTATTGATAATCACGCCATGACCCTGCTGCTGCATCTTGGGAATGGTTTGCTGGCAAAGGGAAAACACCGAAAGAAAATTGACCGTCATGATTTGTTCTAGAGTGGCATGATCAGTCTGGTCAAAGGGAAGGACGGCAGAAATGCCCACATTGTTATAAAGAACATCAATCCGTCCATAGGTGCGCCAGCAGGCTTCTACGGCTTCGGCACACTGAGCAACGATCGATAAATCGGCGGCGTAAAACTCAAACTGATAGCTCTGGGCAAGTAGTTCTGCGGCAAAGGCTTCTCCGGCTGCGACATTTCGATCGATTCCAAAGACGATCGCGCCCTGTTCGCAAAAGAGTTTAGCAGCGGCTTTGCCAATTCCCGAACTGATACCCGTGATAATCGCAACTTTATCCTGAAGTCGATTCATTAGCCAATCTAAAATGAACTTACTGAGCGATGACTTTAGCGAACCCAATCCCTGATCAAAGCGAACTCATTACCTCGATCACCTGGTCAGAAGTCGTAACACTGCCAAAAAGACCGCCCTCTATTTTGACCATTTCGATCGCCGCCCGATGCAGCCGCTCATCGCTCTCTCCGCAGCAATCCTCCAGCAGCAGGGTATCATAGCCGCGATCGCTCGCTTCTCTGAGAGTGGTATGTACACAGACAGCAGTTGTCACCCCGCAGAGAATCACGTTCTGAATGCCTCGCTGCCGCAGCAAATGATCCAGATCAGTGGCATAGAACGCTCCGCTTCCTGGCTTATCAATAATCGGTTCTCCCGGTTGAGGACTCAGTTCGGGAATAATATCCCAGCCTGTCTCGCCGCGAACCAGCAAGCGTCCCATCGGACCTTCGCTACCAATTGCAGCACCTGCTTTTTCGTTGCGCCAACGTTTTGTTGCAGGCAAATCCAGCAAATCCGATCGATGTCCTTCCCGGGTGAAAAAGACCGAAAACTGCTTTGCCCTTGCAGCGGCTAACAGGCGTTGAATTGGGGCAATGGGGGCTTGGGTCAGAGAAATATCATATCCCTTTTTTGCCAGGTATCCGCCCGGACTGCAAAAATCTGCCTGCATATCAATCACGAGAATCGTAGTGTTGTGCGGCTGCAAATTGCCGTCATACGGAAAAGGATGAGGATCAGCCGGAATATACATAATTGGGAAAGTCTTGATGAGACAAAGATAAGACAAACCAGTACAAAATCTTTTAATTCTAAGCCGAGCCAGAATCAATATTTCGAGCTGTGATGAGGGAAGACGAGGAACAGAAGGACAGGAAGAATAATAGTTGTTTCAACGGTCATCATTCTCACTCTATGCAATGAGCATGATCGATGTAAACAAACTTAATTGATTCGGATTGACCGCGATCGATAACATTCCTTGTATATGTTGATACAAAACTGTTCAACCCGACTCAATACACTACAAGGCTGTGCTGTGATCGTGCATCGGTGTTGAGGCCGCTCATTTTTTTGAAAATATCGTGCGGTTCAATTAAGAAATCCGTTAACCGATTGACTAAATATTGCGATACATTGCGATTGCCTTTTGCAAAAGTATCCAGAATAACTCAGTGAAAGTTTCTAAATTTTCTCTGCTCGTCTTCACCCTACCGCTTTTCTAATGGCTCAACTTTTATCTCCCGAACTGGAATCGCTTAAATCAACCCTGGAAGCACAGGGAGTTAAATATGCACTGGCAAGCTTTGTGGATATTCATGGTATGTGCAAAGCCAAAGCCGTGCCTCTGTCCCATCTTGGTCAAATGATGCGAGGTTCGGAACTGTTTACAGGAGCTGCGCTAGACGGTGTACCGCAGGATGTTAGCGATGAAGAAGTTGCAGCAATGCCCGATCCTGCCTCTGCCACAATTTTGCCCTGGAACTCGGAAATTGCTTGGTTTGCTAGCAATCTCTACCTGGAAGGAAAACCGTTTGAGGCGTGCTGCCGCAGTATTTTGAAAAGAGTGCTGGCACAAGCCGCAGAGATGGGCTTCCGCTTTAATTTGGGAATTGAAACGGAGTTCTTTATTCTCAAAGAAACAGCAGACGGTAAGCCAATTCCAATTAGCGATCGTGATGTGCTGCATAAACCCTGTTACGACGTGCAAGGGCTGCTGGACAACTATGCCTGGGTGACAGAAATTGTCGAGGCAATGAATCAGCTCGGCTGGGATGTGTATTCGTTTGATCACGAAGACGGCAACGGACAGTTTGAAACCGACTTTGCCTACACCGATGCCCTAACAATGGCGGATCGCTTCACGTTCTTCCGGCTGATGGTGAAGGAAATTGCTCGCAAACACGGCTTTTTTGCCACTTTTATGCCCAAACCTTTTGCCAACCGGACAGGCAGCGGCGCGCACTATAATATGTCGCTGGCAGACCTGGAGACGGGCAAAAATCTGTTTGAGTCCGCAGACGATCCGCGTGGCTGCGGGTTATCGAAGCTGGGCTATCAGTTTATTGCGGGCATCTTGCGTCATGCTCCAGCGATCTGTGCGACGATCGCTCCTACGGTCAACAGCTACAAACGCCTAATTGCCCGAGGCAGTATGTCGGGCTTTACCTGGGCACCCATTTACATTTGCTACGGCAACAATAACCGGACGAACATGCTGCGAATTCCGCTGGGTGGCGGCAGGGTCGAGTGTCGTGCGGCAGATATCTCTACCAACCTGTATCTGGGGGCAGCGATGATTTTGGCAGCCGGACTGGAAGGAATTCGCGAAGGACTCGACCCGGGTGAGCCGCACACCGAAAATATGTACAAGCAGTCCCTCGCAGACCTGCAAGACATGGGAATTCGCTTTTTGCCGCGCAACTTGGAAGAAGCGATCGCCGCCTTTGCCGCAGATCCTTTAAGCGAGCAGGTGATGGGGTCGCTGATGTACCGGACGTATATCGACTTTAAATCGCAGGAATGGCAGGCGTATCACAACCACGTTTCCGACTGGGAGATTCAGCGGTATCTCAAGTTCTTCTAGTCAGGACGATTCTCCTCGTTGGGGGAATTGCTCATGGATTGCTCGTTTCATTGTTTATTTCATGAACTCAAGGAGGAAATACCGCGAGTGGCTCACTCTAGCACGACCGAACCAGGCAGTCCTAATTTTGCTCCGCTCCCGTCAAACAAGCGCTACCTGAAGCCGTCTGTATTCTGGAGTATCCGTCAGGGATTTCCTCGCTGGCTTTCACTGACGGTCGGGGCGTTATCGCTCCTGATTCCGTTTATTGCCTGGACGATCGTGAGCTATGCTGGCGTGGTTTCCCCGATGTTTTTACCGACTCCCACGGCAGTGCTTCAGGCAGGGCTGCAAATGCTGACTGAAAATAACCTGTTGCTTGATATTGGGGTGAGCAGTGCCAGAGTGGCGGGCGGCTTTCTGCTGGCGGCTCTAATTGGAGTGCCGATCGGATGGGCAATGGGTGCGTTTCACAGTATGGATAGCCTGTTTGCGCCGATCGTTGGAACGGTGCGCTATATGCCCGTTACGGCGTTTGTGCCGCTGATCGTCATCTGGGTAGGACTGGGCGAAGAATCAAAGATTCTTATCATCTTTTTGGGCGTGGTTCTTTACAACGCGATGATGGTGGCGGACGCGGTAAAGTTTATTCCCAATGAAATGATCAATGTTGCCTATACGCTGGGTGCGACTCGTCGAGATGTGTTTTTTAAGGTGATTCTGCCTGCCACGTTCCCCAGTGTGCTGGATACATTGCGCGTCAACATTTCCGGTGCGTGGAACTTTCTGGTCATTGCCGAACTACTGGCAGCTCAAAGCGGTTTAGGGTTCAGAATTATTCAGGCCCAGCGATTTCTACAAACCGAAAAGGTGCTGTTTTGTATTGCGGTGATTGGCTTGATTGGGTTGATCATTGACTATGGCTTGAAGTGGCTTTCGGCAAAACTCACCCCTTGGGCAGACCAGATTCGCAGCTAGACCCCATTCAGGCGGATCCTGCTCACTATTTAGGCAGATTGCGCGGAAATTGTATTTTGATTTACATATTGCGGGGTGTGAATCATATTTAACTGATGATTGGCAACACGCTTAAAATCTTGCATTCACCCATTCTCTTTGCTTAGCAATAATTTTGTTTGACCAATGTTTGACGAACAGCTCAGGACACCCAGATATGCTTGATACCCGCTTCGGTCATCAGCCACGAGAATTGAATACTGCGGATGGGAGTTCCGAAAGCATTGCAGTTCAGCCCAAAATGGAAATTCGATCGCTCTCCAAGCAGTTCTCGATGCGGGGCGACCAGCCGTTAACCGTTCTTCAGGACATTAACCTGAAACTTTATCCTAGAGAGTTTATCTGTCTGGTGGGTGCATCGGGCTGCGGGAAGTCAACGCTGCTGAATATTGCCGCAGGGCTTGCCACTCCCTCGACTGGACAGGTGTTAGTGGATGGGGAAGATGTAACTGGGCTGCCCGGTTCCGATCGCGGTATGGTGTTTCAGGGCTACACGCTGTATCCCTGGCGAACGGTCGCTCAAAACGTTGCCTTCGGGTTGCAGCTTCGCAAGTTGCCCAAGGTTGAGCAAAAAGAGCGAGTGTCCTACTTTCTGGATGTCGTGGGGCTAACCCAGTTTGCCAATGCCTACCCTAAACAGCTTTCTGGCGGTATGAAGCAACGGGTGGCGATCGCCCGTGCCCTGGCAAATGAGCCGTCGGTTTTGTTAATGGATGAACCATTTGGCGCACTCGATGCCCAGACCAAAGAGCAGATGCAGCAATTTTTGCTCGACGTTTGGGAAAAGACGCACGTCACGGTTTTGATGATTACCCACGATATCGAAGAAGCAATTTTTCTGGCACAGCGCGTCTATGTAATGGGGGCGCGTCCGGGACGGCTCAAGCAGGTGATAGAAACGCATCTACCGGAGCATCACGATCTGGAGGTTAAGCTTTCGCCAGAATTCATCAGCATCAAACGAGAGATTATCCGCCTGCTACATGAGGCTGAACCCTAACCTGCGATCGCAGATTGCACGCCGTAATCTTCGCTGCACTGTTATCGTGCAAGCCTTCGGGCAAAGCGTTGATTTCTGTTTCAAGTCGTTTTGGTTAAGTTTATTCGTCGATCGCATTAAAGGAATATCGGAGAGTTATGAATCGGACTACCGCTTTACTCAATCGTCGTCGTGCGCTCATGCTGATGGGGGGCTTGGCAGGCGGGTTGGCGTTACATGGCTGTACCCAGGGCAATGCTGGCTCTTCGTCTAATGCGGCATCTCAGACCATCACCTCTGGGGTAAATCCCTGGCCCGGCTTTTCAGGACATTTTGTCGCACTGCAAAAAGGTTTCTTCAAGGAAGAGGGGCTAAATGTTCAAGAAGCTTTCTTTCAAAGTAACAGTGATGAAATAACCGCTTTCCTGGCAGGAAAACTGGATGTTGCCTGGCTCACGTCAGGGGATGTACTGCAATGTATTGAGAAAGATCCAACAATCCGCATGATTTATGTGGTGGATTATTCCAATGGCTCAGATGGCATCATCGGGCGCAATATCAAGTCTCCGGCTGACCTGAAAGGCAAAACTGTTGCTCGCGAAAACATTCTTTTTCAAAATGTGCTGCTGCAAGCTTATTTAGCTAAGGGTGGTTTAACCGAGGCAGATATCACCCTTAGGGATATGACCGCGGCCGATGCAGCCACTGCATTTGCGTCTAGACAGGTTGATGCGGCAGTCACTTTTGAGCCGTGGTTAACAAAATCAGCCAAGGACGGGGGCGGAGAAGTGATTTTCAGCAGTAAAGATACTAACTTGATTGCTGATGTCATTGCGACTCGTCAGCCGATGATTGAAACACGCAAAGCAGATTTGCAGGCTTATTTGCGGGCGGTTGATAAAGCGGTGAAGCTGGTCAATGCCAGTGACGCAGAGGCGATCAAAATTACGGCAGACAAACTTGGAGTTTCTGAAGCAGAAGCCAAATCCCAGATTGCCGGGGTAAAAATCTTTGATATTGCCATGAACAAATCCATCGGCTTCAATGCCAATAGTCCTAACAATGTGATGAAAAACTTCGAGCTCAACCTGAAAGAAGGTGCCCGAATGAAAGTTATTTCCGATGGTATGCAGATTGATAAACTTTACGATGATTCAATTCTGATGTCTCTGTAGGGTCAAGGAAGCAGCCAGGAGATCAAGAATTGTGGGAGATCAAGAATTGCGGTTATGTCGCACAGAGTTTGTAGTAACCAGTAATTTGCATCGTTTGCGTTGTTGTAAGGTCTGGATCAACGCAGCAAGATGACTCCCACGATCGCTTCCGCTATAAATCCATCTGCCGATTCATCTCATCCCCACTGTTGCAATGCTAGGGTCGAGCAAGGAGGGGAAGGGGATGACTTCGTTCCGACTGACACGACGACGATTTCTGCAAGCAGCGGGAGGAGCAGGCCTCCTGACGGTTTTAGGCTGCAATGGGCAGGAGCAAAACATGGTGACGCTTTACACCTTTGGCGATTCGATTCTAGATTGTGGACGGTACAACGAGTATGGCGTCCATCCGGGGCAACTGTTAGTCCAGAACGATAACCGTCTCTTTGCTGAATTTGAGGGACAGGATCTCGCCTCGATCGGATCTGCCCGCTTAGAACACCGTGCTCGTGATGGCGCAACGGTTGAAGGTTTACCTGCTCAAATCAAGGGATTGCAGGTTCAGGGAAAGTCAATTGCGCTGATCACGGTAGGCGGCAACGATCTGCTGCGGGGGCTGATCGCCGATACGGGTGCAGGAATTGCAGGCTTTGCCAGTGCCCTCGACGCTTTTGTACAGCAGTTGCCCATCCGTCCGGTTTTGCTGGGTAGCGTCTATGATCCCACCCTGGGAGATGACCGTCGCAATTTCGTAGGGGTTGAGCCAGCGATCGCCCGTAACAATCTTGGGCGAATGAATACCGCCATTCAAGACATTGCCAATCGCTATGGGCAATTTGTCGATCTGCATGCTCATTTCCTTAAAGGCGATCCTTCCTGGTTCACTGCAACGATCGAACCCAGTTTGCGAGGAGCATCTGAAGTACGGCGCGCTTTCCTTCCTTATGTGATGCAACTAGTGTGATGCACCTAACGCCAAAAGTGTAATTTTTTGTGTTCCTTGCATCGATTGAGATCTGCAGGATACCAAAACCTGATCGCGCCGACAGTAGATTTCCCGGCTAGCCTTTTGTCACTTTTCATCATTGCAGTTCGGCGACCTCGTGCGCTTGGGTAAAAAAGGCTTTTGCTGCTGCCCTATTTTGCTTTTCAGGCGTTGCTGAATCGGGATATGAAGGGTGCAAATTCAGCTTCTGTATCGCCCCCTAAATCCCCCAATGCTGAGGGACTTTGAATTCTGGTTCCCCCAAAGTTGGGGGGCTAGGGGGGCGTATCATACGCTTATTCAGCAACGCCGCTTTTCACTCAGCCTCACAAAGTTGAGTACCGAGTTCTGCAAGTTCGATGTTTTAAGCGTACGGATTGGATTAGCGTTAGAGCAGCACTGGGTGTCAAGGCGAAGATGAATGCTTTAGGATAGAGGCCACATCAATAAAACTTCATGGATACGGTGAATCCGAACGGTTAAGGCAATCTCTTCCCCTTCTAAACTGGTTGTGGCTGGCTTTCATGCATTCTCAGAACCATTGCGCGTCAAAATCGTGGAGCTGCTGCGGGAGAATGAGCTTTGCGTTTGCGACCTTTGTGAGGTGCTGGACGTGGCTTAATCGAAGCTGTCGTTTCATCTCAAGACTCTGAAGGATGCAAGCTTAGCGCGACCGCGCCAGGAAGGACGCTGGATCTACTACAGTTTGAATGTGCCACAATTTGTTGTCCTGGAGCAATACCTCTTGGAGTTTCGCCGCTACAGCCTAATGCTGCCTGCCTGTCCTTGTACCGATAAGGATTAGGACACTCAATTCATTTGTGTGAAGTGCTATATAAAGTGCATTGGTGCCATTTTCTAGCATCCATCAATAAAAATTGATAGACTACTCATCAATATAAGTTTAGATGGAGGAGCGATGGCAATACGGGTTGGAATCAACGGATTTGGACGAATTGGACGATTAGACCTGAGAGCCGCTTGGGGGTGGGCAGATCTGGAGTTTGTTCATATCAATGAAGTCAAAGGTGGCACTGAAGCTGCTGCTCATCTGTTAAAGTTCGACTCGGTACACGGACGCTGGGCACCCGATGTTACGGCGGGCGACGATCGCATTTACATTGACGGTCAGCCAATTACCTTTTCCGAACATACCAAGCCAGGCGATGTGCCCTGGGATGAGTTGGGTGTTGATATTGTGCTGGAATGCTCTGGCAAGTTTCGCACCCCAGAGACGCTCGATCCCTACTTCAAGCGAGGCGTTCGCAAAGTGATTGTGGCGGCTCCGGTGAAAGAAGGAGCATTGAATGTGGTGATGGGAGTCAACGATCACTTGTATGACCCCGCTCAGCACAATTTGTTAACGGCGGCTTCCTGCACCACCAACTGCCTTGCCCCGGTCGTAAAAGTTATCCATGAAGGCATTGGCATTAAGCATGGCGTTGTCACGACTATCCATGACAATACCAATACGCAAACGCTGGTTGATGCCCCGCACAAAGATTTACGACGGGCACGCGCTTCTGCCCTGTCCCTCATTCCCACCAGCACAGGTTCGGCGACCGCGATTGGCCTGATATATCCCGAACTGAACGGCAAACTGAACGGGCTGGCGGTACGAGTGCCCTTGCTGAATGCGTCCCTCACAGACTGCGTGTTTGAAGTCGATCGCCCAACCACGGTGGCAGAGGTCAATCAACTGCTTAAAGCCGCATCGGAGCAAGAGCCGCTGAAAGGCATTCTGGGCTATGAGGAGCGTCCGCTGGTCTCGATCGATTACCTCAATGACCCGCGATCTTCGATCGTCGATGCGCTGTCCACCATGGTCGTAGACGACACCCAGGTCAAGATCTATGCCTGGTACGACAACGAGTGGGGTTATTCCAACCGGATGGTGGAACTGGCGCGAAAAGTTGCATCCAATCTGAATTGAACCTGAATTAAGGAATTCTCTGACATGGCTTCTTCCTCTGCTCCCCGTGCCAGCCTCAAAAACTATGCGATCGTCACCCTTGCTTATTGGGGGTTTACGCTAACGGATGGCGCACTACGAATGCTGGTGCTGCTCTATTTCAACGAGATTGGCTACACGCCGATTCAGATTGCATTCCTGTTTCTGTTCTACGAAGTGTTTGGCATTGTCACGAACTTTCTGGGTGGTTGGATTGGCTCACAGTTCGGGCTGAAAGTCACCCTATACAGCGGGATTGGGCTTCAGGTGCTTGCCCTGATCATGCTGTCGTTTCTAAACCGTGACTGGGCACAGTGGTTTGCTGTGCTGTATGTCATGACTTCTCAGGCATTCTCAGGGATTGCCAAAGACTTAACCAAAATGAGTTCTAAGAGTGCAATTCGATTGGTCGTACCTCAAGACGCGCAATCCTCACTGTTCAAGTGGGTGGCAGTTCTAACCGGATCAAAGAATGCATTGAAGGGCGTGGGGTTCTTTCTAGGAGCCGCACTGCTGGGCACATTCGGATTTGTTACGTCGCTGTGGATCATGGCGATCGGGCTGATCTTGGTCCTGTTTACTGGGGTCATGCTGCCCAGGGGCATGGGCAAAATTAAGGCGAAGGTCAAGTTTACCCAGCTATTTTCCAAGAGCCGTGAGATCAACATTCTGTCGGCAGCGCGTTTCTTTCTGTTTGGCTCCAGAGATGTCTGGTTTGTGGTGGGGCTTCCTGTTTTCTTGCGGAGTGCGCTGGGCTGGTCGTTCTATCAAGCGGGGGGATTTTTAGCCTGCTGGGTGATTGGCTACGGCATTATTCAGTTTCTAGCTCCCACTTTGCTGAGGCGCTTTGGCAACGGTGAACCACCTAAGTCAAAAACCATTCAGTTCTGGACAGGCATTCTCACTGCCGTTCCTGCCAGTATTGCCTTAGCCATGCAGTTGAATGCACCACTCAATGTAACGATCGTGGTGGGACTCATGATCTTTGGCATTGTCTTTGCTTTCAATTCTGCCGTTCACTCCTATCTGGTGCTGGCGTTTACCGACGATGACAAGGTTGCCCTCAATGTCGGCTTCTATTACATGGCAAATTCGGGTGGTCGACTAATCGGCACCGTGCTCTCTGGCTTAATTTATCAGCTTTATGGATTAGTGGGCTGTCTGTGGGTGTCGTCGCTGTTTGTCCTGGCAGCCTGGATGATCTCACTGAAACTGCCTGATCCCCAACCGAGTAAAGCCCTTGCCTGGAAAGCAGGTGACGGCGACTAATCTCTTTCATTTCATCTCATTCGCGGTTGTTCTCATGGCTTCCAAAGGTTCTTCAACGCATTCCCATGCAGTGCAGGCAGGCGGTTCGCTCAGCTTCTTCGAGCGATATCTGACGCTCTGGGTGTTTCTTTGCATTGGCGCAGGAATTTTGCTGGGGCGGCTGTTCCCTAGTGTGGCGATTGCGCTGGATGCAATGAGCATTTATCAGGTTTCAATTCCGATCGCCATCTGCCTGTTTTTCATGATGTATCCGATCATGGTGAAGATCGATTTCTCCCAGGCAGCGCAGGCGGTTCGCACTCCCAAACCCGTGGTTCTAACGCTGGTCGTGAACTGGCTAATTAAACCGTTCACGATGGTTGTCTTTGCCCAGTTCTTTCTCGGCTGGCTCTTCCGCCCGCTGATTGTGGGCACTGAAGTGATTCGAGGCGTAGAAGTGTCGCTGGCAAATTCCTATATTGCAGGAACCATCTTGCTAGGGATCGCACCCTGCACGGCAATGGTGTTGCTGTGGGGCTATCTCTGCTACGGCAATCAGGGACATACGCTGGTGATGGTTGCGGTCAATTCGCTAGCAATGCTGTTTCTCTATGCGCCGCTCGGTCGCTGGCTCCTGGCAGCCAATGATCTGGCTGTGCCTTGGCAAACGATCGCGCTCTCTGTCCTGATTTATGTGGGTCTGCCGCTGATTGCAGGAATGTACTCGCGCTATTGGATTTTTAAACATAAGGGACGGGAATGGTTTGAACGACGGTTTTTGCAATATCTCAGTCCGGTCGCGATCGCCGCGCTGCTGATTACGCTGATTCTGCTCTTTGCCTTCAAAGGGGAACTGATTGTCAATAATCCGCTGCACATTCTGCTGATTGCAGTGCCATTGTTCCTCCAGACCAATTTCATCTTCCTCATCTCTTATGTGGCAGCACAAAAGCTCAAACTGTCTTACGAAGATGCTGCCCCGGCGGCACTAATCGGAGCCAGTAATCACTTTGAGGTGGCGATCGCTACCGCAGTTGTGCTGTTTGGGCTGAATTCGGGTGCGGCTCTGGCAACGGTGGTGGGGGTGCTGATTGAAGTGCCTGTGATGCTGATGCTGGTTGAAATCTGTAAGCGGACTGCAATGTGGTTTCCGCGAGAGCCAGAAAAGGCAACGCTGAGCGACCCGCGCTGTATGAGTCCTTATCGCTAGTTCAAGAGAACTTTTCGTATCTGCGAGATGAGATTCGATCGCTGGTCATTGGGCTTGTTGAATCGATCGAAAAATGTGTTCTACAACAGCAAAACTATGAAAGAGCAAGCAATACAACCGATTGAGGAGAATCTGTGGTGGGTGATTCCCGGTAAATTAGCAGGAGTCCGTCAACCTGTCGGGGAAGAACTCTCCACCCTGCAAGCGGCAGGTATTGGGGCGATCGTCTCGGTTTTTCATGAGCCAGCCAATCTGGAGCGATATCAGCAAGCCGGGATTCCTTTTGTCTGGCTCCCGATTGCGATCGATTCGGTTCCTACAGATTCTCAGCTTCAGGAGTTTCTCGATTTTGTTCAGCAGCAAAACGAGGCAGGGCGAGCCGTTGCCGTACATTGCAGCACGGGGAGACATCGAACAGGAACCATGCTGGCTGCTTATCTCATTAAGAATGGTTTGTCTTACTTGGAGGCAATGAAGTCGGTGGTGAGCGCAAATCCTGAAATCGAACTTCCAAGCAATCAATCGGCTTTCCTACAAGTGCTATAGCCAGTACAACCGAGCAACGATCGCTCTTCCTCACACGGTTCAGAAACATTGGCTCAGTCGGGGTGTTGCAATTTACTGTACCAATGGCAGACGGCGCACAGGAACGATGCTGGCAGCTTTTCTAATTGAAACGGGTCTAACGTTTGATCAGGCAATAGAAGTGATTCTCACCGCTAATTCACAAATTGAATTGCGAGAGGCACGGCTCAATTACCTGAAAGCATTGGCTGGTGAGCGAAGTTCAAAGTAATGCACAACACTAGCAGATTCATTCCTCTCACTGAATTTCACAAATATTGACAAGTTTCAATATTGACGATTATCAATTTAAGGATTAGAGTTGCTCCCATACACCCCTACAGTTCCTTGAGAAGAAGTTGTGACGCTTAGACAAGCAGAGCTAGAACAAAAGACGCAAGAAGTTGGCCGTTGCGGTACGGTTGCGGCTCTCACCCTCTCTGAGGAGCAGGCGCGGCAATATTCGGAATGGTTTAAGGTGCTGGCAGATCCCACCCGGCTGCGAATTCTCAACCTCCTATCCAGGAATGAAGAACCCTTGTGCGTTTGCGATATCGTGGATCGCTTTGATTTAGGTCAGCCCACCATTTCCCATCACCTGAGAATTCTGCGAGACAGTTGCTTTGTGAAAACAGAGCGACGCGCCAATTTCATCTACTACAGCATCAACCGCGAGTGCGTGACAGGGCTTCCTGAAGCTGCTCGGCTGATTATGGGGAGCTAACACGGAAACGAATTGTTCAACAACTGCTTGTCTTGAATATCGAATATTATCAATGTTCGATATATTGACACACTCTACTCAAAGTTCAATAAGAAAGTTCAACAAGTTCTATTTAGGAGAAAAATCATGACAATGTTTAAAGCTCATGTTGCATTGAAAGCCACGAATCTCGAAAAGTCTGTTGCCTTCTACCAGGCAATGTTTGGTGTTACCCCAGTCAAACATAAAACGGATTATGCCAAGTTCGATTTA
The DNA here is from genome assembly GCF_039962475.1 of Leptolyngbya sp. GB1-A1. NCBI lineage: Bacteria > Bacillati > Cyanobacteriota > Cyanophyceae > Leptolyngbyales > Leptolyngbyaceae > Leptolyngbya > Leptolyngbya sp. GB1-A1. The sequence continues at coordinate 34,295 of NZ_JAMPLI010000017.1, read as the reverse complement.
GACAATCCTGCTCTCAATCTCACCCTGAATCTGACCCAGCAAGTTGAGCCACACGGGGCACTCTCGCACTTGGGCGTTCAAGTAGACAGCAGCGAAGCTGTGAAGCAGGCGATCGATCGTTTTAAAGCGGCAGGCTTGGCAACCTTTGAGGAACAGGATACGGACTGTTGCTATGCCTTACAGGACAAGGTTTGGGTAACCGATCCGGACGGCAACCGCTGGGAAATCTTTGTGGTCAAGGTGGCAGACACAGCTTCCGAACAAAATGTGGGTTCATGCAGCACTCGATCGCAAACTCAGCCAGTTAAAACCTGCTGCGCTTAAGCAAAGGGCTGTTCGTCATCCCGTGTGATAAGCCAGAAACCGAATCAGCGGACGGTGATAAACAGCCTTCTACTCTTGCAGTCTGCATATGCCAATTCATCAGATAAGAGCCATCATGAGCAATAAACCTTTCACTAGCCTGATGCGTTTTGGTCCAGCAGACCAGCGGTTTATTAGTGCTTTAGGAGTCGCTCAAATCTGTTCCTGGGGCTCGCTCTATTACAGTTTCCCGCTGCTTGCAGAAGCGATGTCAACTGAGTTTGGCTGGACGAAGACGAGTCTTTACGGGGCAGCAACATTGGGGCTTTTGCTCTCTGGCATTGCAGCTTACCCCGTTGGAGCCGGGATCGATCGAGGCTACGGACGAAGAATTATGTCTCTCAGTTCGCTTCTGGCAGGACTGCTCCTGATAGGCTGGTCGCAAATTTCCAGTTTGATTGCGTTCTACATCATTTTTGCAGGAATTGGCTGCTTGCAGGCAGCGACTCTGTATGAGCCTGCTTTTGCGGTGATTGCAAATCAAATGGGCGGAGACAAAGCTCGGCAGGGGATTACTGCATTAACGCTTTGGGGTGGATTCGCCAGTACCGTTTTCATTCCTCTGACCGAATGGCTACTGGCACAGGTCGGATGGCGTGAAACATTGATGGTATTGGGAACCGTTAATATCGTGATTTGTGCCAGCCTTTATGCAGCAGTGATCCAGCCGAAGCTTGCTCCCCTGCCAGCTTCACTCCTGAAAAAATCATCTGAACTCAACAATCGTCAGACAATAACTTGGGCACTCCAGAACCCTATTTTCTGGGCACTGCTGTTGTCTTTCATGGTTTATGCTGCTGTCTTTTCTGCCTTTACTTTTCACCTTTACCCATTGCTACTGGAGCGGGGGTTGCACTCAGCACAGGTGGTAACCGTTTTAGCAGTCATCGGTCCAGCGCAAGTTGTAGGACGGCTCTGGGTGTGGAAACTTGCTCCACACGCTTCAATTCAGAGGATTGGCTCTTTTGTTGTTGCGTTATTTCCCCTGGTATTTCTAGGAATTGCTTGGCTACCACCAACATTAACTGTTTTGATTAGCATTGCTGTTCTTTATGGGGCAGTCAATGGGGTCATGACGATCGTGAGGGGAGTTGCCATTCCTGAAATGCTAACGCGCCACTCCTATGGCACGATTAACAGTGCCATTATTGCACCATCTCTCGTTGCAAAGGCTTTAGCTCCGGTCGGTATCGCGATGCTTTGGGTAAGAACGGGTGGCTACAATGCAGTTCTGACGGCACTCTTTTTAGCAACCCTGATTTTAGCTGTAGGGTTTTGGATAGCGGTTGTGTTGAGGCAAATCGTTTACCCTGACATTTTTAAATAAAGGGAATTGTTCATGTCTTCAACTCTACTGAAGCTGACTCAACGCTCATTTTCTACCAGTTTTCGGTTGTCACTTTGCTGCTGTTGAACCATGTCATTCAATCACAAGCCCAGAATTCTTTTCTTGTATGGCTCGCTACGTGAACGCTCCTACAGCCGTCTTTTGGCAGAAGAGGCTGCCCGCATTATTGAAGAACTTGGCGCAGAGGTTCGCTTTTTTGATCCTCGTGAACTTCCCATCTATAGCAGCGTTCCTGACACTCATCTCAAAGTGCAGGAGTTACGCGAGTTAAGTTTGTGGTCTGAGGGGCAGGTTTGGTCAAGCCCAGAAATGCACGGTCAGATTACGGGCACTCTGAAAAACCAGCTTGACTGGATTCCCCTTAGTATTGGAGCTGTTCGTCCCACTCAAGGCAGAACACTAGCTGTGATGCAGGTGAGCGGCGGCTCTCAGTCTTTTAATGCCGTTAATACCCTGCGTATTTTGGGTCGCTGGATGCGGATGTTCACAATCCCCAACCAATCATCGGTTGCCAAGGCCTACGAGCAGTTCAATGAGGACGGCACGATGAAAGACTCGCCCTACCGCGATCGCGTGGTAGACGTGATGGAGGAACTCTACAAGTTCACCTTGCTGCTGCGCGATCAGGTGGATTATCTGACCGATCGCTACAGTGAACGTAAGGAAAAGGGCATTCAGGAGTCTATGAGCGACATTGGTAAGACAATCAATGGCGTTAATCTGAGTCAGATGTAATACGGAATCCGGATTGTAAAGTAACACTATTTTATGCCTCCTTCCACCAGTGAAAAAGGGTGTGTTGTCGAATGACTTCTGGCCTGGCTGTAAGGATATTGCAGCGAGATACTAAGGTTTCTTCGAGTGCATCCAAGTTCTCAAACTTGCGATCGACTAAGGGTTCATCGCTCAATTGCCACAAACGTTCAGCAGGTTGTCACTCTGGAGAATAAGACGGGAGGAATTCCAGATGAATGCCTTGGGGGACAACGGCTTGTTTGGCTTAATGCCACCCCGCTCCATCAATCACTAATAAAACCTGCTTGTTGGCTCCTGCCCTGACCGCTTGGGTAAACTCCTGCAACGCTCGATTGAACCAAGGCACCCTGACTCTCGGTAGGATGAACCACTGGGTTAATCCACTCTGAGGACAAACGAAGGCATACAGGTAGAGCGATTGATAGCGATGATGCGCCGTTGCAATAGGGATTGTTTAGCGTAATTGTGCATCCCATCTCTCCATTCTATAGCGTTACTCTATAGCCGGATTCCTATCACAATTTGAACGATCGAATGCCACCTCTGTGATTAAGATACAAAAACTAACTTGCATTCCTTCCATGAACAGGTTCGATAAGTTGTCTTCCGATGGAGATAGGTGGGGAGCACAAATCCCTGCGTCCTAACTTCACACGCTTTTTAGCTGCCTCGATATGTGCTGTAGGCAAAGGGAGCAGCGAGCAATGGAACATGATAATGAGCGGTGGAGTCAGCAACGCCAAATTGAATGGAAATGCGATCGAGAAAGGGAGGACTCGGTAAGTTCTCTAACTGCTGGGCAAAATATTCACCGATGCCAAAAACTAGCTCGTAGACCCCGACTTGAAGTTCGTTTTCTGTCAGCAGCGGCGCATCTGTGCGACCATCCTGGTTGGTACGCACTGTTTTTAATAGAGTCTTTTCACCTGATTCAGGATTAACTCGCCAAAGCTCGATCGCAACATTGATCGCCGGACAGCCGTGGGCTGTATCTAAAACGTGAGTCGAGAGTTTTCCAACCATTGCATTGCAGTCCTTCATCGTGCCTGAATAATTAATTTGGAGCGTTTAATTCGGAGCGTTAAACCCAACGGTGACGAAAGTTTAGAGTTTCTTGTAGAAAATAGGCGAATTGGAGCAAGGCTGCTTCACCGCCCGGTTTACCTACTAACTGCATCCCAATCGGCAAACCAGAGGATGTCCAACCGCAGGGAATCGAGACAGCGGGAAGACCTGTGAGGGAAATGGTATAGGTGATAGTGAGGTAGTCAATAATCGTCTGCATTGGAATACCGTTAATTTCCAAGATTTCAAGCTCTGTATGGAGGTAGGGAGGAATACTGGCAGTAACAGTAGCGAGGATATCGTAGGATTCAAAAAAGCGTAGAAAATTGAGATAAAGGCGATCGCGGTCGGCTTCAGCTTGCAGCAAATCGGCGGCGGAGATACCAATGCCTCGCTCAATGTTCCAGCGAACGCTTTCAGACAGCAAATGGGAATACTTTTCGTAGTGATATTTTTGCTTGTGCAATAAGGTTGCGGCACGGAGGGTTTCAAAGGCAAAGGTCGCCATTGAGCAGTCTGGATGAGCCGCTTTAACGGGTAAATGAGCGGCAATCTGAGCAATTGCCTGCTGGAATACTGCCTCGACTTCAGAATCGATCGTCGCAATGCCGAGCGATGGACTGAAAGCCAACCGGACGGGCGATCGCAGCAAAGGTGAAAAATCCGGCATTGTCCAGGCGGAACTGCTCCTCGAAAGCGGATCACGATCGTCTACGCCTGCCATCACTGAAAGCATCAGCGCAGCATCTTCGACGGTTCGTGCCAGAATACCATCTGTATCTAGAAAATCCCAAAGCAGCGGCTTCCGACGACGGGGAATGCGTCCGGCAGAGGGGCGAAGTCCAACGATCCCGCAAAAGCTGGCAGGTGTGCGGCATGACCCACCCATATCGGTTCCCTGCGCCAGATAGCTCATTCCGGTACAGACCGCAACGGCTGCCCCCCCGCTTGACCCGCCCGAACTGCGATCGGGGTCATAGGGATTGGCAGTCGGTCCGTACAGCGCATTCGTACAGTGAGTACCCATGCCGAATTCTGGGGTATTCGTTTTGCCAATCAAAATTCCCCCTGCCGTAAGCTTCGCAGTTCCCCGAAGGGGAAATCGCAATCGCGCCACACAAAGTTCATCCTGCTGCGGCACATAGTCCCGATAAAGGGGTGACCCGAAGGTGGTGCGAACATCTGCCGTGGGCGTTAAGTCTTTCACAGTAAAGGGAACGCCGTGTAGTGCCCCAACCCATTCACCCCGATCGATCGCGGCATCTGCTTGAATTGCTTCAGCTTCAGCCCGTTCCCGGCAAAGCGTGATCATTGCCTTGAGGCGATCGTTGAGGCGATCGATTTGCTCAAAGCAAGCACCGACCGCTTCTACGGCACGAATTTGTCGATTGCGAATTGCCTGGGCAAGTTGGGTGGCGGTAAGTTGATGAATCGCAGTCATGATTTAGCGTCATGATTCAGTAAACAAGCGTCCCCAGCCTTTTACAGGGGTGGGATCGACTCCTGCGATTTTAAGGGATTTCCAGACCACTGCCGAGATGGTGTCATAAATGGGGATGCTCAATGCTTGCTCTAGCTCATCTACTAAAGGAGCCGCCCGCAGATTCGTGCAGAAAGTGACGATCGCCTGAGGTCGTTCTGCCGCAGTCCGGTAAATCATCGAGGTAATCTTCTTAGGCGTTACTTCTGAGAAATCAAAGTTGACAGATAAATCGAGGTGCTGCTCGGCGATGCAGTCAAACCCTTCGCGGGCAAAGTTGGCGATAATTCGCTCCTGCACTTCACCCAGATAGGGCGTGACGAGTCCGAGTTGGGTGATTTGACGATTCCGCAAAATTTCAGCAAGTGCCAGCACAGAAGTCGTTGCCGGAATACCCGTCGCGGCGGTAATTTCCTGACAAAGCCGCACATCTGCCTCGAAGCCTAACCAGCCCGCTGACGTTCCATTCCAGGCGATCACATCAACCTGGGCATCTGCCAGCAATTGAGCCGCTTCTAGCAAAGGGGCGTTGTCAAACTGCGCGAGTGCCTGTTCCCGCAGCGAGATTTCCGTGACGCGAAATCGCCCGAAATGAGCCGAGACATTGGGCAACTCGACAACGATTGCACTCGTGATCGGCTCCAGGACGGTGTTAGAAGAAGGGGTGAGCATTCCCAGCAGCACGCGTTTTGTCATCACCTTCATCCACCCCGAAACAGCGAGAATCCCCAGGGCGGAACCTTCAGCGGCAGATGGTAGTGCTGTTCGATTGCATCAATGCCAAATCGAAACGGAACCACATCCAGGAAGGGACGATCGGGCAACGGATATCCAAGCTGACGATAGAACGCGCCCACATGAAAAACTGCCTTGTAGATACCTGGTTCGACCTTCTCTCCCTGAGCTTTTCCATGGGCGATCGGATGGTCTAAAGTCCCCTGGCTCGACAAGATGCCTGAAGCAATCGGTGCGGGTACGCCAAGCTGAAAGATTTCGACCTTCATTCCCGCCGCAGGCAACCCGCGAGTCACATCCACCACATGAACCGAAATTCCACCCGCCATCAGGATTTAACCAGGAATTTAGATAATCCAGAAGCACGCTCCATCAATATCATCAGCAGCGCAGTTGATAGAATCAGCAGACCCGAAATAGCAGCCGCTCGGACATCTAAATCATTTTCAATCATTGACCACATCCGGATGGGCAGTACCTCGGTTCTAGAATCAGATAAGAATAGCGAAACGGTAATATTGTCAAACGAGCTGAGGAACGCCATAAATGCACCTGTGATCACACCTTGTTTAATCAGCGGTAATGTGACATGAAAGAAAGTGTAGATTGGACTTGCACCCAAAACCGTTGACGCTTCACGCAAAGAGTTACCCAGCTGAGCCAAACTGGCGAGCGTGGTGCGAACGACATAGGGAATACAAATCACGACATGACTGATAACGAGTGTGAGAATCGAAAGCCGCCAGCCAATCATGCTAAAAAAAGTCAGCATTCCCAGACCGACCGCAATTCCCGGTAATGCCAGCGGTGACATGACCAGCGCATCCATTGCCGATACCCAGCGGGCACGACTTCCCGCCATTGCAAGAGAAGCGCAAACGCCCAGAACGACACAGAGCAGGGTTGCCCACAGCGCGATTTGAAAGCTGGTGACGGCTGCCGACCAGAGTTCGGGATAGTCAAACAACGCCAAATACCATTGCAGCGAAAAACTGGGCGGCGGAAACCGCAGCGTTGGGGCAGAACTGAAGGACGCAATCAGGACAATCAGGGTCGGCAGGGTGAGCATCAGCAGACTAAAGGCAGCAATGCCGCCCATCACCCAGTTAAACGAAAGCCGATCGATTTGAGGCGATGGGTGAGAGGACGATCGCGCTGATGCAGTTTTGGAAGCAGCAATTGACATCATTAGCTCCTAGTTGACTCCTAGCGCATATAGGCACGGCTCTTTTGACCCAGTGCACTGAGTCCCACCACCACCGCTAGCACGACCGCCAGCAAAATCGCAGAAACGGCAGCCGCAAACGGACCATTCAGCAAGACGACCGCCTGCTGATAGATCAGCGTCGGCATAAACATCACCTGACCACCCCCAATAATCGAAGGCGTGACAAACGAACTGACCGTAATTGCAAATACCAGCAGACAACCAGAGACCACGCCCGGTAACGTCAGCGGAAAAATGATCTTCCAGAAAGTGCGCCAGGCTCCGCCCCCCAAACTTGTTGAAGCAGCCGCCAAGCGTGGATCAACCTGCGAGAGAGAAGCGGCGATCGGCAGAATCATCAAGGGAAGCTGAATTTGGGTCATGGCGATCGCTACCCCATGATGCGTAAACAGCAGTTTGATTGGCTCTGAAATTAATCCCAAACTCTGCAAGAACGAATTCACCAATCCCTGCTTGCCTAGAATTACAACCCAGCCAAACGTTCGCACTACAGCACTAGTTAGAAGTGGCAGCAGAATCAAAAACGTCAGAATTCCTTTCCAGGCAGCAGGAGCATTGACAAACACATAAGCGACGGGATAGCCCAGAATTAAACAGCCCAACGTCACCTGAATGCCAAGCCAAACCGTGTCGCGCAAAACTTTCAGGTTCACCGGATCGCTGAAGAATTCGCCGTACTGCCCCAGGCTAAAGCCCGGCATGCCCGCAGCCTGCTGAAAGCTAGAAGCCAGTAAAACCGCAAGCGGTACGACGTAAAACAAATGCAGAAAGATTGCCAGCGGCAGAGCCAATTGCCCTTCGCGCCGCGCAAATAACCACGCAAATCCCTTGGCAGCCATAATGAAACCCTCTTAAGCTTGAACCGCTTTATCGAATCGTCCGACCCACTCGGTCCGCTGTTTGTTAATTGTTGCCCAATCTAAAAGCTCCAGTTTGGGCAGAATTTCGTCTAGGCTGTTGCCAAGTTTCTGAGCAATGTCAGCGGGAATAGGCACGTTTTTGTTCGTAGGCAGGACATAGCTCATTTCGGTCATCTTGGTCTGAACATCGGTGCTAATTGCTGTGTCAATATAGGCAGCAGCCAGATCGACACTGGTATTGGGATTTTTGACAATGCTCATCGTCGGAGTCAGAGCAAAGCCGCCTTCCTTCGGCATAATCCAGTCAATGTCCACGCCTTTTGACTGGAGCAGTTTGACGCTGTTTAAGTCATGTGGTGCAATGTCGATCTCTCCCTGTTGAAAGAGCGTGATCAGTGCCCCAGCATTGGCAACTACTCCCGCCAGATTCGGCACTAGCTTTTCTAGCTGAACAAATGCCGGGTCAAGATTTTCAGCACTGCCGCCGTTCATTTTGGCAATTTTTTGCATAAAGCCGATCGTGTGGTTGTTCTTCATGGCCATCAGTGCAACCCGACCCTTATATTTGGCATCCCATAAATCTGCCCAGGAAACCGGGGGTGTTGTAATCACCTTGGGATTATAGGCAATGCCCACTGCCTGAACTCCAATCAACGGCCCCCAGATATCCTGACTTTTGAACCGATCGGCTAAATCCCCGTAGTTCTTGAGCTGATCGATCGGCAGTTTTTGAAATAGTTCTTCCTTCGGTGCGCCATCAAACACGCCATAGTCCAAAGACACCACATCAAAAGGCGGGCTGCCAGGAGAAGCTGTCAGCTTGGCAATTTGATCGGCAGACACCAGCGGCACTAAAGAAGTTTCTGCATTCGTAGCCGCATTGAATTGAGGCACAACGACTGTGCGGTTAAATTGCTCCCACGATCCGGGTAGCGTTGTAGCGATGAGCTTGCCGCCTGCCGTGCTGGCTGCCGTACTGCTTGTGGTGTCAGGAGCTGAGCCTGTCGTACAGCCTTTCAGCACCCAGCCTGCCCCAGTAAACAAAGTGGCTCCCAGCATCGCTCGGCGGGTCATGCGAACGATTTCATGATTTGACATCAAAGTTTCCTTAAGTGGATTGAACTGCAATGACAAAAGAATCAACCTAAAAAGATTAAACCGTTACCTCCTTGTTGAATCGCTCAATCCACTCCGATCGATTCTTGCTAATCGTTGTCCAATCCTGGTAGATGTACTTTTCATAGTCATTGAATGTTTTGGCGACTTTTTCTGCCAGAATTCCTGTCAGTGGCGCGTTTTTGTTCACAGGCGCAATGAAGTAGGGTTCACTTGCCATTGCCGTTTGCACCTCAGTGCTGAGGGCGGCATCAATATAAGCGATTGCCAAATCCGCATTGGAGACCGGATTCTTGACAACGTGCATCGAAGCCCCAAACGCATAGCTACCTTCTTTGGGAATCGTCCAGTCTACATCTACGCCTTTGCTTTGCAGAAGGGCAATACTGCTGAGGTTGTGCGGCGCAATATCAATCTCGCCCTGCTGAAATAGCGTGCCCAGCGCACCCAGGTTCGGCGCGATCGCACCCACATTGGGCAAAAGTTCCTTTACTGCTTTGAACGCAGGCTCCAGATCTGCCTCGCTGCCACCGTGCATTTTGGCAATTTCCACCATCCAGCCTGTGCCTAGGGTGCTGCTCATGTTGGTAATTCCAACGCGCCCTTTGTATTCTGGCTTCCAGAGATCAGCCCAGGAGGTTGGAGGAGTGGTGATTTTCTTCGGGTTATAGGCAATGCCAACAAACTGAAGCCCAATAACGGGTCCCCAGTCGCCATCTCCCGACTTTTGATAGCGTGGCAGTACATCAGCAAAGTTTTTGCTTTTATCTGCTGGAAATGCCCGTAAAATTTGATCTTTCGGAGCAGTAATCAGCGGACCTGGATCGAGAATTGCCACATCGAACGGTGAATTATTTGCGCCCGCAGCCTGCAATCGCGCCACCTGATCCACAGCAAACATGGGAACCAGAGTAACCTCTGCCCCGGTTGCTTTCTTAAAAGCAGGAACTAAGATTTTGCGGTGAGCATCTTCCCAGTTCCCCTGATAAGTTGCTGCTACCAAGCGACCACCCGAACTTCCTTCATCGCCTTCTGCCTGGGTCTGATTTGCACAGGAATTCAAACCTGCGATCGCCAAGCCAGCCCCGAAGCTTGCGCCTAAAAAAGTCCGGCGTTTCATACCATAATCCATAATTTGAAGAACTCCTGAAAGCGGATGTAAAAAGAGATTGCGGAACAAAGGTGAACAATGGCTTGAATTTCCGGCTGAAAATCAGACTGAAAAACTAAATCTGCTCTCACGTCCCCTTTAACTGCTTTATCAATCAACGCCAACAATGAAACTCATGGAAATCAACGAATGAATGGCGAAGGAATAGCAATGCAGCGAATAAGTAGCCATGCAGATGAATAACACTGCAAAACGAAAGTCAAAAGAAACAGAAATACAAACACAAAACGCTAGCTGACAGTTGGGAACAGCGAACAGGCGTGGGGAGAAGCGAGTTCCAGATAGATTTGCTGCCCCTTTTCCAGCAAACGAGTTCCCGGAACCCGAGGCTGCGTCACTTTCACTTTGGTATCCGGCGAGACTTGCACCTCGTAGGCAGTCACCGCTCCCAGGGGCAAACACATCTCCACCGTACTGGACAAGCTATAGACGGTCGGCTGGGCTTGAATTCGCAGGTTTTCCGGTCGGACTGCGAGCAGCAGATCGCTAGCTGGTTGAATTGGCGTTTGGCTTGCCACTTGCAGATGTCCTCCTCCGGGAACCTGCACCACATAGTCTGAGGTCTCCCGTCCTACCAGCGTTACAGGCAGCAAATTACAGGTTCCGACAAAGGTGCTGACGAATTTTGTCGCAGGCTGATCGTAAATTTGACTGGGTGTATCAAACTGGTGAATTTCGCCCTGGGACATGACCGCAATTCGATCGGACATACTCATCGCTTCTTCCTGGTCATGCGTCACCAGAATCGCCGTTACGCCCTGCTTGCTCAACAGTCGCCGAATCTCGATTTGCATATCTAGCCGTAGATTTTTGTCTAGGGCACTGAACGGTTCATCGAGCAGCATTAGCTTTGGTTCAACTGCCAGGGCACGGGCGATCGCCACCCGCTGCTGCTGTCCACCTGATAGCTCGCTGGGATAACGTTTTGCCAGATGCCCAAGCTGCACCAGTTCCAGCATTTCTCCCACTTTGCTGTTGACGCTGGCGTTCGGCATCCGTTTCGCTCTCAAGCCATAGGCAATATTGTCCCAAACGGTCATGTGCGGAAACAGGGCGTAGTTCTGAAACACAATCCCGACTCCCCGCTGACTCGCTGAGAGCGTTTCCACCGATCGCCCATCCAGCAAAATTTTGCCAGAACTGGGTTTAAGGAAGCCGGAGATAATTCGCAGCAGCGTTGTTTTGCCGCAGCCACTCGGTCCCAGCAGCGAGACAAATTCACCGGGCTGGATATTCAAATTAATATCTTTTAACGCGACCATTTCACCAAAACGATGCACGATCTGCTCAAGCACAAGACTGTTTCCCGAATCAATTTCGGATACTAGGGCAGACGTATCAACCGATCGAACCTGCTCAACTGACTTCATGCGCTTCATCCTTATTAGGCGGGAATAAATATTAGGCAGGAATGAACTGCCGCTTGCTTTGCCAAATCTCCATCTCTATTGATAGAGCAATTGATAGAGCAATTGATAGAGCAATCAAAATACTCTGATTGAACTAATTTGATTGAACTAATCTGATTGAACTAATAGCGTTACTACTATGCTGTAATCTTTAATTAATCAATGTACTGGATGCACAAAGTGAAAGAGTATCGTAAGAAACAAAGTTGTCGATTCAAGGTGAATCAACTAGCGAATTAGTTTCAAAAACTGCCAAAAACTACCAAATTGTATGATTTAGCAAGGAAACCATAAGAAGTTTGAGCCAGTCTCGCTGCAAATTCTAAATTATTAAGTTATCTGTCCTTGAGGCTAATATTGTTTGCTCCCGTAATTAAAGCAACTTTTTCGTTCGCATCCATCTACATATTCTCTATTTTGTTGCGCAAGTAATTTATTGTTTAGTTTTTGGAATTGTCAGAAATTTTATGATTAATTCTTCATCGTTTTATCTTTTGCAGCTGCAATCGAAGTGCTTTCATCCTACAAACTCGATCGAGCTTTTCAAATGTCTAAATCTATCTAGTAATTGCCTAATTCTCTACCAAGGCGATCGTTTAGAGAAGTTCTATAATCGTCAGAAGTAAGGCATTGAGTCAATCGAGTCTTTACCATGATCGAAATCTCTAACCCTGACATCATCGCGGAGCAGTGCCAGGAACTGGCAACACGGGTGATGCGGTATACCGAGGACAGTGGTATCCATCCGGCTGCGATCGAGCAATTGTACCTGATACGATCGGATGCAGTGTTGACCGGATTTCACAGTATCGATGAGCCGATGCTTGCGATCGTCGTGCAAGGTCAAGAAGAGGCGTTATTGGGTGAGGAAGCATATCAATATGGCGCAATGCAATATCTTGCTGCTTCGGTTGATTTACCGTTGAGCGGATGGGTGGTTGAGGCGACACCCAACAAGCCGTTTTTAGGGCTGAAGCTGAGCTTAGACCCGATGCGGGACGTTGAACGGCTGCGAACGACTTCGTCGCCCGAAGTGCGCCCGGCTTAACAGCCAAATCTAAGCCTGCAAAGAATTAGCTCTTATTCGGCAACTGGCTCAAGTCTTGTGTTCTATTCAGCCTTCCACATTGGCTTTCCACATCAGCCTTCCATAAGATGGGTATCACAAGTGGCCATACCCAATCTTAGTCTCCAGGATACTTTGATGAACCGAAAACGCCTTCTCGGATTCTTAAGCGGAATAGTTGCAGCACTGCTGCTGGCAATTACTCCTTTGGGAAATTTCGCAGTAAACGGCATTCAGACGATCATGCCTGCTCCAGCCCAGGTTCAATCTACAACGCTTTTGATTGCCGCTGCAGCCAGCTTGCAAAATGCCCTTGAAGAACTCGATCCTATCTTTGAAGCAGCCGATCGCGGCATTACCGTCAACTATAACTTTGCCGCTTCAGGACCGCTTCAGCAGCAGATTGAGCAGGGCGCACCCGTTGACTTATTTATTTCGGCTGCAAGCCGTCAGATGGATGCTTTACAACAGAAAAATTTGATTGTAACCAATACCCGTCGCAATCTGCTTACAAATGATTTAGTGCTGGTTGCCCCCAGCAATTCGACGCTGGGACTAACGAGTTTTCGGCAATTGATCAATTCCAATGTCAGAAGAATTTCGGTGGGCGAACCTCGCAGTGTTCCGGCTGGAACCTACGCCCAGGAAATGTTTACAAATCTGGGAATTTTAGAGCAGCTTCGTCCTAAATTTGTCTACGGCAACTCCGTTCGCAGCGTTTTGGGAACCGTTGAAAGCGGCAACGCAGATGCAGGCGTAGTCTACAGAACGGACGCGAGAATTACCAATCAGGTCATACAGGTAGCAGCTGCCCCTAATCGCCTCCACTCCCCGATCGTCTATCCGATCGCCGTAATTTCCGCCAGCCGAAACCAGCAGGCAGCTCAGACGTATGAGCAATTTTTGAGCAGCAGTCAAGCGCAAGCTATCTTTAGACGCTATGGCTTTGGAATTGCCCGTTAGAAGAGGGAGTGAATAGTTTAGCAGGGTGCAGAGGTGAAACCTACCCCAAGGGAAGCACAGCCTCTACAGCCTCTGTCTTATCTCTACTGCTCTGCCCCTTCACTGATTTGCCCTTCCACCCCTCACCTCTTTATGACCCCCGACTTCTCTCCACTGTGGATCTCACTCAAAACCGCCGGGCTTGCCACGATCGCCACTTTCTTTACAGGGCTGGCAGCTGCCTACTGGATGTTAGGCTATCGGGGACGGTGGAAGTCTGTAATTGAGGGAATCTTTGTCGCGCCGCTCATTCTGCCGCCCACTGTAGTCGGTTTTTTGCTGCTGCTGTTGTTGGGTCGTAATGGTCTGCTTGGCCAGTGGATGGCTGGATTTGATTTCACGATCGTCTTTACCTGGTACGCTGCTGTGATCACTGCGACCGTCGTGGCGTTTCCCCTAATGTACAAAACGGCATTGGGAGCATTTGAACAGGTTGATAGCAGCCTGTTGCAAGTGGCCCAAACCTTGGGGGCATCCAAAGGGCGAATTTTCTGGCAAATCCTGCTGCCACTCTCGGTTCCAGGTATTTTAGCTGGGACCACACTGGCATTTGCGCGAGCATTGGGGGAGTTTGGCGCAACCCTGATGCTGGCAGGCAATATTCCCGGTCGAACGCAAACAATTCCGATGGCAATCTTCTTTGCGGTGGAAGCAGGCGCAATGGAAGAAGCGTGGCTATGGGTGATTGTGATAATGACGATCTCGCTGTCAGGGATTATTGTGGTCAACCGATGGCAGAAACAGCACGAGCGTAAAATTCAGAAAAATTCCTTTGGAGTTGTGGAAGCGAATGAACCCGTGAACGGCAGAAGCGATCGAATTGGTAATTCTCCTGCTGTGCCGCTGACCCATTCGCTGCTGTTGAATACAGAGCAGGGATTGCTGGTTAACATCCAGAAACAGCTTGCAAACTTCACCTTGGACACGGCTTTTGCAGCCCACGGAGAAACGTTAGGGCTCCTCGGTGGCTCTGGTTCCGGCAAGAGCATGACGCTGCGCTGTATTGCGGGGGTCGAAACACCAACCCAAGGACGAATTGTTTTGAATGGGCAAACGCTGTTCGATTCAGCTCAGCGAATTAATATCCCCAGCCATCAACGCAGAGTCAGCCTGGTATTTCAAAACTATGCGCTATTTCCTCACATGACCGTTGCCCAGAATATCGCTTTTGGGTTGCAGCGTTTACCTAAAGTCCTGCGATCGCAGCGAGTTAATCAGCAGCTTGCCCTGGTGCAGTTACAGGGATTAGGCGATCGCTATCCGCATCAGCTTTCGGGGGGACAACAGCAGCGAGTTGCGCTGGCGCGGGCACTGGCAACCGAACCAGAAGCGTTATTGCTGGATGAACCGTTTTCAGCACTGGATACCTACCTCCGCAGCCAGCTTGAGCGGCAGCTCGTCGAAACCCTGTCTACCTATTCTGGGGTGACGCTTTTTGTCACGCACAATTTAGAGGAAGCCTATCGAGTGTGTGAAAAGCTGCTGGTGATGTCTGGCGGCAGGGCGATCGCCTATGACTCGAAACACCAGATTTTTGAGCATCCTCGCACGGTGCGCGTAGCCCAGCTCACCGGATGTAAAAACTTTTCCCGGGCTGCCGTCGCTGGATCAGATGCAATCGAGGCGATCGATTGGGGCGTGACGCTGCAAACCGTGGAAGCCATTCCCGATAACCTTACCGATGTCGGAATTCGTGCCCATCAAATTCGTATCACGACGCATCCTGAAGCAGGCAAAACAAACACTTTTCCCGCTTGGGTAACTTCCACCAGTGAAACGCCTCACCGAATCACCCTGTTCCTCAAGCTAAATGCTGCGCCCAAAGACTTACAGGACTATCATCTGCAAGCGGAATTGTTTAAGGATAAGTGGCGGGCGATTAAGGATCATCCCTTTCCCTGGTATGTTCAATTTGACCCCCTGAGCCTCATTTTGATGGCTGACTTGAAACAAAGTGTCTCAATGCTGCCAACTCAGTGAAAATGGGTGAATGAGTAGCAGAATGGAACCGGACATGATTCAGGATAGAACCGGGCTTGATTCAGGATAGTCTGCTAAATACACCAAAGCTTTAAACCGTAGTTCAACCAGTTGGTCATACAAGGGATTGAGTTTGCACAAAGGGGGAATGTGAACCAAAGGGCGATCGAAGAACTTGATGGTTCGTTCAAAAGGACACTGCGCCGGAATGACTTTGCATATCCAGTGCGCCATCTCATGATTGCGGATTTCAACCGATTCGAGTTGTTGACGGAGTGCAGCGAGAAGATTGAGGTGGTTGATTGTGAAGCGTTTCATATTGATGTTCCTCCAGAGCACTGTGAGTCGTTGGGATAACTTGAAGTCTGTTTCTTGCTATCTGAATCTAAATTAGCGAGGGAAGCGTTCCGAAAGCGTTCTCAAAACGTTCCGACCCTGATTAACTCACACGACTCTGTGATTTCTGGCATTCTGTAACTTCTGGCGCAGAGTTTCTCAACAGGAATCGATGGCTCGGCTTTAGGTCGGCAAGCGACTCGTACCCATTCAAACCGCAGCCTGAGATTAAAGGCATTGCTGAATGGAAATCGGATTTGCGGATAGGGAGTTTTGCGCTAGTGGTCGTTTGCAAATCACCCTTACAGAATTCACCTGTCGGAGCAGCAATGCCAGCTTAAAACGCCAGCTTAAAATTATTCAGAAACTACAAGCAACGGGAGAAACTTGCGAATTAATCCGATCGCCACAGCAGGAAGTTCCAGGTGGGGGGTGAGCCTGGTGTCGTCTACAGATTGAAAGGCGCGAATTGCAGATGGGTTAAGTTTGGCAAAACGCTGTCCTAATTCAGGGCTGGTGTACTCGGTCGGCATTCCGTAGATCAAAGCGGTGGGTGTCACGAGCTGGGGAATGAACTGTGCCAAATCAAAACTCAAATCGCCGCGTACAAACGCCAGTGCCGCATATTCTGCATTGGGCTGCTGAGCAGACTGGAGGTAAGCTTCGACAATTTCTGGATAAACCCGATCGCTTTTGCCAAATTGCCGCTGTTCTAGAAAACTGCGAATTCCAAACGCGGTCGCAACCCCTGCACTGTAGAAGAGGCGATCGAGGAGCGGCGTTTTAATAAGTTGGGCAAAGAAATTGTCTTGATAGTTCTGCTCAAAATCATTCAATCCCGCCGCCGTCACCAGGATCAGGGATTTGAACAAATCGGGATGTTGCACCGCAGCCCGTACCGTAAACGCAGCCGTTAAACCCGATGCAATCACCGTGATCGGCTCAGTGCAACTCTGTTTGATAAACTCCACGATCGTTTGCACATAATCCTCAACGCGATAATTGCGAGCCGGATGATCAGAACGTCCCCAGCCAATCAAATCAGGTGCGAGAATCCGGTAGTCTGCGGCAAAAGCAGGATACACTTTTGACCATTCATAGGCAGAGGAACCGCCGCCGAGCGCATGAAGAAATACCAGCGTTTCTGGGTTAGTATTCCCTGTGTTCCACAGCTTGTCCTCAGCTGTGTAATACGCGATTTTTCCCAGAGAAGTGACGATCGATTGCTGACCAAAACCCATTGGTATAAACATCGTTTGAGCCTCTGATAAATGAGCATCTAATCTTTGAGCGGCTCATGTCCCCAGTTTTTCAGCGAGGATCGCCAGCGAGTAGGTTCAATCTTGCCAGACGGTTTTTGCGCCGAGAGACGATGAATATAGCCCATGACACGACGCACCTGGTGATTATCCAGTGTTATCCATATGATGTGCCATGCTACTTCTCTTCTGCCTTCTTAACGTCTTTCCGATGGCGGATCGCAGTGCTATCCCCAAGCCCTTAACGTGTTAAAGACGGATTGAATTTAAGAAAATCGCGATCGTGGTTTAGCTGCTGCTAAAGGAAAAAAGGTTTGCGTTTGAGTTAATCGATCGAGGAATTTGCGTCAATGCAGTGAGTTCAGGTTCACAGACATTTATTGCTGAGATGGATTGCTAAATTGATTGCTGAGAAAAGGCATATTTTCAGGGAATGCGGCAAAGCCAGTCATTGAAGCGATAAGACTCTGAACGTGGTAGAAGCTCCCTGGTTGCTGTCGCGCTACTGAGTGAAGGTGGTAGCGATCGAATTTCTAATGCAGGATCGAAGTTAGCGCTTGATGAAAACCTGAGTGAAATAGAATTCGCCCTGATTATTTTGAGCGACTCCAACTCCAGTCAGGTTGTAGTCCCCCATAATGTTTTGAAAATGCCCCGGACTCTTGAGCCATCCATTCACGATTTGAGCCGTCGGATTGCTGAAGCCTTGATTGAAGGCAACATTTTCGGCTGAGGCACGCAAAGGAATCGAGTTTCTAATCGTTAGCACCCGGCTGCTAAAACCGTCATGACTTAAAGCACGGAGATCTGCCATCGATTGGCTGTGCTGCCTAGCCTGTTGGGTAATTGTGCTGTTCAACCTCATCGAAGATAACCCTTGCTGCTGGCGATACTGGTTAATCTTCTGGAAGACCGATCGCTCTAAGGTTGCTAAAGCTGTAGAGGCGGCTCGCTTGATACTCCGAGGAAACGTCTGAGGAAGCGCGTACCTCTCCGCCGAAAGTCCTCCGAACTCGCTTGCTCCACCAGAGCGAACAGGCTGGAAATCGAGCGACCGCTTCGTAGATCCTCCTAAAGATAGTGGTGATCGAGTTGTAGAACGCGACATGCTATTCATGTAGAACTACCTCCAAGCAGGTCTAGATTGCAGCCTCTACACTACTAGGCTTTATCGGAGGTGGATGTGACAGCGATCGATGACGAATGCTGCGAAATGTGTTGGCGGTACAAAAATCGATCGTTTTTGATTGAAAAACAGGACTTGTTGCACAATGCAGCAAGACGCTCCTTTCCAGCCAGATTGGGCAAAAAGCAAAGCAAACCGCGCGTACGGACGTAATTTTGCGGAGATTTGCGATCGTTTGGGCGAAAATCTCCTTTGTTGCAGGCTTTCTGATGCGATGATCAGGCTGTCCGGCTAACTAAAATCCTGCTTAAGCGTCGTTTGGAAATCGATCTATTGGAATTATCAGAATCCGTTATTGAAATCATCAGAATTGATTAATAGTTCTTCCCCTGCTCATCCACAAAGCACCACAGCCATTGTTCCCCCAGCTCTGCCGAACTAATTACAGAATGTCCCGTTTCCTTGTAGTGATGACGGGCGTGCTGATTCTTAGAGGAATCACAGCACAGCATCTTCCCGCAGGTCTGGCAAATTCGCAAATGAACCCACCGATCGCCTACCCGAACGCACTCCTCGCACTGAAAGGTAGGATAGTTAGATTTTGGGATCAGGTTTTCTACAGTCAATTCATTCAAATGTTGACAGGGCATTGGATTACCGGGGGGTAGATAAGTTGAGAGCGTATCTTCAATCTTGTTCACCCATGATAGTCTCATCGTGCAGGATAGAGACACTCTATTTATGTTTTTGCGACACAGCCCAATGGCTTGCTGCACTATTATTTCCTTTAAAGAACGCATAAAAATAAAAATACAGAATCGGAATCCTTCATCAGTGATCTCAATCAGTGCCCTTTCCGGAAGGTTGACTGACACACTGGAATCAGATGATCATCTAGAAGGATGTTTAAACAGTCGCAAGTGTCCTACATCGCCCCGCTATTTCCCTTTCTGTTCCCCATCTGGGTGCATTTTGAATCCCTAAAGCGAGCGATGTTCTCCCCGAGCCTGGAGGTTCAGGGGGCAATTTGGGCGATAGCCACAACTTTTCAAACGTCCTCTACGTCCTATTTCTAGTTGTCGCGATCGATTCGGCGTAAGTCAAAAAATTACTGTTATGTCAAACCAGAACAGCGGACAGTGGCAGGCTGGGGACACAATCCTGGATCTGTATCGGGTCATCGGAATTCTGTATCAGGATGAGTTTGGCGAGGTCTACCGGGCGCGGCATCTGGGCTGGAATATCGATTTGTCAATTCATCGTCTCAAGCCGAGGGCGATCGCAGCGATCGGTGGAATCGAGGCCTTGAAGCAAACCGCCGATGCCTGGGTAGGCTTGGGGCTGCATCCCCATGTGGCAAACGCCTACTATCTACGGTGGGTGAATGAGCCGTCCGGTGAGCAGCCATTGATGTTTACCGAGTTTGGGAGTGACGGAACCCTGCATCAGTGGATTCAAAATTGGCGGCTTTACGAGCAGAGCGCACTGCTTCGTCGCATTCTAGACATCGCCATTCAGCTTGCCTGGGGACTGCAAACCCTGCACGATCAGGGCTTAATCCACCAGAATCTAACCCCTGCAACTGTCTTAATGGCTGGCGATGGCATTGCCAAGATCACTCAGGTTGGGCTAGCCGAGGCTCCCCCAGGTTATCAATCGCCCGAACAGATCAATCAGACCGGCTTAACTTCCCAAACTGACCTTTGGGGTTGGGGGTTGACGCTGCTGGAAATGTTTACAGGCAAACCCATTGGGTCGTCGGGTCTGGGGGCAGTTCAGGTGCTCGATCGCTATCTAGAAGGCATGACCTCTGGCATTCCCCGGATGCCTGCGCCCGTAGCAGAACTGCTGCGTCGATGCTTCCAGAATGCTCCAGATCTGCGTCCTGGGAGCCTGCGGGAGGTCGCCAATCAGATGCAAGCAATTTACCAAACGGTGACAGGGACACTCTACCCGCGTCAGGAGCCGTCTCCATTGCGAAGTGCCGATTCGTACAACAACTGGGCACTGGCACTGGTGGATCTGGATCAGGGTGCAGAAGCCCTTCAGCGTTGGGACGAAGCCCTCACCCTTCAGCCGCAGCACCTCAATTCAATCTACAACCGAGGAATAATGCTTTGGCGATCGGGCAAAATAAGCGATCGCGATTTGCTGAACCAGCTCGAAGCGAACCGTCCTTCTCCTGAAGATGGGCACAGCAAGTATTTTCTGGGGTTAGTGCATTGGGAGCGGGGCGACTATGACACTGCACTTCGGCTCCTAGAAGAAGTTCAGGCGCAGGGCATCCACACGGATACTTTATCGCCGCTGCTGGCACAACTCCGGGAAAAATGTCCCCAGGCGAAGCAGCTATTGCCAGAGTTTCGCGATCGCGTTATGGAATACCAGCAAGGCACTAGTCGTTGGGTATCGTCGATCGCACTGAGTCCCACCGGACTGTATGCGGTATCGGGCGGCTCGGATCGCCTGATTCGGATCTGGGAGGTTCCCAGCGGTCGCTGCGTTTGTACCTTTCGGAGACACCGAGGACAGGTGACTGCCGTATCGCTTAATTCCGACGGTAGCCAGCTTTTATCGGGCAGCGAAGACCAAACAATCAAACTTTGGAATATTGCTTCTAATAGCCTTCAGTTCACGTTTGGCGGGGTCGAACGCGTTCGCTTTCGGGATAAAATTCGTCGCCTGTTGAATCCATCGCCGCCTACTAGCAGCAGCAATGGGCACAAAGGTACGATACGGGCGATCGCCTTTAGCCCCGATCGACGCAACATTTTGTCGGGTGCAGATGATTCAGCTCTGAAGCTTTGGGATGTAAACTCGGGCAGATGCCTGCAAACGCTACGGGGGCACCGGGCGCGGGTGTTTGCGGTGGCGTTTGATCCAACCGGACGCGAAGCTATTTCTGCCAGCAATGACCAAACGATTAAACTCTGGAATCTGACAACGGGGCAGGTGCTTCAGACGTTGAAGGGACATCAGCAGCTCACAGCGATTGCCCTTAGTTCTAGTGGACGCTATGTGCTGGCAGGCGATACCTCGATCAAGCTGTGGGATCTCTCGACGGGGCAGGTGGTGCGAACGTTTGACGACCCAGGGGTGCAGGCGATCGCCTTTAGTCCCAACGAGCGATATCTCTTGTCAGGCAGCCAGGATGGGCGACTGCGAATTTGGGAGGTCGAGTCGGGGCGATGTCTGCGGACCTTTGAACCGCATGAATCGGAAATTTACGCGATCGCGCTCAGTTCGGACGGTCGCTATGCCTTGTCTACGGATCGCGACAGCCTGAAGCTCTGGGCAGTTCACCTGAATGCCCCCGCTGATTTTGCCCCTCTGTCGCTGTCGCAAATGTTGCCTGCGGCGGTAGTTCTGACGGGCGATCGTCGCTATGAGGAGGAAATTACCCAGGCGGAGTCAGCTCTGAAACGCGGCGATGCCCCTGCGGCAGCTCAGCATTTGCGCGCAGCACGCTCCGGCTACCCACGGGGCATAGAAGCAGTGCAGGCATGGTTAAAGCTTTATTTCGACTTACCGCGCCAATCTCTCCGCGAGATCTGGGAGCAGACAACCCTGGACGGGCACACGGCTTCAGTACGGGCAGTTGCCTTTCAACCCAATGGACAGTCCATCCTTTCTAGCAGTGTCAATCGCACCCTTAAACGCTGGGATGTAGAAACGGAACGCTGTCTGCTCAACTTTGAAGGACATCAGAGTATTGCAGAGGCGATCGCCCTCAGTTCAGACGGAACCCAGATGCTATCGGGCAACGCCGATGGAACAGTGACGCTCTGGGATGTGAACTCAGGCGAAAGACTCCGAACGCTGACCGGACATCAGGGCACAGTGCGGGCGGTTGCCTTTCATCCTCAGGGACGCTATGCCGTGTCAGGCAGTGACGATCGCACGGTGAGACTTTGGGACACCGCAACCGGACGCTGTCTGCGAACCTTGACCTACCACACCGATCGCGTCACCGCAGTGGCAGTTAGTGCGGACGGACAATCGCTGCTGTCAGGTGGGGCGGATAAAACCGTAGTTTTGGCGGAATTGGCAACCGGTGAAGTGCTGCGAACCCTGGAGGGACATCGTGCGATCGTGTCTTCTGTCGCGATTGGTCCCGATGGACGAATGGCACTGTCAGGCAGCGATGATTGGACGCTGAAGCTGTGGAACCTGGCAACTGGAGACTGTGTGCGAACGCTGAGCGGACATATTGAGGCAGTGAAATCAGTTGCCTTTAGCCCTGATGGTCGCTTTGCCGCATCGGGCAGTGACGATCGCACGGTGAAACTGTGGAACTTGGCAACCGGAGACGCTGTACAAACGTTGACCGGGCATACGGAAAGGGTTCAGTCGGTCACCTTTAGTCCTGATAGTCGCTTTGTCGCATCGGGCAGTGACGATCGCACAATAAAACTGTGGCTACTGGACTGGGAATTGAACAATCGATCGCCTGCCGATTGGGACGAGGGCGCAAGTCCTTATCTAGATATCTTCTTGAGGCTACATACGCCGCCTCGTGCGACGCTGCCCGATTTGCGCGAACCCAGTCCCGAAGACGTTAGGCAAGCCCTCACCCCGTATGGAACGCCTGCCTGGGGAGAAGCCGACTTTAACCAGTTGATGCGGCTACTTCAGCAGGTGGGCTATGGCTGGCTGCGGCCAGAGGGGGTTCGCGAGCAGTTAACAAGCCGCACTCGATCTGCCACTGTATCTGCTTCACCGGCGGCTTTACCGGGAGCCTTACCGGGAGCTATACCAGAGAGCTTACGGAGGGCTGTGGCATCTCCGGATTCAACCGCGTTTGCGACGGCATTTGCGACGGAGTTCGCGACCTCACTGGGTACGACCTTCACAGAGCTGGAGACAACCGCTAAGGTCATTCTGACGGTGACAGAAGGGGTTTTGAAAGGGCAGAAGTTTAGCTTTCGCGATCGCACCGTTTGTATTGTCGGTCGGGCAAAGGACTGTCACTTGCCACTGCCCAACGACGAAAATCACAAAACGGTTTCCCGCTACCACTGCCTACTAGACATTAATCCGCCCTCGGTCAGCATTCGCGATCTGGGCAGCCTGCACGGCACTTATGTCAATGGTCAAATTATTGGACGGCGAAATCCCGACCAATCTCCGGAGGAGGGAATGCAGATTCGTTCTTCCGGGCATCACTTGCGGCAGGGAGACGAAATCAAACTTGGCAAAACCGTCTTTAAAGTTGCGATCGAAGGCGTGAATCCAATAGCTGCTGCAAATCGAGCTGTCTTTCATGAAACGGGCGTGGGTCAAACCGCAATTTTGGATCAGAAAACCGTAAGCGATCGTTCGGCGTTGAATCATTTAGGTCACTCGTCTAGTGCTGCACCGCTCCCTGAAATTGCAGGCTACAAGATCTTGCATCGGCTTGATGCCTCGGAAGTGGGAACAGTTTCACGCCACCCCGATCACGTTTCGATTTATGAAGCACAGCAGCTGCAAACCGATAAAGCGGTCACGCTAAAACTTTTTCAGCCCGAGAAAACGGTTCCGCTTTCGGCGATCGATACATTTTTGCGATCGGTCAATGCGCTGAAATCGCTTCAGCATCCCAACCTGCTTCGCCTTCAGGAAATTGGCATTGCCAGTGAAGCTTTCTTTTTTGCCTATGACTCGTTTGAGGGAAAGAGCGTTGCCGATCGGGTTCGGCAGCAGGGAAAGCTTTTGCCCCGCGAAGCGATTGAGATTGTCCTGCAAGCTCTGGAGGGGTTAACTTACGCCCATCAGGCAACTTTCCCAGATCAATCACCCGATCAACCTCAAAGCAGGATTCATGGACGGCTCACACCCAGCAATCTGCTGCTTACCCCAGACCAGGGCGTCAAAATCTCTGACTATGGAATTGCCACTGCGATTGCACAAGCCGGACTCGGCGATTTCTCTGCCGCAAATGCAGCCGCTTTTATGCCGCGCCAGCAGGCGATCGATTTCAAAGCGACCCAACCTGAACTTGATCTGTGGGCGATCGCTGCTTGCCTTTACTATATGTTGACGGGGACATTCCCCCGCGACTTTAAAGGCGAAGATCCGTATCTGGTACTGCTGCAAACCAGTCCTGTGCCAATTCGCCAGCGCGAAGCCGGAATTCCCAAAGCACTTGCGGAATTGATCGATCTGGCACTCGTCGATAATCCCGCAATTTACTTCAAGAATGCAGCCGTCTTTCAACAGGCGATCGCTTCTGTGTCAATTGACTAGTATTGCTGCATCGGGAATCCAGAATTGAGTTTGGCAAACATTGATCAGCCCCCTAAGAGCAGCCCGCTAAATAGATCATCGCTGGCAACAGGGGGCTTTAAGCATTCGGACAGATTTGTCGATTCCTGTTCAAACGGCGATCTGGTTCGCCCCCTCGCGGGTGAATGCTGGGGGGAACCGAGCCACTCCTGCTCACGCTCAAAGTCCCCTAATATTGGGGAATTGAGGCTGTGAAGCCTGGAGCGTTTGCAGAATCAGCTTGTAGATACCCCGTTTGTGGATAGACAGTTTGTAGATACTCAGTAGCCCTTGCTGGAGAACTTCGATCGTTCAGAAAGTCCCACAAGTGAAGGACAGCGTCACTGTTTAGCGGCATTTGCCCGGAGGGGCGATCGACTCTGGGTTCTAACCCTTCTCACCGGCGATTCAAGCTGGGCTCCAAAAGGCGACATGTCAAAAGTATACTGACCGATCGATCGACCCAGCTCCAAGCCAGCCACATTGGCTGACTTCACATGGATGCCTCCATAAATCCGGCTCATGCCCGCTTCATCTGCTGCCTGCTTAAAGCTGGTGAATGAACGGACGACACCCGGCAATCCAATCGAGGTTGTGCTAAAGCTGGTATTGTCGCCAAACAGAGAGGTAAGAATCGTGGATGCGGCACCGCTAAACGTGCTGTGTCCTGAAACGTAATCTGGAAAGGGAGGAGTCGGGATGAGCGGAGTCCAGAAGGGGTCTGCGATCGTGGCATCATTGCCATCTTGATCTGCCAGTCGAATTGCGGTTACAGGACGCCAGTTGTCATAAAGATACTTGGCATCCCAGGCAGCAATGCCAGCATCTGCTTGAGCACAATTCAGCAGGGCGAACAGCCGAGCATTTTCAGCCAGCGTATTCTTTTTGATGACAGCCAGCTGTTCGGCAACCAGATTCCAGTGTCCCGGTGGGGTAAACGTGCCTGCACTATCTGCCCAGAACAAAGCAGACTCCGTCTGGTCGGCGGTGCGGCTGGTGCTGTTTTCACTGCCTATCGCTTGCACTTGATTCATCTCTGCTGCATATTCAGCACTGCTCAAGGCAGGAGGAGGATTATTCAACAACACAGAACGGAACTGAGAGCCGCTTTGAAGCGTAAATGGCGTAACTTTGCCCCAGTGAGGCAGAACGGCTGGCGCGAAGGCGGGGGGTGTGGGCCGCCAGCGACCCGGTTCCAGAGTGGGGTTATAAGGAACGGGAACGCGTGAGCCGTCGTTACTTCGCTTTTCCAGCATGCGGTCTGCAACGAGTTGACCTAGCGCGATTCCTCTGGTTTTTGCCTGACCGTTGGTAATCTCGGCTAACGACATCTCAAGCTGTTCTTCCAACAGTGCGGATTGAGTGGGATATAGATTCAGCAGAATTCGGTGGGCTGCCGCTGCCACTGCGGCTTCTCGCGAAACGGGCTGTGAAAAATCGATATTGACTGCATCAAACATCGCGGCATGGAGGATTGCCATGTTGCAAGATGCGATCGGAGGAGAACTTTTCGTTGCCACGATCGCATTCAAAATCGTTGCGTTCCAGTCCACTACTACATCCGTTCCAGAGGCAGAAACCCGCTCGTAGGCTGCATTGTTGGTTTCATTGATCTCGGAAATGGTTTTTCCAGAATCAATATCGACAATGAGATAATAAGCTCCCGGTGCGACCCCAGCCGGATTCGTGAAGTTAAAGGTAAATTTTCGCGTGTTGCCTGCCTGAATCTGAACATTGCCCCGATCTACGCTGTCTAACAGCTGATCGCTTGCATCAAGAACAAGGTCAGGAGAGGCATAGATATCGACCATCAGCGATCCTGAAGCTTTAGCCTTGCCCCGATTGGTGATATCTACCTTAATTTTTCCTTTGTCATCCTTCCTTCGGGGGTCGATCGCTTTTGGCATGGTCACGTCATCCACCACCCCAATTAAATCAGCACGACTGCTGACTGCAGCGTGACTGCGATTCACCCGCGCGGAGCCAGGGCGATTCCGTCCCACCAGCGCATCTTCTGCTGCAATACCCGTCAAGCCATCTTGATTGTTGTGCGTCTGCGAATTAGGCGATGTTGGCTTATTCTTATTTTTTGAACCTCTGAACTCTGCCGATCGGCTATCCATTCCTGAGCTTCGATCGTCATTCAAGCCTTCCGCATCTTTTTGGAAAACCAAATCAAAAGTCGATTGTTTTTTATTGTTTGAAGTATTATTTTGAGTGTGACCGAGCTTGTTTCCGGGAGCGTGACTGAAAGTTTCACCGGAGTAAAGAGCCGACCGAGCGCGAGTTGCCCGATGCAGAGAAGATTCTCCGAAATCTCCTGACGGTCCAAATTCTCTGGCTAAATCAACTGCACCAGAAGCCAGTAAGGCTGTAGAGTCTTCCATTCTAAACCTCAAACTTTTAGCAGGTTCCTATGTCTTTACACCGGTTCTTTCTTAAAAACCGAAGGATTTTCGTACCGGATCATCAAATTTGCTCAAAATTGCGGTCGATCGCCGGAATACCGTCAGTTTTTGGCTCAGGGCAACCCAGTTTCTAGATCCAGAAACTTCAGATGCAGAAACTTCCCCCCTCCCATGCCTTACTAGGCGGAAGCGGCTGTAAAGATTGGAGATCAAACCCCTGAGCGAATCCCAAAAAATAACTCGATAATTTCTACAAACGCCAAATCTTAATTGCTTTGTCTCGGCTACCGCTAATTAATGTTTTTCCATCCGGGCTAAGTGCAAGCGATAAAACCCAATCCTGATGTCCAGGCAGCGTGTTTAGCAATGCTCCGGTCTGCAAATTCCAAAGCTTGATCGTGTTGTCTTCGTGGCTACTGACCAATGTTGTTCCATCCGGGCTAACAACCAGCGATCGAACAAAGCCTGACTGCTCTGGCAGAGTCTGTACCACTTTCCCAGTTTTGAGATTCCAAATCAAGGTTTCATCCGTTCCTCCTGTGATCAATATTTGCCCATCAGGACTCATCGCAACCGATTCCACTGCACCCGCATGTTGATCGAGCGTATGAACCCGTTTCTCTGTTTCTAAACTCCAGACTCTAATGGTTTGATCTTCACTGCCCGCCGCTAAAAGTTTTCCATCAGGGCTAATTGCAACGGACTTAACTGGCTGTGAATGACCTTCAAAGTCACACAAAAGTTCCCCGGTTTTTGTATTCCAGACAGAAACGGTCGTAGCGTAATTGCCTGACGCAAGCATTTTTCCATCTGGACTAAAAGCAACAGAGGAAACCCAATCGGGATGATTAAGGGTATGTATCAGCTTTCCAGTGTTGAGATCCCAAAGCCGAACGGTATTGTCTCGACTCCCCGTGGCAAGCATCCCTCCATCGCGGCTAATGGTAACCGCCACCACCTCGGCAGTATGTCCTGAAAAAGTTTGGAGCAATGCGCCAGTCTGCGAATCCCACAGCTTCACAGTATTATCCTCGCTGCCGCTCACAAAGGTTTTGCCATCGGGGCTCATGGCGATCGCATCAACTGCCCCTCGATGGACCGCTAACGTGTTCGCAAGGGTAAATAAAGATGAATTTTGGAGTGAATTCTGGGACGAATTCTGAGATGAACCCTGGGACGAACTCGGCGGCTGTGCAGGCAAAAATTGAGTTGTGAGGGCTCTACTGCTGGGAATCGCTTGAAACCGCCAATATCCATATCCCGCAAAGGTAGATGCCAGCGTTACTCCCACAAGCGCCCAGCGATTGACAAAACGGTTTAGAGAAAGAAGCAATTGCCAGCGACGAGCGATACTGGTGCTTACGATGCTCGTACGTGTGGCACCTGTACTTGTGACACCTGTACCTGTGGCACCTGTACCTGTGGCACCTGTACTAGATTTTATGATGGAATCACCTAAGGCAGTTGGGAATGGCTCTACCGGGTCAGGAAGCGTGCTAGGAAGCGTGCCAGGAACTGTAGCCGGGTCATAAATTACGGTTTCCTCCGAAACAACACCCTGTAAAACAACATCCTGTAACTGTCGCAGGTCAAATAATACTTCCTCAACAGATTTGTAGCGATCGATGAAATGGGTTCGAACCATCTTATCGACAACATCACCAAACTCCTGACTCACCTGAGTCTGTTCTCGCCAAATCACCTCACCGGTCTCAAAGTCTTCTTGCAGCTCATGCGGCGGTAAACCCGTGAGTGCCTGCACTGCCACCATCCCTACCGCATAAATATCGCTGTTAAAGCGAGGCTTACCCCCCTGCTGTTCGTTTGGCATATAGCCAGGTGTGCCAATGGCGATCGTGACGCTGGTTTGCCCTTTTGCTTGCAGGTGAACGACCTCGGTGCTAATTTGTTTGACCGCGCCAAAGTCAATCAGTACAATCCTGCCGTCTTCTTGTCGCCTAATCAAATTACGCGGTTTAATATCCCGGTGAATCACGCCCTGCCGATGCACAAACTGAAGCACACTGAGGATGTCGCTGATCATCGCAATCACTTCTGCCTCACTCAGCCGCTTGCTGTAGGCTAGCTCGTGGCTCAGGTCGTGTCCTTCAACAAATTCTTGGACTAAATAAAATTCCTCATCCTCTTCAAAATGGGCAAGCAGACGGGGAATTCGATCGCTTCTGCGACCCAACTCATATAGAGTTGTGGCTTCCGCATTGAATAGACGCCTCACGGTCTTTAAAGTTGCCGTGTCCGGTGATTTTGACTTCAGCCGCTTCACAACGCAGCGAGGAACCGTAGGAAGCTGCTTGTCTACAGCGAGATAAGTATCGCTAAATCCTCCCCCACCTAACCGCTGGATGATTGAATAGCGTCCACTCAGTGTTTTGCCAATCATGATTGTTATGTAGCTTACAGAATCGAGTCTGATTATTCTACGGTCACTATATTGATGCTCACCCTAATAATTTCAGCAATATAATATCAGTTCTAAAGTGGGTTCTTACCTCCGGATAAACCCAAAAGAATATATCTTCCATATTGCTGTCTTATGCAAGAAGTCACAAGCTCTTCATTTTAATTTCAGTTGGAAAATACGCTTCCTTCAGTAGTCAGTCCGACGATCGATGTTATCAATAACACATTTCTTCTAATCTACCTTTCGACAGATGGCTTGAAGGATTACAAACCGAGATTAGAATTCAAATGCGATTCAATCGATTCCTGCACAAGACCTAAACAATAGAACGTATTCCGATAGCAAACCTGAACAATCAAGGGAACACTGACAGAACAACGGGGGTAAAGCTTCGGATTAACTGTATCGATAATCACAGAGGCTTTTTTTGATACAGTGTTACAAATATTAGGTATTGTATCAAGAAAGAGATTGAAGGCGACCAACGAAAAAACCTGCTTTTGCAGGCAGAGCCGATCGACTTCCCTGGATTGCGGCTACGAGCGATTTTGTCGCGCCAAGCGCGTTCAGTTGAACCTAGAGCGATTGCCCTCGGAAACTTCAATTCTCTGTTCATTCACCCAGCGATTGTCTTCGGACAAGCGATTGTCTTCAGACAACAGTACCGCGATCGCACACCAATGTCATCAGGCCCACCAACGCGACCCAAAGCCATTTGCGAAGCGATGAAGCGGTTAATGTCTGAATTGTCTCGCACTATACCAGCGCCAAAATCCGTTTCGATTGTACCGGGAGCGATCGTATTCAGCGTAACTTGTCTTGTCCCAATTCCTTCGCCCTATACCGGGTTAACACCTCGATCGCGCCCTTCGCGCTAGCATAACCGGCATAGCTTGGGCAAGGTACTGCTTTGCTGCCCAGTGCTTCGATCGCCGAGACGACTACTTTGGCTTCCACTTCATTTCTGTGATCCGTGACGATCGCACCCGTTCCTTTTTTTGCCAGTGCCAGAGCAGTATTTTTGCCCAGTCCTCGACTTGGTCCTGTAATCTAAGCAATTTGGCGTTGCAGGATGGAGGGAGGAATTAGATGCCTTTAATCTGGCAGGTTAGTTGCAGAATCTGTCGGCATACCAATTTGCTCGGTGTCAGGTAACACTCCTTGTAGCGAATCGCTGCTGTTTGCAGGAATATCTGGATTGTTATGGAGATTGACAGCCCCCTTCTCAGCTGAAGGTTCGACAGTAGAAAAGGCTCCCATTTCGCCGGAAGCATCAGCCGTTTTCGCATCTCCTGTTCCAGGTGCACTTGAGAAATTGGTAGCGATCGGAGCACTGATTGGATCGCCCTCCGGTTGTCTACCACCGACTTCTACACGAGCGTCCAGCATTGCACTCCCCTGCATATTTTGAGCAGTTAATGGCTGAGACTGCGCGGATGCAACAACTGCTTGATCAGGATTGACGGCTTGATCAGATAGGGATGGGTCACTCATGAGTTTCTCCTCGCATAGGAACTGCAAAGTGGTTATTGAAAGCGGTTAATGGATGTATCGATTATCAGCTTCATCTGACATGCTTTGGGAAGCTTCGATCGTCTCCTCATCTGGATTAGCAGCATCTTCTGGAGGCGGGTGATCTGTGGAAGGGATATTAGTGGGATAGGATCAGAAGCGACCTCTTCCAACACTGTTTCATCGTTATGGCTTGTACTCTCCGTTATGATTCACGATTTTCTTCAACATTCATGTCTACAATCAATCTTCAATTTGGATTTTCAATTTGGCTTGTAAAGCGATCGTGAACCGCGCAAGTACAGCGTTTAAACTCATTAACTGAGGCTATTAAAAAGCTTCATCAGTTTCTTAGGGCTTTTGCATTAACAGAGTATTTATATAAATATCTCCACTAAAGCGATTTAATACGCTTATCGCATCAAGTCTTTTCCGATTTATTAACGATTTTAATTATTAAAGCGCCATCTTGACAAGGTTGCTTCATCCAAAATAGCGAAGCTTATGTATTCATAAGGGAGTGCCTTAAATTAAAAAATCATGTAAGCACAAAACCATATAATTTGCCCAACGAAAGGAAATTGGTTAAATGTTTAGTTCTGCTGCTGCAATTCTTTTTGAATTCATCAGTGCGTCACTGCATTTGGAAATACTGCTCTATAACGTGCCAACAGTGGCAGCTCAAGTTTAACTTGTGGTAGAAGTCAATAGGCGTATATGATTTCTGTCATTTCTGCTGGTTGTACATTCGTTGAATCCGCTTGATGCCCCATTACCTGCTCCAAAATTTCCTCTGCCAGCGCTATGAATTCCTGAGATTTGCGTTGGCGGGGACGTGGCAGCGTTACAGGCATATCTACCGTAATCTGACCATGTTCGATCAGGAGAACGCGATCGCCCAGCATCACTGCTTCATCCACATCATGAAGTAATTAGAAAAATAGAAAATCGGTGTTCCTGCCAGATTCGTTCAATTAGTCGCTGCATTTCAATCCGGTCAGGGCATCGAGGGTCCCCAAGGATTCATCGAGCATGAGCAGAGAATATGATCTGAACAAGAGCCATTTTATGGAGAGACATTTGTAAGTTCAGCCACAGACGCTTGATGTTGCTCAATCCAATCTTCTGCCCACTGAAACTGCACCCCAGCCCGGCGGGCAGCGGTTTCATCTTCTGAGCGATCGCCCACATACCAAGTATTTTGAGGGCTATGCTTGTACCGCGCCATCGCCAGTTTCAGCATTCCTGGGCCGGGTTTACTGTACTGCCCCGACCACTTGCTTTGACTATGGTTGTGGAAGTTGTGACGAGTCACGCGAAAACATCGTCTGCCTTCAAAACCGGGACAGAAGTAGATTTCTTTAAGCTGCGGGAAGAGTTGCAGGGTGTACTGTTGCTCTGCAATGCATTCTTGAATTGATTTATGTCCTGCTGCAACACCTCCTTGATTGGTGATGCCCACAATGTCCATTCATCAAAATAAGAACTAAGCGCAGCGTCAGCCCCCTCGATCGCCTGCTGATCCTGAGGATGCTGAAAGTATTGCTGCCCGCTAAGGGGTTCTCAAAGTGTACCGTCGAGGTCTACCAGGAGTAGGGACATCGTTTTGCATCGGTAAAATCATTGTACGACCATCCTATGCAAGGAACAGTTTCCCTTCCCTCATACTAATGGTATGACTGTGAAGACGATCACCCCACCTTCAGAATGAGCTACTGATAAAGTTGTTATATTATTCAAACCACTCTAGCCTTGTTTGCCTAAAAGGGTGAGGTTATAAACTGGAGGGAAAGGTGCCTGGAACTTCTGCGGCTTTGAGTTTATAGGGTTGATGCGAAGCCGTTTCTCCTCCGGGATGATCGAGTGGTTCGACTGCGCTTGTATTGTCAATGTGGATCACAGCATCAAATTGAGCTGGAAGTTGAGCCTGAAAATAATGGCTTCTTCGCTCGGTTCGAGGTGAATAAATCACGCCGATCGCCCGTTCGAGTCGCGGTTGTCGCAGCCCTGCAACAGCTGAATTTTGATCGCGCAGGTCGAGCCAGAATTGCGGCAATTCAACCTGGTGCAAAATCGTTTCGTAGCTTTCCGGTAGAGCCGGACGCAACTGCTTAAATTTTGGCGGATCACCCCAGTGAGAGGCAGCCGCAACTGTACCGCTGTAAGTGGTGAACCCGACTAAGAAGGCATCTTGTCCATAGCGTTCTCGCACCAGTTGCCCCAGGTTCCACTCCCCTAACTTCTTCATGTCGGTTGCCCGTGCATCTCCCAAGTGAGAATTGTGTGCCCAGACGACAACCTTGGGCAGTTTGCCCTGTCGTTCTAGATGAGCCGCCAAATGGTCTAATGTCTCTGCCATGTGACGATCGCGCACATTCCAGGAACTTACTCGACGTTGAAACATTGAACGGTAATAGGCTTCTGCATTTTTGACTAAACGAGCATTCTGTTCAGCATCAAAAAATTCGTCTTCTGCTACGTTGCCATCAGGTTGGGCATATTCTTCCCGACGACGCTGCAATTCCATTAACTGATTTACAGCTTCATCTTCACAAGGAGCGTTTAAACCAGAGGTCGCCGCATACCCATAGCTTTCTGAATCCTCGCCCGCATGGTCAAAGCAGGAATAGCGATGACGAGCTTGTTTTGCCGCTTCGGGGTCAACCTGCTCCAGATAAGTCAACACCGCTTCCATTGAAGCAAACATGCTGTAGAGATCGAGCCCGTAGAAGCCCACTTTTGCCCCATAATCAGGCAAGGTATCGTTGTGCTGACGTAACCAGGTCACGAAATTGAGCACATCAGTATTTCGCCACATCCATAGCGGAAAGTCATCGAGATCGTCTAGTGCTTCTCTTGCCGTTGTATCTTTGCTAATGCCCCGAACAAAGCGATCGACCCGGTCAGCATTGGGAAAATCCGCTTCCACTGCCACTGCGATAAAGCCCTTCTCCTGAATCAGGCGTTTTGTAATTTCTGCTCGCTGCTGATAAAACTCATGAGTTCCATGAGATGCTTCTCCAATCAGCACAAATCGAGCATCCCCGATCGCTTTCAGCAAAGCATCATAGTCTTGGGCTGACCCGGTTAAGGGATACGCAGCTTGCTGAATAGCATCGACTAAACTAGCAATTCCCTCTTGCGACATGATTCTCAACCTCCGGTTGCTATAACTCCATCATGCTGAAATACGCTTGTTCAGGTATCGACCAAACGCCATATTGAGCGCTGGTAACAGCACCCCCGCCAGTCCTAAATCTTGTAATGGTTGAGAATGGTTTGGGAGATAATCTCATACGGAATCCGGATAGTAAAGTAACACTATTTTATGCCTGCCTCCACCAGTGAAATAGCGTGTGCTGACGAATGACTTCCGGCATGGCTGCAAGGATGTTACAACGAGAGGC
>NZ_JAMPLI010000016.1:0-120106 GCF_039962475.1 Leptolyngbya sp. GB1-A1 | reverse complement strand
TCGATTACACGAGTGCGTAAATCCGTTGAGTAAGCGACAGGCATTTCACCAACTTGATAGATTGTCCACTCGTTAGCTTAATAGAAAAGGGGCTAATTACCTAAAAACTGCTGTAAAAATTCCACATGAGGCAAATCTGGCTGCGCTGCGTCCTTTAGTTCCGGTGTTCCTGAGCTATGTCCTGAGTTTTATCTATCTCGCAATTTACTGGAACAACCACCATCATTTACTACAGGCAGTTCGGCACATTAATGGCAAGACCTTGTGGGCAAATCTGCATCTGCTGTTCTGGTTGTCGCTCTTTCCTTTTGTCACAGGTTGGGCGGGCGAAAATCACTTTGCTGCCGTGCCGTCTGCTTTCTATGGCGGAGTACTTCTGCTTGCTGCGATCGCTTACTTCATCCTAACCCGCATTCTCATTGCTTCCCACGGCAAAGATTCTCCACTAGGAACTGCGATTGGAGAAGACTTCAAGGGCAAGGTATCGATCGTGACCTATGCTCTGGCGATTCCGCTTTCCTTCTTAAACTCATGGCTTGCCTGTCTGCTGTATGTTTTAGTTGCAGGGATGTGGCTTATTCCCGATCGCCGCATTGAGCGAGTTTTGACTCCCTGAGAGAAGTGCTTAATATTCAAACCTAAAATCTTGCTCGTCAGGCGATCGGTCGTTGCCGGGTTTCAGTATTGGGGGCAATTGTCATTAATCAAAACGAGTCACGTCCTAAATAAAAGTTCGACTGCTCAGCTACTATTCACTGGCAAAACTGAGAAAAAGCCCAAGTCGGGGTAGCACCGAGAGGATACACCAGCAAAATGGTAATAATTTCCTAGACTGACAAAAATCGCTTGCTGTACTAGCTTGATTGTTCTATCGATTTGTAGGAATTTGGGGAAGGAATTATGTCAGATGTTAGTCGCCGTATTCCTGTCCCAATTGCCAGCGGCAGTGAGGATCAACTTTCTTGATAGGTCATTAGAACAATTGGGTAAATTGTAAGACAGTCGTAAGGACTCCCGATGAAATCTGGCTTACAAAGCGGTCAATTGACAAAATGGAAGGACGATCGAGGATTTGGCTTTATTCAACCTGTTGATGGGAGCCAAGAAGTTTTTGTGCATATTTCTGCGCTAAAAGACTCAACTCGTCGTCCAAAAGTAGGTGACACAATCTACTATCACGTTGTTACTGAAGATGGAAAAATTCGTGCCTGTAATGCTTTCATCGCAGGAGCAAGGCGCACGTCTCATTCCCGCTCCGCGTCTTCAATTGGAAGGGCGACATCCAATGCTGGGAACAAATATCCTTTCCCTGTTTATCCTTTCCCTGTTTTAGAGACATTGCTGCTATCAAGTCTACCCGTCATTGGCTCACTCCATTTTGCGTGGTCAACCGCTATCCCCATCCCGCTTGCTCTTTATCCTGTCATGAGCCTAGTGACCTATGCCCTCTACGCCGATGATAAGTCGCGTGCGAAATGCGGAGACCGCAGAATTCCAGAGCGGACACTGCACCTGTGCGAACTGATGGGCGGCTGGTTGGGTGGCTTTATTGCCCAGCGTAGACTGCACCATAAGAATATTAAGCGTTCGTATCAGATCGTCTTTTGGGCGATCGTCGCACTCCATTTTGCGTTTTGGGTAGATTGGCTGTTTCTGAATAGAACACTAATCACAGCAATTTTTAACAGTTATTTTTAGTAGTTAATAGTTCATCTATCGATGTTCAAGAGGGGTTCATCGGAAGGCTTACCAGCAACAAATGCAGGGTATCTACCCTTTTCGGCGAAGCTATAATTCTCTCACGGGTTAGAGAGGTACAACTGGCTATGTCAAACCTTGAGCAAATTGAAGCAGCAATTCTTTCATTGCCATCCGCTGAGTTTGAGAAATTAAGGCTGTGGTTCCTTGATTTAGATTAAGACCGCTGGGATGAGCAAATAGAGCAAGACATTGAAGACGGCAAATTAGAGGCGTTTGCTCAGGAGGCGATCGGTCGTTGTCAGGTTTCAGTGCCTGGGGCGATTGTTACAGATCAAAGTTCTAAATAAAAGTTAGCAATCTATGCGCTGAGGCACCTTCAGGGTGAAAGAAACTGTCAACGAATCGGCGACAAGTGAGCCTTTTAACACTGGATTAGATTTAGTTTCTTAGGAACTTGCTCCATTGATCGCACTAACTATTCAGCCCTATAGGGCTTCACAAGAAGCTGCTATCAGTTAGATGACATCTAGCGCTATGTAATGCTACATAAAGCCTGTAAAATTTTCCTAGACCTATTAGGTTAGTTGAGTCCACCTTGACAATTTGCAGACCAATGGATGAAGTAGACCAATGGATGAAGTTGTCATCACTGAGTATGACCCAAACTGGGTGCTACTTTTTGAACAGGAATCTGCACGTATTCGGACGGTTGTAGATAGAGATCTCATCACTCGCATTGAGCATTTTGGCAGCACGGCAGTACCCGGGTTAGCTGCAAAACCCATTATTGATTTATTGGTAGGGGTACGCTCCCTTGCAGAAGCAAAGCAAGTTGCTGTCTCTCAGCTAGAACACTTGAGCTATGCTTACTGGTTCGATAATCCCGACCCTCAACGGATGTTTTTTGTGAAGGGTCTACCACCTAACAGTCCACGCACTCATCATATCCATATGGTTGAGCCAGACAGTGTACTGTGGGAGCGTTTGATATTTCGAGACTATCTTTGCAAGCATTCAGACGAAGCGGCACGGTATGCACAATTGAAGCGTCATCTTGCCCAACGCTTTTCGAGCGATCGAGAAGCATACACAGTGGGCAAAGCAGAGTACATAGAGTCTGTTATGCAAAAAGCTCGACAACAGCTAGCCAGCTAACGACCAAAATAAGCGGTGGCAAGTAACTTTAGCAACCCAATCAAGATCTCTCGCCTGTCCGCTTCATCACCTTGTTGGACGGCTTTACATATTCGGTCAAGGCATTGGCTTGAATATATCCTGTTAAGTTCAAAGCAAAGTTCTTTTGAAATTACTGAGAGCAAGCAGTTCTGCGGTACCAAAATAGAGGCAAAACATGACGTATGTGGAGAAGAGAAAGAACAAACCAAAATCAAAAGAGTGAGATTGTGCTGAATGCTGACTGCTATAGGACAGATAAGCCGTTTATGACTGATCCAGTCAGCACGCCTTCACGTTGGCATCAACTGATTGGCTTAGACGAATTACCGTTAGATCCTAATACAAGAGTGCAACTTGAAGTATGGTTAAACACGCTCAAAACTGTTTGTGGCAAGAAGAATCTATTAAGGTTTCCTACTCCTGAATCTTATGAAGCCTTTGACCGAGAAGGCATTGAACTGTGGAAGAAGGTACGTCAAGAATTAGCCTCTAACTATGACGTGTTCTACTACAGCACAAGATTAGCAGGATTGTTCAAACATCCTGATGCTCCTATGGTGAAAAGGATCAGGCTAGGAGCTGAGTATAGCTGTTGGGCAACTTGGTATGTTGATGATGTCGGATGTTTTGATCCGGTTAAGCTTCCTATTAGCCAAGAAACTCTTGAGCGATTAAACAAATGGCAAGATGTTTTTGATGACACGCTTGATCATGACTATCCACCTGATTCTCGCTTCCCTAGCGAAGAAGTAGCCAAAATATGGAGTCGAGAGGGTATTAGGCTTTGGGTGCAGTTGCAAAGAGAGCTAAGCGCAGAGTATGAGGTACTTAAGCGTATTTACCATCAGGAAAAAACACAACTTATGAAACTGGATGATTGGATCAATGCCTACAGAGAGCAGTACCAGCAAGATGATATCGATAATTCATCACAACGATTGCTGTGAGTCAATTTTTATCAAAATCTTGCCCCACAGCAGCCAACACTTCACGGCAGCGGACGGTTGAAAGCGGCTGGTATTGAGTTCAATGTTATCTGCCGCCGCTGCGTTTTGCCGTTAGGCAGCAAATATGCTACGTTCACTTCACCTCATCATGAACTAGAAGAACTTCGCTGGCGCAGAATGAATTCGGCGATCGTCAAATCAACCGGAGTTGTCACCTTCAAATTCGTTTCTTCGCCTTCGACAATTTGTACCGGAAGCCCGCACTGTTCAAACAATGCCGCATCGTCGGTAACTTCCCAGCCTCGGCGGATGCCTTCTTCGTGACAGCGCAGCAGATCTTCAACGACAAAGCCTTGTGGCGTTTGAGCTGCCCAGAGGTTGGCGCGATCGGGCGTTGATTCGATAATTTTGCTGGCAGAATTGACGACCTTGATCGTGTCTTTGACCGCGACAGCAGCAATCAAACCCTGACAGTCTTGCAGGGCATCTGCACAGCGATCGAATAATTCTGGGGTGGCAAGGCAGCGTGCGCCATCGTGGATCAAGACGCGATCGGCAACGACAGGTAGTGCCTGTAAGCCACGATAAACTGACTCCTGGCGCGTTGAGCCGCCCTGGATGAAATGCACCACCTTCGACATTTCCAGGTCAGACACAATTTCTTTGAAGTCGTGCCAGTCGTCGGGTTGGCAGACGATGCCAATCCAGTGAATGTGGCTTGATTGTTTGGCGGCGATCAGGGTCCAGGCGATCAGGGGTTGACCCAGGAGCGGAAGCAAAAGCTTGTTTCGGCTGCTGCCCATGCGCCGACCCGATCCGGCTGCGGGAATGAGAAGATACACGGAAGTTGAGCGAGTAAGGAACTTGCTGTTACTTTACCGTGAATTGGTTCGTGATTTTGCACCTCTGGGGGTGGCGATCGTCAACCCTTGACCGAAAAAGGCTCTGGGTAGCAGCGATGAACTCTGTAGGTTAAACGGGTGATTTGATTTTCCCAGACAAGCTGGCTGATGATTACATCGGCGTGGGCAAGCCAGTTTTGATCGACGAGCGGAATGGGTACGTCGATCGGCAGAATGCGATAGCCCTGTTTGGTGGCGTGACGAAAACTGTCCGACTTCAGTGAACTGAGATCGAGTTCGTCGAGCTTGAGCTTGAGAATACTATTCACTTCACAGGGCATTCCCATTACGTCACCTCACTTTTGAAACACTTCTGTTTGAACACTGCCGAATGAATCAATGAATCACGGATCAACCCCACTGGGCATGAATGATCATTTAGCGATCGGCTCCCACTGGAATTGATTTGGTGAGTCGAGCCTGCAATGAGGCCATCAAATCGTTGTCATTGCGATGGGCTTCCCAGGAGCCAGAGTAGCGTCTGCCGATATTCCATTTGCCGCTCATCGTGTTGCCATCTTCGGAAAGCGTGCCCTGGTATTGAATCGGCTGCGGTGAGCTGGTGAGGTATTGTTTGGTGAACTGAATTCTGCGCCCTACCAAATCGCCCGTCACCTGGGCTTCTCCCAGCATTCCGTCGTCCAGAATGCGTCCCGAAAGGGTATTGCCGCCCTGCACAAAAGTTGCCTCAAAGCGGGTCGGGTTGCCGTCTTGCCAATAGGTTCCCAGCCACGTTCCGGTGATGTCATTCATTGGGTTGCCATCCACTCAAGACATTGCTGCATCTGATGTTGCATTGTTTGTCGATCGGCATGGTAGCGACGACCATGACCAGGAAGCACCCATTCAAAGGAGTATTTTGCTAAATTTTGCATCGATTGCCTCAACTCTGTCCAGGAATACCAGCAGGCACGGCGAAAGGCGTACAAATGACCCAGTTCGCTCGACCAGGCAAGGTGATCCCCGGTGAACAAAAAGCGATCGTCGTATAGCAAAACGGTGTGTCCGCGCGTGTGTCCGGGAACGGGGATAATCAGCAAATCGTCGGCTAACGCAAAAGGTTCGCTGCCGGAAAGCTGAATTTCAACGTCTTGCGTACCGCGGCTGATTTCTGCTTGATGCAAGATTCGATCGCAGCCAAAATGATCGTGAAACTTTTGATGATCGGCAACATCATCGCGATGAGTGAGATACAGATAACGAACCCCGCCCATTTTTTCAATCTGTTTCACTAACGGCGGCGCAAACCGGGGTGAATCCACCAGGATATTCCCCTCTGAACGTTGAATCAAATAGCTTGCTGCACCAAAAGAATTCTCGGCGTGATAGCCGCAGTGATAAACATTGTCAGCGATATGAATCGGAAAACTTGCCTGAATTTTCAGAACATCGGTTGGTTTTTCGACTGTGCCAATCGACGCTGTAGGACAGGACAATAACGCCTGCATTGCCTTCAAATGCTCTGCTTCAGTCATAGGCTGATGATAGACGGCTGACTGGTCACCAATATCGGCAAAGACTTCGGGAGCCATCCAGCGACAGGTATCGCAGTCAATACAGGTGCGATCGACGTAGAAGTTACCGCTGACATTTTCCGATCGTCGTTCAGTAAGATGTGCCATAATTTTAAGGAATCAAAGGAATTCCCGGTAAAAAGTCTGCACTGATCACCTGTTGCAGTGTGTAGCGCTTCAATTTCCGCGATCAGGTGAACGGCATCAAGCTGGTGACACTGCTGCGTTTTAAGCAGATTGACCTGCTCCTGCGTCCAGGCATAGAAATCGACTTCGTAAAGCAGTGTGGAGTCCATGGGTCACGGCTCGATCGCGGTTGGAGCATGGGGCGTTACGGAATCAGGAGTAGAGGGCCAATTCTGCCACACCATGATTGCCTCCATGATAACGATCGCCGCTGAAACGATCGCACCCCGATCGCGCCTAGAGCAGCAACAGCACGCAACGACAACAGCCAACTACAGCGTATAGGTAAACCCTTCCACCAGCGCACCCGGAACCCACGTTCCGCCCACGTCGCGTCCGCCATAGGTGCCCACTTCCGGAATAAACTCCTGGGTGTCGGTGAGTGCCAGCAGGTTTTCGCCCCAGAAGCGATACAGGGTTTCGTCGAAGCGCAAATTTTCGATCGGCGCAATGATTTCACCGTTCTCGACCCAGAAGCAGGCGTAGCGAGTCATGCCCGTAATTCTGCCGCTCGGTCGATCGCTCCAGTTGAGGTAATGCAGGTTAGACAAATAGAGCCCGGTGTCGAGGGCTTTGAGAATGTCAGACGATGCCAGGGTTCCAGGTGCGACCGAGGGCGATCGCAGTCCTTCGCCGCCGCTTGCGCCGTTTGCGGGTTTGCCAAATTCCTTGGCGGAGCGAGAGCTAATCAGCGTATTCACCAGCTTGCCCGCCTGGATTAAGGGGAGATCGATCGGCGCAACTTCACCCCATTCGTTAAAGCGCGGTACCAGTCCCCGGCTGAAGTCTTCGCTAAGGTAAAACTGTTCAGAGAGCTGTTTTTCGCCCCTTTGCAGCACTCCCAGTGCACTACCGCCTCGCTGAATTGCCGATTCGCTGACGCCGCCCCAAGACAACATACTCACTAGATCTGCCATTGCCGCCGGAGCCAGATAAGTGCGGTACTGTCCGCGAGCGATCGGTTTTGGAGGCTGAGAAAGGCGATCGAGCTGCTGCTTGGACTCGACCAGCTTGGCAGTATAAGCCGCCTGATCCCACTGATTTCCGGCAAAGGTGCCTTTGACTGCCTGACCGTCTGCCGTGAACAGTGAATAGTCCAGCACAAAGGAATCGGTGGCAAACCAGTGCTTTTGTCCGGCAGAGTCTGCATAGCCGCGAAAAATCGACCCACCGCTGTAAATGCCTGTAAAGTCTAGCCCTGCCACATCCGGCAAAATCGCATCCACGATCGCCCCCGGTAGCAGCAGCTTCCCGGTCTGGACATCACAGCTAGTCGCGTCCCCTGTTGGAATCACCAGATAGGGGTCTTCAGGAAGCTGGGAGATTTCCTGCCGCAGGTCTTCCAGAGC
Source organism: Leptolyngbya sp. GB1-A1 (assembly GCF_039962475.1). Taxonomy (NCBI): domain Bacteria; kingdom Bacillati; phylum Cyanobacteriota; class Cyanophyceae; order Leptolyngbyales; family Leptolyngbyaceae; genus Leptolyngbya; species Leptolyngbya sp. GB1-A1. The sequence goes on along the minus strand of NZ_JAMPLI010000016.1, from coordinate 112,331 downwards.
ATCTTTTACCCCATGCCAATCGGTTTCCCAATTTCCAGTAAAAGGAAACAATCGCGAAGTGGTGCGCTGGTCTTGCATTAGCGTCAGGGAAATCGAGCCATCTCGCACGTTGCCCGTTTGCCGAACTTTAGCGCGATTAAACCGGATGAACTGGCTCTGTTCGCCCATCAGCCTGAGCTTAAAGGATTCTTCAGATAACAGGAGCGATCGAAGCTGGGTAACGAGGCGATCAAAGGTAGATTCAAGGGGAGTCATAGAATTAGAAGCGGGGTGATGAATGGCGAGCAAAATGACGAATGACCAACTGAACGACGTTATGCCCCACCCCCAAAGACCTCCACATCTTGAAAGACACAAATCGGAGAGCCGTGACCCACCCGAATCGCCTGGTTGGGTTCGCCTTTGCCACACATCGGTGTGCCATACATTTGCCAGGTAGACTCGTCACCAATTTTGACCAGGCTATGCCAGAATTCCGGCGTAGTGGCGCGGTAGTTCGGGTTTCGCAGCGTTTTGGTGAGCTGTCCGTTTTCGATCAGGCGGGCATATTCGCAGCCAAACTGAAACTTGTATCGCTGATCGTCGATCGACCAGGAACGGTTTGATTCCATATAAACGCCCGATTCAATGTCCTGAATCAAATCAGGGAAATTGTCGATTCCTGCTTCCAGATTGAGGTTTGCCATGCGATCGATCGGCGGACGATTCCAGGAAGAAGCCCGCGCACAGGCGACCCCATCCACGCCCAGCCGTGCCTGACTTTCCAGACTGCCCAAGCCGCGCTGCAAGATGCCGTCTTGAATCAAAAATTCTTTGCTGGCAGGTGCGCCCGTATCGTCAAACTCGTAGCTTGCAAACTCACCCGGCACCGTAGGGTTAAAGGTGATATTCATTAGCTTCGAGCCGTAGGACAATTTGCCGAAATCCGACGGTTTGACAAAGCTGCCGCCTGCATAGTTGCGCTCATCGCCCAAAATGCGATCGAGTTCCAGCGGATGCCCGACGCTTTCGTGAATTTGCAGCATCATCTGATCGGGAGCCAGTACCAGCATGGTCTTTGTCGTCGGACATTCCTCAGCCGTTAAAAGCTCGATCGCCTGCGACCCAATTTGATCTGCCCTTGCCCACAGATCATCGATCGGAAACAGCTCCCAGCCGCCCTGATAGCAGTGTGCCAGATAGCCATTATTGCTGCGCTGCTGCACGACACCGCCCGACTGAGCCGTTACCCCAAAGTGCGTTTCGAGCAGCATAAATTTTTGATAGACCTCCGAGCCGCTGCTGCTGACAAACCAGGATTCGGTTTCGTTGGTGATCGCCGTCGCGCTGGTCTGAACGATCGCATCCGAGACTTTCAGCGTTTGACAAAGCCGCGCCAAAAGCTGATTAATTTCTCCCGGCGTCATCGCATCAAACGGTTTCACAAAAGGCGAGCTATACTCTCCGACCACTTTAGGACGCACCGTTGCCGCCATCGGATAAATCGTCCACCGACTCGCTGCCTGTGCCTGCGCTGCTGCCGCCTGTGCTGCCGCCTGCAAATCTTCTAGCTGAAGCGAGTTCGTCGCGCCGTAGCCAATCTGACCATTGACCAGCACTTCCACCATCACGCCCTGACTCGATGATTTGGAATTACTTTGAGGAATGGCATCCCGCATCGATCGAGAGCTAACGTTCTCTTTCACCATGCGAAGTCCAACCCAATCGGCCTGGATATCAAGGCGATCGAGGATTTGTTGCAGTTCAGAAATCATGACGTATTTCCTCAGGAATGGCTGGGTAGAGGCTGGACGGGCTTAGCGCGCTTTGCTCAGGCTTTCAATTCTAGCCATTTTTACTGAGTTTCAGGGTTATTCCGTATCTAACAACAGTTAGCAATCGAGGAGCCTCACGCATTTGCCAGTGCCCAATCGATCGCCGCTTCTGCATGAATTCGCGTGGTTGGAAAAAGCGGAATCTCACAGTCTTCCGGCTGAATCAGCAGCTCAATTTCAGTACAGCCTAAAATAATCCCTTCTGCCCCTGCGCTGATTAACCGATCGATAATGGCAAGATAGCGCGATCGAGAATCAGGCTGAATGATGCCCAGACACAGTTCGCTGTAGATCACGTCATGCACGATCGCTCGGTCTGCTGCATCGGGAACTAAAACTTTGATGCCGTGCTGTTCCAGCCGTCCCCGATAAAAATCCTGCTCCATCGTATATCGCGTTCCCAGTAAGCCGATCGTGTCAATTCTGGCAGCCTGGATGCGCTGTGCGGTTGCGTCTGCAATGTGCAAAAACGGAATTTGAAGATTTGCCTGAATCTCATCTGCTAGCTTGTGCATCGTATTCGTACACAGCACCACAAAATCCGCTCCGGCTCGCTCGATTGCCTGGGCTGCGTCAATTAGGATCAAGCTTGCTTCTTGCCAGCGTTCCTGATGTTGCAGCGTCTCGATTTCGGCAAAATCCACCGAATACATCACACATTTTGCTGAATGCAGTCCGCCCAGTCTGGCTTTTGCCAGTTCGTTAATCAGCCGATAATACTCGATCGACGATTCCCAGCTCATGCCGCCAATTAAACCGATCGTTTTCATCCAGAAATTCCTTAAGGATTGCAATAGGGACACTGCCCCGGATCAGCGGTTTCAACCCCATTTGGAAACAGCACTTCTTCCCGATGCTGGCACTTCTGACATCGATAAACGATCGAGCGCGTCAAATCGGTTGGCGTTCCACACAAGCCGCAGGGTAAGCCGGGAAGGCGATCGGCTACTGAGAATCCGGGAGTATTGCAGTTCGGACAGGTTTTCTGAAGTTTGGCAATCAAATCTTCGGTGGCTTGCGCGATGATTTTCATGCGCGTGGGATTATGCATTGCCCGCATATCGGTTTCGATGTGGACGCGATCGGCTTGTTTCAGTGCCCACTGCACGGCATCGATTAACTGTGCTTCTGAAGTGATCCCTTTGATGATCAGATCTTTGTCTTTGGTAATTCCGTTTGCATCTGCATTTGCAATCACGACTAATCCATGCTGAGGGAATTTTGCTTTTCGAGCAAATGTCTTTGCTTCTTCTAAATTAGTGACTTGTTTGTGGCTAAAGTTTGTCTCTGTTGAAATTGCTTCACCGATCACTTCTAAATCATTTCCGCGATCGATCAGCAATACAATTTCACGATTAGACGGTAAAAACGGCATTGCCGGATGCGGCCCAAAACTGCCTTCACTGGCAATTCCAATCGCGTGTCCTGTTAATTCCATGCCGACGATCGCCTTTTGTCGTGCCGCTTCGAGCTGAGTGCCATATCGCTTCACTTCGCGGGTAAATGTACCCAATCGATCGCTGTCAAATCCGTGCGGCACAGTGACTTGCAGTCCCAAGTTTTCCTTCAGTAACGGCGCAATTGCTATTTCTTTCTGGTGCATCGTTGCCAGCGTCGCCAATCGATCGCGAAACCATTCTAAAGGCAATCGTCCAGACCCACTTTGAACCACAGCGACCCTATCTCCTAAAAAACTATTTCCTAAAAAAACTATCCCCTAAAAAACTATCCCCTAAAAATTAGTATGCCAAATTCAATCTCCCGCGCAGGTTTGAACCATGCTCCCCAAACTTCTACACACCGACAGACCACCTCAAAACCCGGCAATCGCTACAGTAATTTTATCTTTAGCTCCATTGCCCTATCTCCCCACCCACCATGTCCGCCCTCACCTCGTTCTTTTCCCTTCGGCGCTTTGCCACAATTCTGTCTGTCGTTACCCTTACCCTGACATTGCTTGGGGTTGCAAGCGGCATTTTGATCGCGTTTTATTACGATCCGTCTGCGGCGGGCGCGTACGAATCGGTGCAAAATATCGCCGATACTCTACCGGGCGGCTCGATCATTTACTCGATCCACCAGATCGTGGGCAACGGCATGATTATCGTTGCGCTGCTGCAACTGTTTGTGCTGTTTTTCAGTCGGCGGTTTCGGATTAGCTGGTTTTCTGCCTGGGTCAGCGATTTTGTGCTGCTGGGATTGGCGATCGGGCTTGCCTGGACTTCGATGATTCTGAAGTGGGATCAGTTGGGCTACTGGCGGCTCAAGATCGAGCTGCAAACGATCGAGCAGTTGCCTTTTGTCGGTCAATTTGCAAAGGATGTGCTGACCGGAGGATCGATCGATACCACCACCGTCGAACACTTCTATACGCTGCACAGCTATGTTTTGTCTGCGATCGCCGTTGGGATGGCGGTCTTTCATCTCGGTTCGCTGCTGTTGCAGGAATGGGAGCAGCGTCGCACTCTGCGGATGATGTACGAAACGGCTCATCTTCCCGAAGCTACGCCTGCGGTTCCCGGTCCAGCAAAGACGACTTCCCCACGCTAGACGCGGGTTTGGATCTCTCCAGAGCTTGCGCCAAGGCTTCTAGCCGCATTGGTTTGCTAATGTAATCATCCATGCCCGCATTGAGGCAAGTTTCGCGATCGCCCTCCATTGCATTTGCCGTCATTGCAATCAGGCGCGGACGGTTTGACTGCCACTGCTGACAAATACGCCGGGCTGCTTCGAGTCCGTCCATTTCGGGCATTTGGACATCCAGCAGCACGACGTCGTAAGACTGACGGTGGATTGCTTCCAGAACCTCTAATCCGTTACCTGCCACATCTGCTCGATAGCCCAAACGCTGGAGCATAAGCAAAGCTAGCTTTTGATTGACCAGATGGTCTTCCGCCAGCAAAATTCGCAGCGACGATTTGTGTTCCGAGTCTGAATTGGGTTCTGGCTCGGCAGGGCGAACAGCCTGAATCTGGCGCGGCTGCCCACTCATGACCTGGGTCAAGATGCGGTAGAGCGGAGCTGATTTGATGGGTTTAGTCAGCAATGCGGCAAAGTACGATCGCTGGGTTGTGGTAAGGTCTTTATGACCGATCGAAGTTAGCATCACGAGCGGCAACGCCTGACCCGCTGGGAGGTTTCGCACTGCCTCTGCTAGCGTTAGACCATCCATTTGGGGCATTTGCATATCGAGAATTGCTAGGTCAAACGCCTCTCCCTGTTGCAGCAGGCGAAGCGCATCCGCACCGGAAGCTACTGCTGTAGGGGCCATTTGCCAGGACTGGGTGCGATAGGTCAAAAGCTGGCGATTCGTGGCGTTGTCATCGACAATCAGCACTTTTCTCGCTGCCAGGGAGGGCAACCCTTGAGGCGCGATCGGGTCAAGGCAAGCGGGGGCAACAATCGTAAAGTAAAACGTAGAGCCAACTCCCGGCTGACTCTCGACCCACATCCTGCCGTCCATCATTTCGCTCAAGCGATTGCTAATCACCAAGCCCAAGCCTGTGCCTCCATACTGGCGCGTCGTTGAAGCATCGACCTGGCTAAACGCTTTAAACAATCGCCCCAGCTTATCTTTTGGAATGCCGATGCCCGTATCTCTCACTGCAAATTGAAGCTCATAAACAGGCGCGTTGAGTTCTGCTGCGGCGTTTAGTGCAGTTTCGGCAGCTGCGATTTGACGCGAACTCACTGAAACTGTCACTTCTCCTGTTTCGGTAAATTTGATCGCATTATTGAGCAGATTAACCAGAATTTGCCGCAGTCGGGTTACGTCGCCCAGGATCATCTCCGGAACTTTTGATTTGTTGAGATACGTCAGTTCAAGTTCTTTTTCGGCGGCTTTGGGTGCCAGCAACTCAAGTGCGTCTTCAATACAGGTTGAAAGATTAAAGGGATGCTGTTCAAGTTCGAGCTTGCCCGATTCAATCTTTGAGAAGTCCAGGATGTCGTTAATAATCGTCAGCAGCGAGTCGCCGCTCGTGCGAATGATTTCAACATATTCCCGCTGTTGGGGAGTAAGCTGCATATCGAGCAGCAGTCCAGTCATGCCAATCACCGCGTTCATCGGCGTACGAATCTCGTGGCTCATCATGGCTAAAAAGTTGCTCTTGGCTTGATTTGCCTGATCTGCCGCCTGCTTAGCCTGTTCTAGTGCGGCGTTTTGTGCGGTCAGCATTTTGCGCTGCTGCGTTTCCTGATCGAGCAACTGTGCCTGTGCCAGAGCAATGGCAACCTGATCTGCCAATTCACTGAGCAGTGTGACTTCGTCGGGTCGCCACTGGCGCGGGTGGGCGCATTGGTGAGCAATCAACAGTCCCCAAAGGGTCGGTTCGTTGGGCATTCCTGTGGATTGAATAATAGGAACGACCAGATTGGCTTTAATTTGAAACCGGGTTAACAAATCGCGGTGACAGGGATCAAGGGTCACTCGATCGATATCAGCGATCGCGGAACTTCCGCCCTGGTAATAGGGCAACCATCCCCCTGCTTTAAAACAGGTATCTTCAATCCTTTCGCCCAGTGCCGATCGCCAGCCCGGTGCAACCGACTCCACGACGACATCTCCATTCCAATCAGCATCAAAGCGGTAGATCATCACCCGATCTGCTTCCAAAAATTGCCGCACTTCGGCAACCGTGGTGCTGAGGATGTCTTCCAGATGAAGCGAATAGCGAATCCGCTGGCTCACTGCATTCAGCAAAGAAGCCCGATGGTTCTGGTTGTGCAGCTTGATTTCAATCTGTTTTCGATCGCTGATATCGGTGATGCTTCCTTCAAGGGCGATCGGCTCTCCGGTCGCATCATACAAAAGACGGGTACTCTCTGAGATCCAAATGACTTGTCCGTCCTTTCGGTAAACCTGAGATTCAAATCCACAAACCTCGCCTCGCGATCGAATTTCTTGCATAAACACTTGTCGGCGAAGCGGATCAACATAAAGCTGCTGATCAACATTTTGGATGGTAGCAGTCAGTTCGGCAGAAGAGTCATAGCCATAAATCTGAGCCAGCGAAGCGTTGGCCTGCAAATATCTGCCCGACAGCGTTGTTTTATAAAGTCCCAGGGCAGCATTCTCAAAGAAATTTTGGTAGCTCGCTTCGGTTTGCTGCCGCTCGGTAATGGCATTTTGCAAAACGATCAGGTTTCGCCGCAGTTCTAGCTGGGTCACCACCTGACGCGCAAGGGTGGCTAAAGCGTCCTGCTGCTGAGGGTTCAGGTCGCGTGGCTTATAATCTATCACACAGAGCGTTCCCAGCACGTAGCCTTGGGGATTAATCAGCGGTGCGCCTGCATAAAACCGAATGCAAGGACTTCCAGTCACTAAGGGATTGTTCGCAAAGCGGGGGTCTAGGGTTGCATTGGGCACAATCAGCAGATCAGACTGCAAGATGGCATGCGAACAAAAGGCAATGTCTCGATTGGTTTCTGATACAGGCAGCCCTATGTTTGACTTAAACCACTGACGACCGCAATCGATTAAACTCACTAGCGCGATCGGCGTTCCACAAATAAAACTTGCCAGACGGGTCAGATCGTCAAAAGCGGGTTCGGCGGCGGTATCAAGAATCTGATAATTCAGAAGTGCCTGAAGCCGCTCAGACTCATTCTTGGGGATAGGAGCTTGCGTCATTGGGAGGGTTAACGAGAGCCAGTGCTATACGATCTCGCGCTCTGGAAAGTGAACTGCCTTAACGTTCCTTATTTGCAGCGCGGCCCGTTCAATTTCGGCTGAAATTTTTGGGATACTTATTTTGTAACATTCCTAAATATTCTTTTTCTGAAGACCAACCGTACCCATGATTCAAGATCGTAAAGAGAGGTCGAGCCGATCGTGCCCTACCTCCCCTTGATAAAAGTTATAGAAGGTGAAATTGATAGCAGTCTGTTTGAGAAGTAATGCTTGTGCTTTAACTGCCTGGTGGGTAAATTCTGGAAGGAACTTAGCTTGCCTTAGAATCGCTTGCCTTAGAATCTCAAAGTCCCCCAGAGTTGACCGCTGGATCAGGCAATGTAGAACCTCTCACACGGCTCAAGTCAACTTTTAAGCCAGTTAAGCCAGTCGAAGGAATGCTATTTGCTGCTCACTTCCATTGTTGGGCTGGCAGCAGCGACAGCATTGCCCAAACGCTTGTTCGCAAAGTAGCTGTTGAGGAACGTGGTTCCCAGCGACAGCACTACCGGACCCAGAACGAACGCCAGCAGCCCTGACACCGTGAAGCCAGGAATCAGCAGAGACGCTAACCAGAAGCAGAAGCCGTTAACAATGAGCGAGAAAGCTCCAAGCGTCAGGAAGTTAACCGGGAGTGAGAGCAGCGACAGCACAGGCTTGACGGCTCCATTCACAATTCCGATCGCCACCCCTGCCAGCATTGCAGCGGGAAAGTTTGCCAAATTGACACCCGGAATCACAATGTCAACAATGAGCAGGCTTAAGGCAGTAATCAGCGTATTCAATAAATATCCAATCATGTAAATTCTCCTTTTTTAGAGACAGTGTTTAGAGACAGATTGTTTAGAGATAGATGAAAGATTGTTTAGAGATAGATGAAGAAGTCAAACGAATGATGCAAACCAATTATTCAAACAACAATCGAACAAACTAAGCAATTCCTCGATTGCTAGCTTTCTCGTCAGACTTGGCGATCGCCCAAACGGCATGAATGCTTCCAGGAACCCACCCCAACAGCATCAGGAGAAGATTGACGAGCAGCGTGGTGCTGAAGCCATAGGTCAGAAAAACGCCGATCGGAGGAACCAGGAGTCCTAATGCGTAGCGAAGAAGTTTCATCGTGTCACCTCAAGGTGAGAAATTTCAGCGAATCGTTCAGCAAACAGTTCAGCGAGTCGAGTTGATCGTTTTCAGAATGGTTTTAATCTGCTGTTTGATCTGCTGCTCTTTCTGAGCGACGACAACTCCAGCGGCTTCTGCCCGTGCTGTGAGTTCACTTTGCTTTTGCTCCAGCAGAGCGGGTTCAGCAGGCGATGCTTTTGCCTTTTCCAAAGTTGTGCTGTACCAGACTGCACTTTGCTCAAGCTGTCGCTTTGCTGCCTGGTAGCGATCGCCATACCGTTCATCGAGTTGTGTATCCAATGTGTCTAAACGCTCACGCAGTCCTTTAATCAAGCTCAGGATTAGCGTTTTGAAGCGGATTATTTGCTGAGCGGTTGAGTCTGTCTCAGGGTGAGCGGCAGGATTCTCAGCAGGAGTATTCGAGTTTGCTGCAACGGTTGAAAAGCTGTTTTTTGCAATCGATCCCAGCTCTTTGGAGCCTGCTTTGACTTCGGCGATCGCTTCAACGGCTGCCGCTTTAGCGATTGCTCGGAGGCGATTTGCCCGCATTCCACTTTCAGTCTTTGCCTTTTCCAGGTCAGTCGCAAGCTGGTCTTTCATAGAATCTGTCATTGGGCACCTTCCAATCTAGGAATATGGGGAGTGAGGAGCGTTTCCCTCAAAACTTCTGGTCGCTAAAGCCTAACTCAAGGCTTTTTGAACTTCTGCCTGGTTCTTCGCCTTGCGGTTTTTAAGCTGCTCCAGCAAAAGTTGGGAAGCTTCAGTCACCAGAATCGAGGCAATCAATCCATCGTCGAGCCAGCCCACAATGGGAATCATATCGGTGACAAAATCAACGGGGCTAACAATGTAAAGTAGGCTTGCGGCAATCACAACCCAGCGATATTTGGAGTTCCGGAGCAGATTGCGATACCAGTTGTAGAGCGGCTTGATGAAGAGTTTCATTTGCGGGGCATCCTCTGATGACACAATGATCCTCGCAAATTCCCCTCAAAACTTCTGGTGTGGAGAACCGATAGATCGGTGTTGTCTGTCCCACTTTGGCTCAAAAACGGGAGTGCGGAATCCCCAACCGATCGTGAGGTAAACCGTTCAAAGTTTTTCCAGAGTTGAGAGATTTAGGAGGCTGCAAAGCCTGCAACAAAGCTCATTCAGCTCATTACACAGCAACCAAAGATAGGAGACGAGTTCGATCGCAGTTATCAGTTCTTCAACATGCCCTGAATCTAAACTCAGGTTGATCTACGAAACAGGCTAATCTACGAAACAGGAGTTATTCAATCGCCTCATGTCCCTCTTTTCATTTGATCAAAATAGCCAAACCGCGGAACGTCTGGAGTCGCTCAAAGCGGGTACTGTCGGTAAACTAATTGCGGCTACTGCATTTGTGCCGATCGCTTTTCTGAATCACTACTTGCAATCTGAAAATGCAAACTGGCGAGAAACATTGCTGCACAAGGAAGCTTTGATTTCGTTTGCGATCGCAATCTTCTCAGGGTTTCTGTTTGGGGTAACGTATCGATACGTAGTGCGGCAGGACAACAATCCGCAGCTTCAGTCGGGGGCAGTTGGGGCGTTTGGTCTGGTGCGGGGGTTTGCGCAGATTGAGGCAAGTTTAGACAAAAAAATGCCCCTGTGGACTGGGGGCATCTGGGTTGCAGAGAGTCTGCTGCTGTTTGGCGCAGTTGCGCTGAGTCTTAACTGGATACTCGATCGCGGCTGGATTCAGCGCATGAAGTGATTGACATCAAATCATTGCCTACGCCATTTCGGTGGCTCGCTGAATGCGAAGTCCAGCTTTGTCCTGCGAATAGGCTTCTAGATCAATCGGAACTGGTTCAACGTTCCAGATATCGCGGCAGTATTCTGTAATGGTGCGATCGGAGGAAAACTTACCCATCCGAGCAACGTTGAGAATCGACATTTTTGTCCACTGTTCCGTATCGCGGAATGCCTCGCTGACACGCTCCTGACACTCAATGTAGGACTGATAATCTGCCAGCAGCATATATTCGTCGTGGTTGAGCAGCGATTCGACGATCGACATAAACAGACTGGGTTCCTTAGGCGAGAAGAAGCCCGACGACATTTGATCGATCACCTGCTTGAGCTCGGCATTTTTGTTGTAGTAGTCGAGCGGCTTGTAGCCTTTTGCCTTCAGATCCATCACTTCCTGCGCGGTCAAACCAAACAGGAAGAAGTTGTCAGCCCCGACTTCCTCACGAATTTCGACGTTTGCGCCGTCCAGTGTACCGATCGTCAGTGCCCCGTTCAGCGCAAATTTCATATTGCCTGTACCAGAGGCTTCTTTGCCTGCGGTCGAAATCTGCTCGGACAAATCTGCTGCCGGATAGGCAAACTGCCCCAGCGAGACGGAGTAATTTGCCAGAAACACGACCTTCAGCCGTCCTGCCACATCGGGATCATTGTTGACCACCTCGCCGATCGAGTTAATCAGCTTGATCGCCATCTTCGCCATAAAGTAACCCGGAGCCGCTTTGCCGCCAAAGATAAACGTGCGTGGCACAATCTCCAGGCTAGGATTTGCCTTGATCCGGTTGTACAGCGTGATGATGTACATCGCACAAAGGATCTGCCGCTTGTACTCATGGATGCGCTTGATCTGCACGTCGAACAGTGAATTGGGATCAATTTCCAGACCATTCGATCGCAGAATGTAATCTGCCAGATGGTTTTTATTGGACTGTTTGATCGATCGCCACTGTGCCCTGAATTGGGGATCGTCTACAAAGGCTTCCAGGCGGCGCAGTTCATCGAGGTTGGTAATCCAGGGATGTGCAGTCGTTTCCGCTTCGGAGCGATCGACAATCTTTTCGCTGATCAGGCGGCACAGTTCCGGGTTGCTCAGCATCAGCCAGCGACGGGGGGTAATGCCGTTGGTTTTGTTCTGGAACTTTTCGGGATACAGCTCATAAAAGTCCCGCATGAGTTCCTGCTTGATCAGCTCGGTATGCAGGGCCGCAACCCCGTTCACCGTATGGCTACCCACACAGGCAAGATGCGCCATTCGCACCTGCTTTTCGCCGCCTTCCTCGATCAGCGACATCCGCGCCAGTTTTTCCGGCTGGTTGGGATACTTCGCTCGGACTTCATTGAGGAAGTGGAAGTTGATTTCGTAGATGATTTCCAGGTGGCGGGGTAGCAGCTTGCCAAACAAATTCACTGACCACCGTTCCAAAGCTTCTGACAGCAGCGTGTGGTTGGTGTAGGCAAAGGTACGGCGGGTGATGTCCCAGGCTTTATCCCAGTCCAGGCCATACTCGTCGATAAACAGGCGCATTAGCTCAGCAACCCCGATCGCTGGATGGGTATCGTTGAGCTGAATCGCGACCTTTTCCGGGAAATCATCAAACGTGCTGCGGTTTCGCAGGTAGAGGCGAATAATGTCTTGCAGCGAACAGGCAACGAAGAAATACTGCTGCTGAAGCCGCAATTCCTTACCCTGAGGCGTGTTGTCGTTGGGATACAGAACCTTCGAGATGTTTTCCGAGAAAGTTTTGGCGGCGACTGCCTGGGTGTAATCTCCAGCGTTGAAAACGTGCAGGTCAAAGTCTTCGCCTGCCCTTGCTGACCAGAGCCGCAGCGTATTGACCGTGTTTTTGCCGTAGCCAGAAACGGGCGTGTCGTAAGGTGTGCCAAAAATCGTGATGCGAGGAACCCAGCGCGTCCGCACCCGTCCCTGAGCATCCGCTGCCGCTTCGGTATAGCCGCCAAGCTTGACTTCGACCATGTAATCCGGGCGAGGAATTTCCCACGGGTTGCCAGAGCGCAGCCAGTTGTCGGGATGCTCGACCTGCCAGCCATCGGCAATGTACTGGTCAAAAATGCCGAACTCGTAGCGGATGCCGTAGCCGACTGCCGGAATTTCCAGCGTTGCCATCGAATCTAGAAAGCAAGCTGCCAGTCTGCCCAAGCCGCCGTTGCCGAGTCCGGGTTCTTCTTCACGCTCTAGCAAATCGTCCAGATTGAGCCCGACTTCTTTGAGAACTTGCTGCATCTGGTCATACAGACCGAGATTGAGCAAATTGTTGAGCAGCAGACGACCGATCAAAAATTCGGCAGAGAGATAGTAAACAACTTTGGTATCTTTTTGGAAGTAAGCCTGGGCAGTTTTAATGCGGCGATGGACGAGCCGATCGCGCACAGTGTACGCCAGTGCCATGTAGTAGTCGTAGAGGTTAGCAAAGGTTTCGTCTTTGCCCTGGATGTAGTAGAGGTTGTCTGCTAAAGCACGTTTGAGGGTCGAAACCGTCATGCCGGTGCGGTCATCCTCAACGTGAATATGCATATCGGGCTGGCTATTCATAGAACTCACAGTTGGTTGCCCATTAAATCCCACAATCAATCCAACTTATGCACATTACACCCGCAAGAAGCAAGAGAATCGTATGAATCGATACAGCAATCTCTACCCTTTAATCTTTGTTTCTAAAAGTTATTAGATCTTCAGGAAAACTCGGTTTCTGCCTGCTTTTTTAGCGCAGTACAACGCCTGGTCTGCATTCTGAATCAGCTCTGCAGGCGCTTTCTCTGCATTCGGCAGAATTGAACTCACGCCCACACTAAGTGTTACAAAGGCGGCAGCCGAGGAGGAAAAATGGGGAAGTACTTGCTGGCGCAGGGCTTGACAGATCGCCTCAGCCAGAAGAACCGCTCCTTCCGCAGGGGTATTCGGTAGAATGACTGCAAATTCCTCGCCGCCATAGCGCGCTACGAGATCACCCGGGCGTTTAACCACGCTTTGAATTACCTGGGCAACTTGCTGTAAGCAGCGATCGCCTGCCGGATGTCCGTAAGTGTCATTATAAAACTTAAAACAGTCCACATCACAAAGTAGCAGCGAAAGGGGCTGCCGTTCCCGTGAGATTCGCTGCCACTCCTGATGCAGGTATTCGTCAAAGCGACGACGGTTTGCAATCTGAGTCAGTTCATCAACGGAAACTAGCCGTTTCAGTTCTCGATTTGCAGACTCAAGCTGTTGCTGAAGCTTTGCCTGCTGAATCAAACGGCGGACTCGCTGCCGCAGCACTGCCCATTGCACAGGCTTGGTGACATAATCGGCGGCTCCCACCTCAAACAGGCGATCGATCGAGGGGCGGTCTTCTAGCTCGGTAATCATCAAAATCGGCGTGTTGCCATAGACCGGGAGTCGCTGAAGCTGGAGGCAGCAGGTAAACCCATCCACCTCTGGCATCAGGGCATCCAGCAGCACAATATCGGGCAAGACTTCCTGAAACGCCAGCAGCCCGATTTCGCCATCCACCGCTTCCTCAACCCGATAACCCTCCCGCTCCAGAAACAGGCGCATCTGCATCCGTGATAGGCGATCGTCGTCGATCACCAGCACGAGCGGAGCGGTGATTGGCTCAGAAAGCTGAATCATGGCTGAAGGCGGCGTAGATTGTGATTCAGGACTGATTGAGAAATCTCCTGCACTTTGTAGTTGCCTGCCCTTTCAAAGCTGGAAGCTCGGACGCTGGTTGTGACACTGGCTGTTCAGGATTCCGGCTGGTCGTAACCCGATTCGGACTGCTCAAATCTCTGCTTAGACCAGTGCCCTAGCTCCTCATCATAGGCTGGATCACGACCTGAGGCGATCGGCGATTCTGCGGAATTCTGCACGCTTTTGCGTGAATTCTCTATAAATCTTGAGATCTTGAACTTCCTGTGTCTGCCTGGCTTATCCTTAGCTCCCAATCTTGATCCTCCAACGGGGCAATGATCCCAGACCTACGTGGCCTGATTTGCCAGGCGATCGGGTAAATCTGCCGGATTCATCTGCTCATACTCCTCAAACGGCTGATGAATCCAGGGATCATCTTCGAGATGGTCCACGTAATAGTTTGGTGCAATGCAGGAACAGGATTTGTACCACAACACTGCCGTCTTGACTTCCTCGACATAAAAGCCATATTTGCGATCGAGCCAGATTAGCGACTTTCTAAGGCTCGTTCCCGAATCCACCAAATCATCCACTAGCAGTACATGGCTTCCCAAATTCGCAGTCGTCATGGTCAAGTCCTGCGAGAAGGTAATCGATCCACGCACCTGATTATTCATGCCACCGTAAGACGAGGTTGCCAAGATCGCCAGGGGCTGGTCAAAAATCCGTGCCAGGATGTCCCCTACCCGCAGCCCTCCTTTAGCGAGGCAAATAATCTGATTAAACTTCCAGCCGGACTGATGAATATTTAAGGCAAGCTGTTCAATTTTGTGGTGATAGTCTGACCAGGAAACGTAGAGGTCTGCCATGAGGTGATGTAATTGGGAGGATGAGAAGCATCATATCAAGGGTAGGGGAAGGGGTGGATGAGGGGATAAGGAGGCGGGGAGATAAGGGGGATGGGGCGGGTGAGGAATTGAGTTGGAAGGGGAGCGGGAAGGGAGTTGTTGGGGGTAAGGTTGCCTGGCAGTTCTTTCCCTTGACGATCGCATCAATTACCCTCGCCAATACCAAGTCGAATTCGTCAATTGCTTATGTCTATCCCCCCTGATATCTACCCCCGCTCATGTCTACCCCTTCACCCTACCCCTTGCGCTAGATATAGAAATAATTAATACAAAAGAACCTACCCGAATCCTACATCTAGTGTCATTATAAAAGCGTCATGCCCGACAGACTGCACCCATAGAACCGTATCGCTCGATCGTTTCTGTGGGTGCTACTTTTCCCCGGAGGGTTTCGTTCCATGTCCTATCTGCTCTCTGCCGCCAAGCTGCAAACCTACCACCGCTGCCCTCGTGCCTACTACTTTCGCTATGAGCGACGCTTAGAGGGAACTAGTTTTTTTGGGTCTACCGTGTTAGGAACCTCGCTGCATCAGGCACTTGCCCAGATTTACCAGGACTGGCACTATCAAGACCCGATTCCGGGAGTAGACTGGATCGACTATTGCTGGAATCAGCAGATTACTGATCTGAGTCCCAGCCAGATTGTGGAAGGGCGATCGATTCTGCGGCGGTACTATCATGGGTTTATCGCGAACCAGTCTTCAATGCGAAAGCCGCTTGCCGTAGAAGGCAGAATTCAGGGATCGCTGCAAGTTGAGAATTTAGAGTTTGTGCTGTCGGGACGGTACGATCGCATCGATTATCTGGAAGACGGGCTGGAACTGATTGATTATAAGTCAGCTAAGGAAATTGACTACGCCGAATCTGACGAAATGGGTTTGCAAATCGGGCTATATTATCTGGCTCTGGAGCAACGCTATCGGCGAAATCTGCGGCGAATGAGCTTGCTCTATTTACGGACAGGTGAAAAGATTTCTTTTGAGGCAACGCCAGGGCATCGTCAGCGTGTCAAGTCACTGATTGGCGATATGGCGATCGAACTCCGGCGCGATCAGCGATGGCTCCCGACTCCGGGCGACCAGTGCGATCGATGTGCCTATGCCAAATATTGCCCGGCAATGCGAACGCAGCCAGAGCCGCTGCCCGAAGATGCGCGACCTGCACGAGGCTTACAGCTTGTTCTAAGTATCTAGCCGAAAGCTCTAGCCGCTCGGTTGAAGTTTGGCACCTGCCCGCGCTTAGTCTCCAAGTTGGCTGGTGGGATTCATCCGTTAAAATCACGAACTGCTGCACAAGGCTGGGAACACTGCGGTCAATCGATCGTCAGAATAGTTCAGCCTTTTTTACTTTTTTAGGAGGTGTAAGTTTAGAGAAACCGAAAAGGGTGATTCAATACTTCAACTTCATTGCGTTTCATTTTGAATCAATCAAAGAATGAAGTTTGAGTGCACATTTAGATAGACACAAATAAACACAGAAATAATACAGCGAAAAAAGCAAAGCGAATAAAAGCCCGACAGTTTCCTGCCGGGTTGACAAACTGCTTAGGTATATCAGTACTTATAGTGTAGCGATTTTACAAACGTTGCTCATCACCTGAACGGGTGATCTATTCGTATGACTTGTTGTATTATCCGCAAACCGTTTATCAACACAGCAATCTGATAAATATCTTTCCAGAAAACTTTGAAGCTCACTCCAGAAAAAACAATCATTTCCTCTTGCATCTCGATTTTGATTTGACTTCGATCGCCAGTGACTGAGGCACAGAAAGCGAAACTGACTGTAGCTCAATCCTGTGGATCTGGGGACGTGTCACGGCTGCATTCAAGAAATCGCCTGCTTCGCACTTCTCCTAGAGGGGAGCCGCACTGAGTTCAAGCTGGAACTGCGGAACAGAGAGAAACCAGACCGAGTTGTCTGGGGAAGCACTGGCAGCACTTTGCTAAACGGTTGAGTAATGGAACCGCCATCGGCATCGAAAAGCATTGTATGAATCATGTTGGCTCCGGTCAGTATCAGCCGAATTCATTGAGGAGGCGATCCACTATCAAACCGAATTTCCCAGGCAGAATGCTGATTCTGAATGATTTCAAACTGGCTTAGATCGTCAACACTAATCTCAGCATCAACCTGAACCAGGGCAGAAGCTAAATCAGCCTGAGCAGCGATTGCTCCTTCGGAAAAGTGGAAATCAACCGAATGCCCTGCCGAATGAACTGCCGGATGAACTGAGGAAAACACGCGAATGAGGGGCATAATCTTAATCGTCTGGGGCACTAAAGCAACGCTACACAGCAGGTTTGACTGTTCCCGTAGAAAAAAATTAGAGATTGATGTAGGTCAGGCCCTCTGAATTGGCACTCAACGGCAAATACGCTATCTTTCTGAAGCGGGGAAGCTGCTGTCAGTTTTGCAAAAGTTCACAACGTTCATCACCTGGATTCGCTCTTCACACTACACGCTGCTACACACCATGAAAACAGGCAAAAAAAGACGGTTTGGACTACTCGCACTCCTGTTGATGGCAGCCCCGCTCTGGGGCACTCCTGCCTCGGCAGTGCAATTTGAGCAAGCAGAAATTAATAATCCAGAGAACTTTGTTATTGTTGCAGCTCCGGCAGGTCGCATTGGCTACGGGCTGCTGATCATCGAACAAGTAAAAAACGATCGCCCCTGCTGGGATGAAGTAGAGACGGGTCCAGGTCCAACGATCGTCGATCCGCTGCTTA
Source organism: Leptolyngbya sp. GB1-A1 (assembly GCF_039962475.1). NCBI lineage: Bacteria > Bacillati > Cyanobacteriota > Cyanophyceae > Leptolyngbyales > Leptolyngbyaceae > Leptolyngbya > Leptolyngbya sp. GB1-A1. The sequence goes on along the minus strand of NZ_JAMPLI010000016.1, from coordinate 94,680 downwards.
CCCGGTTTGATTTCACAGGAATTTGTGGACGCGGCAACGACAGCAATGCTTACTCAGTGCGAACGGGCGGCGAAGACCTGGGATTGCAGTACAGTTTGCGCGTGTTGCGGCAGGGCAATGATCTAGTGCTGGTGGCTGCCTCAAATCGTCAGCGCAATCTCAACATTCCGATCGGTAGAACTTACGGACTTCCCCAACCCGGAGAGTTTGTCCGAATTCGGCTCGATCCGGGCTGGCGATTGTCTCGTCGCATCTTCAACGGGCGGTCAACCGGACACGTTTATCTCACCAACGATCAGCCGATTTCAGTGCTGATTGCGGCTGCAACTTCCCCGACTGCCACAGCTGGACCCATCCTGCCGCCCTCGCTTCCCAATCCCCAATCTCCCTCTCGTCCGCCGCTTTTGCCCCCAACTGGCAGCACTTCGCCGCTCACCGAGCCTTCTCCCAGGGGAACTCCTCAACCCGGAACCACCCTGCCCGGAACCTCTACCGCTCCGGTGCAAATTCCAGTGCCGCCGCCAGAGTCACCCCGTGCGAATTCGGGTAATCCTTCGGGAGCGGGGTCTGGCAATGCGCCAAGTGCAAATTCGGGCACAAATTCAGGCACAAATCCAGGCACAAATCCAGGCACAAATCCGCCGCCCGTCACCACTCCCAGAGCTACCCTGCCGCCCTTGCCGAGTCGTCCTGCTGCGGGAACTCCTGCTGTGCCGCCCGTCACCACTCCCAGAGCCACTCTGCCGCCTCTGCCAAATCGCCCTGCTGCGGGAACTCCTGCTGTGCCGCCCCCGCCTGCTCCCCCTGCCAGTACCACTGCCGGTACCCCTGCCAGCCGTCCGTTGCCGCTGCCAAATCCGCCTGCCACGACTGCTACTCGTCCGTTACCATTGCCAAATTCGCCTAGCAGCGGAGGCACTGCCCCGACTCCCTCAGTTCCCTCGACTCCCACAACCCCGATCACCCCAGGCACAACTCCCCCACCCCTGTCCACGGCTCCTACCCCTTCACAATCTGCTTCCCTTCCTCAGCCACCACAGCAACAGGCGACCGGAATTGTCTATGGCTATCGTGTAATCGTGGCAGCAGATTCGGCTGAATTGCAGGATCGGGTTCGATCGCTCGCGCCTCAAACGCAGATTGTGACCGTTAACGGTCAGCCTGCGGTTCAGGCAGGGCTATTTCGTGATTTAAACAGTGCCGAGCAGCTTCGGCGGCGGCTGGCTGGAGAAAATTTGTCTGTGACGATCGTGCCAATTCGGTGATCTGACTTCGCTGATTCAACTCTAGTGATTCAATCCTGGCTGAGCTGCGCTAGACTGATCTGCCAAAAGACTGTATCTCGATCGGAGAATATTGCCTATAGTGTCTCCAGGCTGACGATATTGCCTTGTCGCTGAGGTTTGTCGTCCCGATTTGGAAGCAGTTTTCCCTGACGGGCAATCGCCTGCCTGTGCAGGGTCACTCATCAGGAGAACGATTGCCATGACTGCCCGCCCCCCTTCAGACCCCCGCTCTTCTCGTAGAAGCCCACTGGATTTCGATGAGTTTATCGCTGTACTGGTGGCCTTTGCCAGCCTGGGAACAGTGCTTGCCTGGGGACTCACACGCGGAAACGAAAGCTTTCTGGCAAATCAGCCCGGACTATTTCCAATTCCGGGTTTGACCGGGGAACAGTCACCCAGTTCAACTCCTGAGAACGATTCTGGCAATTTGCTAATCGTGCCGCCCACGGCAGAAGGAGAGAGCATCAGCCCACCCGTGCTACAACCTGCACCATCGGCAAGTCCTTTACCGGAAACGATCGACCCCCAAACTCCCGGTGCAATCATCCCTGTCCCACTTCCCCAGGATGAAGCCGATCGCAGTCCTGAAACCGTCGATCGATCGGCGCAGACTGCTCCCCCTGTCAGCCCGGTTGCAGCTTCGTTCCCGGATGTGCCCTCTGGCTATTGGGCAGCTCCCTTTATTACCGCATTGGCGCAGCGCGGGGACATCAGCGGCTTTGAGGATGGCACGTTTCGTCCCGATCAGCCCGTGACCCGCGCCGAATTTGCCACACTGATTCAAAACACCTTCGACCAGCAGGCTAATCAGCAAGCCTCGCTCGCCTTCAAAGACATTCCGGTAGGCTTCTGGGCAGCCAACGCGATCGATTCATCGGTGAAGACGGGCTTTCTGAAAGGCTTTCCCGAAGGCACATTCCAGCCCGCTCTGCCAATTCCCCGGATCCAGGCACTTGCAGCGCTCACCAGTGGACTGAAACTGACAGCTCCGGCAAATCCTGACTCGACCCTTCAGCTTTTCCGCGATCGCGATCAAGTTCCGAGTTGGGGCGTTGAGGCGGCGGCGGCAGCGACTCAGTCAGGTTTGGTCGTGAACCATCCCAGCCCTGATATACTGAATCCGAATCAGCCTGCCACCCGTGCCGAGGTCGCTGCCTTTTTATATCAGGCACTCGTTTCCGCCGGACAGGTTGCGCCGATTTCGTCTAACTATACTGTTCAACCTTGAACTATTCGACCTTGAACTGTTCGACCTTAATTTTATTCTGCGATCGTAATGCTGGACTTTGAGCAAGCTTCTTCTCTAACCGAATCGGCGGTGCTAGTCACCATCATTACCGAAGCTGTCCTTCAGGAAAGCATTGTTTCACTGCTTAAAAGTCTGAAGGTGATTGGCTACAGCATTACTCAGGTAGAGGGCGGCGGACGCTATACCCGGCTGCACCACACCGCCATTACTCCGCCCGAAAACTCTGAGGCAGGTGGCTCTTCCTTATCGGACGGCACCGAGGCGCAGGTCGAAACCCAGATCAAACCCAATATCGAGATTCGGGCGATCGTGAACGATGAGCTTTCTAATGTAATTCTCTATGCCTTGAAAGAACAGCAGCGGAATTTTGCGATCGTGGCGTATCGGCAGGCGATCGAAGTGTTGGCTGAGAATTAGGAAGTTGAGGAGGTTCGGGGAGCCGAGGGTAAGAGTTGAGGTTTTTTTAGGAGCCTCCGGTGAGAATGATATAGGCTCCGACGAGAGCGGCGATCGTTCCCAAAATAGCTGACCAGACGGGATGATCACTGCGGGCGATCGTGCCCCGTGGCGACTGGATGGTTTCTACATCAATCCAGGGAACAACACCGCGCCGAAACCAGCCGACTACGGTGACAGTTTTAGGGGATGGGGCAAGCCAGATCTCAGGACGAACTACCTGAAACAGCAGATCGCCCAGCCAACCAATCTGGCTCGTATAATGCAGCCGAATCATGCCGCGATGCGAAGCAGTTTCCGCTGGGGGGAAATCGATTTGCAAAAACAAATCTTGATGCAGCCGATTTAGAATGCCGCGTCGTCCGTAGAGCTGCCCCTGAAGCCGCACCGGATGCGGATCGATCGGAAGTGCAGCCGGGTCGCTGAGCCAGTCTGCGAGTGGAACTTCTCCCTTCAGGGCAGAGCGTTTGATATCTGGAAAAAAGGCATTGATTCGCAAAAATGTGCCAAGGCTGAATCCCAGCAGTCCCAAGCCTGTTACCACCGACCAGTCTGCCCACATCCAGTCGATTTCCAGCCAGCGCATTTGCTTTGCTAGAAAGCCGATCGCCCACAGTATCCCAGCCACGAGCCACCCAGCCAAAACGCCGAGGTAGGGTGCAAAACAGAGCCATGCGAATCGAGGATGTGCCGCCGAGCCAGGTTTCTCCGGCTTCCAGGAGATTTGCGGTTCGAGCCGCCAGTGCCGCGCATAATCAGCGAGTCGGTTCAGTCGCTCGCCCAGTAAAGGATGACCGTTCAGCGCATTCAACCAGGCGCGATAGGGCTGACGGCAATCCCACTCCAGCAGATCTGGCCTAGACGGCTGATGCAAACTGCCCAGCGTTAGCGATTGACGATAGCCCATAGGCATTAGCAGATCTAAGCTTTCCACCAGGGGCGGCGTTGATCCATGCTGCGCCAAGGTTTCCGCCATGCCAATCGTAAGCTTGAGCAGTGCCCGCGATAACCCGTTGGGGTTGCCTGTTAGCTCTGCCGCTGTTCGATCGCTAAAATACAGCCGAATTCGAGATAGCAACAGTGCCGGAATCCTAAGCAGCCAGTAGATTCCATAGCCCAGGCTCGACACCCCGATCGCCAAACTCTGTAAGATTCCAAGCGACTGACGATTGCCCCAACTCGCGACCGACCAGTAAACCTGATAAGGCAACTGAGCAGCGATCGCCACTAGCGACAGAATGCCCACTTCGCGCTGTGTGATGTGTGCCCACTCTGCTGCATAAAGAGCTGCAATCTCATCGGGTTCTAGCCGCTCTAGCAATCCCTGACTAACCACAATTCGGGCGTTGCGGGGCAAGTAGCCGTAGGAAAAACAAAGTGGAACGGCGATCGGCAACCGTTTCAGCGTCGGAAAGGGCAGGCTGTGCGATTGGGTAAGCTGCCTCAGCAGCCGCAGAGCTTCAGGGCTAAAGGACTCCAACTCCGCTCGCCGCCAGTCTTCCATGCTATAGCAATACTTCAGCACCAGATCTAGCAGCCAGGGCGACGCGAAAAACAGCACCGTCAACCCAATGACCACACCCCAAAACGGATCGAAGTAAACCGTCCAGACGCTCAGATTAAAGAAATCAAAGCGAATGCTCAAAAGAAACTCATTCAGCCGATCGCGTCCGAAATGAATCAGCGCACAAAGCCACCCAATTAAAAGGGCGATCGTTCCTACCTGAAGTGCCCAAAATCCCGATCGATCAACCGTTCCCAAACTCGCCCCTTTTTGCAGGCGCTGTGAAGCCGTTTTCCTGCTGGAATGATCGGTTGCCGCTTCTCTTGCTGCTTCTCGGGGGGGCAAGGGAGCCGATCGCGCTGAAGCTGTGCCGTCTGCTGGCTCTGGAGAAGGAGAAATCGCAGCCTGGACAGCCGGAGTATCGCTGCTTGTCTCTGAAGCACCTGCCCTGCGGAAATCAGCTTGCTGAGGCGGCACAGTTTCTGGAGCAGCGGCAGCGAACGGGCTAAATCCGCTACGGGGGGTATCCGCCTCAAGCGGCACAAATCCCGTTTCATCTGTCCAGTCGGCTGCGGTTGGTTCTTCAGCGAGGGGGACATTTGATGGAGCGGTAACCGATGGAGCGGCAACCGATGGAGCAGCGATTCCGTAGCGATGTTGAAGGTCGCTCAGCGTTTGATTTGCCCAACCCTGCACTTGGGGATTGGAGCTGCCACACAAGGTTCGGCAGAGGTCGATCGCTTTCTGGGGCTGCTGTGTACGGGCGTATGCCTTGACCAGTCCCATTTCTGCCTTGAGCCGATTGCTGCGCAGTTCTCCAGCAGAACGATCGCTGCGCCTGATCGGGATCTGACACACCGCTTCGAGCAGCTCGATCGCCCGGCGATACTCTTTTTGTTTCAGCGCCAGCAAGCCAGATTGCAGCAGATTCCCGGATGGCTTCGGTGATGATGTGCCTGACCCAAAAGCGTCAGAATGATTACCCCCTGAGGGGAACTGCTTCGCATCGCTCATCGCAATACACCTCTATCAGATTGGTTTGAGCTGTCAGCCTTTACTTGTAGCAGACTTGACGATCGCTTATTGCAGCCCCAAATCCAGCAAACAGCAAACTGCGATCGAGTATGCCCCTCTTGTCTGGGATTCTGTCGCTTACGGGGAAAGTCGCTAGGCTGTAGAAAGGCAAACAAATTTTTCACGTATCAGTAACACGCATCAATCATTTATTGGGGGTAGATGATGACTCGTCAATCGCCGAGCTGGGATCTCAACCGCTTTGTGAAAACGCTGTCCTACTTTGGGGTTGTGCCCATTTTGAGCCAGATAAACTGGTTTCAGCAGTGGTTTGGCAGTCGTCCTGACCCCACCGTGAATAGCCGATCGCTCACCCTTTCTCCAACCCCAACTTCGCTGCCAACTGCTCCTGCTCTGTCTATGATGCCTCAAACGATTCTGGCGATCGGAACCCGTGATGTGTTGACTGCTGTGGTTGATCACTTGCAGCAGCAGGGCAAGCCCATTCGAGCCGGGTCGATCGATTCAGCGAATCCGCATCTGCCCATTGGAGAAAACGTGGAGTGGGTGACGCTCGACCTTCAGCAGCCTCCCGCGCCCGAACTGCTAACAGACATTCGAGGAATCATTTGCGCCCCTAACTCTGAGGTGGTCGAACCTACGGTGCGTTTCCTGCTTCAGGCAGTTCAGCGATCGACTGTGCGTTTGCCAATTTTTGATTTCAGCCAGCAGTCTGCCAGTGGGTCTGAGGCGAATCGGTCTGAGGCTGAGCTGTCGGAAATTTGGGGCGCACTCGATGATGTCGTAATGGGTGGCGTGAGTCAGAGCGGTATCCGCTTGAATGGCGACACAGCAGAATTTTCAGGACAGGTTTCAACCGCAAACTCTGGCGGCTTTGCTTCGGTCAGAACGCGCAACCTGGAACCGCCGATCGACCTCTCCAGCTACGACGGCATCGAACTGCAACTGAAAGGCGACGGCAACCGCTATAAGTTTATGCTGCGCGGCGAAACGCAATGGGACGGCGTGGCACACTGCGCTTCTTTCGACACGATTCCCCAGACCTGGATCACCGTTCGCATTCCCTTCGCGACCCTGATTCCCGTCTTTCGTGCCCGCACGCTCCCAAATGCTCCACTGAAGCTCAATTGCATCCGCGCCCTTCAGCTCATGCTCAGCAAATTTGAATACGACGGCGCGCTCAATCCCCACTTCCAGCCCGGTTTCTTTCAGCTTCAGGTGCAGTCGATTTCTGCCTATCAACAGGGGAATCGATCGCCCTTTGTGCTTGTCTGTCCCCCAAGTCCTGAAACCGAAATTCTGCTGCGCCAGAGCGGTCTTCCGGTGATGATTCTTCGTCCTGCCGAAGGCGATGATGCGGCGAAGATTGCAGCAGATGGGGTGAGGGCGATCGATCGGCTGGAACATAACTGACTGAATTAAGTTGTTGCGATCGAGTTAATCAATGAGTCAATGAATTCTGATGTTGCCTGCCGGAGTTGCTAAATCCTGAAGCAAGCTTTTGATTGATGATCTGGGGTACGGATCAAGAAGAAATTTGATGAAACCAGGGTTGACAGTAACTGGAATCATTGAATTCCGGTTGATTTGGAAAACGCTCCTAAGCAGGTGACCGGAGAAAGGGATGTTTGAGTATTGCAGTGTTGCTTATGGCTGGATAGGAAGAAGATAGACTCAGGAAATTTCCTGGCTTCGGAGCAAAGGGCAGGAAATGACCGAATAGAACAAAGCGACGGGCCAGTTTACCCGACTTGCTGAGGTTATTTCGTTTCGCTTGTTCACACTACGACTTGTGAGATATACTGTAAAACTGTATTGATAAGCTCCCCTTCGGAACTTTTACGATACCAAAATTGCTGGTGTAGCTCAGTTGGTAGAGCAGCTGATTTGTAATCAGCCGGTCGCAGGTTCGAGTCCCGTCACCAGCTTTTAAGTAAAACAAGTGTACATTCGCGAACTGAATGTCGCAATTTGCAGATTAATGTCGTTTTCGGGACAATTTGCTGGAGTCTACCACATTTCGCAAATTAATGTCGCCTTTGTTTTACTTCAATCTTTTCGCAAATTAGTGTCGTTCCTGTCTTTTCAATAAACCTTTTGCTGGTTACAAATCAGCTGCTCCTTTCAGTCCTCCATTCATAAACCCACAAACGATCGCAACACAGGAAAAGTTTGTGGTTTCCTTAAGCCTAATTTCAGCCACCCATGCCTGAGAGGGCGATCGCGACGAGAAAATTGGTACTTTGCCTGAGTATTCCGTTATACTTTCAGCCCACCTATACCTGAGAGGGCGATTGCGACTCCCAGCGCTAGAATCCTTGTACCATCTGCTTCCCTAAAGGAAATTGCCAAAGCTCGATTGCTCTTTGCAACAATCAACATTTATTTGCAATAACGAGCGTCAAACGTAGGCAACAAAAACCTTGGAAATTAGATTTCAGAAGGATTGTGTACGTTTGGCTAACCTTTCGGGATTTTGAACCTCGCTTCGGTTTGCCAAAAAATTATGGAGGACTCCCACAATGATTCGGGGCGATTCAGTAACTGCCACTCCAGTAACATCATCTGCATCTAAAAATCGAAGAGATAATGCTCCCGTACCTACCTTCAAAGGAGGCTTAACTCACTTCTGCTGGGCGCGCACCTACGCTACATTGGAAGAAGGGAATCGACGAATGCAGCTTCCCATCCCCATACAAATTCCGAGATCAAATTTGTACCAGGATGGCAGTCAGTGAGCGGACAGTTATCAGGGTCGGAAAGCACAGCCATCTCACGATGACCAAACTGACCCACATTTTTCACAGTTCAGCGGCTTAGAAAGCTTGAACTGCGGCGCTATTGACTCAAATATTAACTTGTCCAGGTTCAAATGTACCCAAAGGCAAGATTATTTTGTGGCGATCGCACGAGAGTGGTAGGTTGCGATCGCCAAATCTTTTGCCTGTTCTTGGGCGGTTCCCTTTGATGGTTGGAAGCCCGTCTCGACTGTGAGCCCTACTTGGTTAGCTTTAGAACAAATCGTTTCAAGAAGTCTGTTATAGCTCCATTGATGGATTGCCCTACGGAACTCTTTAGCATATTTGTCCTGAGCCTCAACCGAACCCGGACACTTCTGTTCAGCCTTTGCCGTGATCTCACTGGAGAGTAATTCTCGAAGATGCTTCAGGCTAGGAATCACGATGCTGCCCGCTTGATACTGTTGAGCCAGTTGAATGACGGACTGTGCCAGTAGGCGATCAACATACTGACCCAGTTCTGATTCTGAAGGTTGGTATGCTACGCCGCGCTTCTGATTTTTGTGACGTTGCAGGGCATTCTGCTTTTGCCGTTGTCGTTGACGGTTGAGGAGAGAGTAGCGATCGCCTAGTAATGTACGAGGAGTTCGATAAGTCAGAACATCTCCGGTTCTGCCGTTGACCACTGCCACTGTTATAGGCTGAGCCAACCCAACGCTAAGTCCAACTAAAATATAAGGTGCAGTCGGCTACGGCTACTGATGACACGACTCCTCTTAACCCTGCTGAGAGTCTAGATTTGGCTGAGATTTGGAATCGCTACAGGGAGGTGCGATCGCACAAAAAGTCAGCATTTACGATCAGGATGTATGGATGGGTCGCAAATCATATAAGTAGGTGCCCCTATAAACGGCTGACTGAAGCTCAGGCTACCTTTGACTGGTTGAATGCTAACGTCCCTGCGGATTCTACAAAACGAGTTCTGACGCAGCTATCGGCAAGCTGCAAATGGGCGAAAAAGGTGGGGTTGATCGATTCCAACCCTTTTCAGGGAATGGCAGCAGAAATTGAGTTGGAAAAGTCTGAGGGCGAGGAGGAAGAGGAAATCTATCCTTTCACGACAGAGGAGCGCAATCGCATCATTACTGCCTTCAAGGCGGATCGCCACTACGGCAAATATGCCTCGCTTGTCGAATTCCTATTTTTCACGGGATGCCGACCTTCTGAGGCTCTTGCCTTGCAGTGGAAGCATATCAGCCAACATTTCATCACTTTCCGACGAGTTCTTATCTACGATGGCAAGAAACTGGTGATTCAGGATGGGCTGAAAACTCAAAAGCTGAGAAACTTCCCTGTCAATGCTCAACTCGCAGAAATCATTGCCACAATTAAGCCAAAGGATTGCCATCCAGAGTCCCTGGTGTTTCCTAGCCCCAAAGGGAAGTTTATCGATTGGCACAATTTCACGACTCGTGCCTGGACGAAGGTTCTTGCCTCTCTCTCGCAGGACACCTTACTGCCAGATGGTGAGGTACTGCCCAGCGTTGAATACCGCAATCCCTATCAAATGCGCCATACCTTCTGTAGCCTTTGTCGAGAGGGAGATATTGCCAGTATTCAACTTGCCAAGTGGGTTGGGAATTCGGCTGAGATGATTCGATCGAGTTTATGCTAAGCCTGTGAATCGTATCCCAGTTCCTATTTTGTAAACTTCCTATCGGCTTCGATAGCTTACAAGGTTAATAGATAGCTGGCGCTTTACAGCACGGCTTTGCCATTGCCGCAAGGATTGCCTCTATTTAATTACAGTAGTCGAACTGTTCCTTATTCAACTTAGAGACAAAAGGGTACATTTTACCCATTTTGGGACTAATCGAGGCAGTCAATACTTCTTGTGTTTATTTCACTGGTTAGAGGATGGCGCTAAGGTTGTCTCTTGCGTCAACCCACCATGCTTCTCTGTGATAATAAAACTATTGCGCAGGTTCACTGATATTCTCAGTCATATCGATTAAATTGACTTATAGATAGATGAGAAAGGTTTATAACAAGCTGGTACGTGATCGCATTCCCGAGATTATTGAGGAAGCAGGAAGAAAATGTGCGTCAGAGGTGCTATCGGAGGAGGAATATCAGCAAGCCCTACGCCAGAAGTTGATTGAGGAAGCACATGAAGTTGCCGAGGCTGACACTCAGGAACTGCCTAAGGAGCTAGCTGATTTGCTGGAAGTTATAGATGCGTTAATGGCAGTACATCAGATTAATCCTGCAACCGTTCGAGCAGAGCAGGAACACCGACGCGCAGAGAGAGGTGGATTTGAACAACGGCTCTTTTTGCTTTGGAGTCAGACGGGCTAGACTAAAGCAAACATATTGAAGGGCTGTTGGCGTTGAGTCTGAGTGATTTAGAGATTCAGGATGAATATCGGAGTGATAGCTGTGATCTGATTCAAGATTTTTATACTCCTTGTCTCGAAAACTCGGTCGTTTATAAACGAGCAGTTGGCTATTTCTCTAGTTCCTCAATGGCAGCGGCAGCAAAAGGCTTAACTGCTTTAATTCGTTCTGGGGGAAGAATGCAATTGATTGCATCCCCTCAGCTATCCCCTGAAGATGCAAACGCGATCGCTCAAGGACTGAAGCAGCGGGAAGCAGCCATTACCGATACCCTCTTGCGGGAGTTGGAATCTGAGTTTGACCAAGTCGTTCACGATCGCCTGACTTGTCTTGCCTGGCTACTGGCTAAGGGATTTCTAGAAATTAAGCTTGCTGTCCCTAAGAAGATACGTGACCGGGGGATTTATCACGAGAAAGTAGGGATTTTCTCCGACAGCGAGGGTAATTTCGTCACATTTATGGGATCAGCTAATGAGAGCTACAGCGCCTTAATTGAGAATTTTGAGTGTATCGATGTTTACTGCTCGTGGGATATGCCCTTCCGTAGAAGAGCTTTGCGGAAGGTTGAGAACTTTCAGCGCCTTTGGGATAACCGGACTGAAAACTTGGATGTACTGGAATTTCCAGAAGCGGTGCAGCAGAATCTCCTGAGACTATGTCCTAGAGAGCCGCCGTTAATAGAACCCAGAGTGTCAGAGCCAAGCGGTGGCTATTCCACTTCCGGCTTGCCTCTTAAGGGAGTGCCCAAAATCCCCTCTTGGCTAAAGCTACGTCCTTACCAGCAGCAGGCGATCGCCAACTGGTTTGCCAACAAGGGACGAGGCACGTTGAAGATGGCAACGGGGAGTGGCAAGACGATCACGGCTCTGGCGATCACGGCTGAACTGTATCGGACAAGTGTTGAGCAAGATAAACCGCTCCAGGCGTTACTGATCGTCTGTCCCTACCGACATTTGGTGACTCAGTGGGCAGAAGAAGCTCGTCAGTTTGGCTTACAACCCATTCTGGCATTTGAAACGGTGAAAAGCTGGCAAGGAGAACTGCAATCTCAACTATTAGCAGTGCTTTCAGAAAATCAACAGTTTGTTACTGTGATTACAACGAATGCAACATTAATGCGAGACAGCCTCCAGTCTCAACTGCAATTTTTCCCGAAGCGATCGTTCATCATTGGGGATGAGGCACACAACTTAGGAGCAACCCGTTTAGAGTCAAGCCTGCCCCAAGAAATTAAACTACGATTGGCGCTCTCGGCTACGCCTGAACGATACTTTGATGAGCGCGGTACAGAGCGATTGCTTGAATACTTTGGTTCTGTTTTGGAGCCAGAGTTTACCTTGAAAGATGCGATCGCTGCTAAAGCGTTAGTTCCTTATCTTTATTATCCGGTTTTAGTAGAGTTAACAGAGCCTGAGATTGAGCGATATGAGGAACTCACCAGTCGCATTGGTCGCGCCATTGGGATCGGAGGCGATGCAGATGACAACGAGATACTAACGGCGCTACTGATGCAACGGGCGCGGATTGTAGGAGCAGCAGCCAATAAACTAAATGCTTTGCGCCAAATTATGTCCACGCGTCTGCAAACCAGTCATACCTTGTTCTATTGTGGTGACGGTTCTGTTGAGGACCAATTGACTGAAGAGAGCATTCGTCAACTTGAAGCGGCTATGGCTTTGCTACAAGACGAGTTAGGCTACCGAGTTAAAACTTACACAGCCGAAACTAGCCTGGAGGAGCGGGAAGAACTGCGCTACCAATTCATGCAGGGCATCCTACAGGGATTGGTAGCGATTCGTTGCTTAGATGAAGGCGTGGATATTCCAGCCATTCAAACTGCTGTGATCTTGGCGAGTAGTAGCAACCCTCGGCAGTTCATCCAGCGACGGGGGCGGATTCTGCGTCCGAGTCCAGGCAAAGAAAGGGCTGAGTTGTTTGACATGATTGTGATACCTCCTGATTTGGGACGGGAATCTTGGAGTATCGAGCGAAATTTACTGCGAAAGGAGTTGAAGCGGTTTGTTGAGTTCGCCGATTTAGCTGTCAATAGCGGACAGGCTAGAAAAGTACTGCTACTGCTGCAAGAAAGGTATCAATTATTAGAACTTTAAGTAAGTATGGCTTCAGATTATAACGACATTGAAGAACCGATTACGACTGCGCCCCCTGAAGTTGAAAAAATTATTCGGGAGGTGATTCGAGTGGAGAAAGAGAACTTACACTCGGATAGACCCAGGGTGAAAGCCGATATTCTCCAAATTATTAAGGATGCGGTGAAATGAAGCTAGTCTCGATGAAGCTGTTCAATTTCCGTCAGTTTTGGGGAGAAGTGGAGATTAATCTGGCGGGGCAGCCGGGACGTAGTGTTACAGTCATTCATGGTAATAACGGGGCAGGTAAAACCACACTGCTCAATGCCTTTACCTGGGTGCTATACGGTCAGCATACAGGGGCATTTGCTTCGCCAGAGCAGCATATTAATAAACGAGCCATTGCCCAAACTGCCTCAGGAAAACGAGTTGATTGCTGGGTCGAGGTTGTGTTTGAGCATAACAGCAATCGCTATCGTGCTAGACGATCGTGCTACATCGAGAAGTCGCATTCGGGTGAGTTGCCGATCGAACAGGGGGGAGAACTTGCGCTTCAGATCAATGGCAAATTGGTTCAGCCTCCAGAGGTGCCAGAAGACAAAGTGGGGCAGGTTTTGCCAGAGAGTTTGCATCGCTACTTCTTTTTTGATGGAGAGCGGATCGATCGCATTGTCAAATCAGAAAACAAATCAGAGATTTCTAAAGCCATTCGGACACTGCTGAGCGTGGAGGTGCTGGATCGGGCCATTAACCATTTGAAGGAAGCCTACCGATCGCTCAACAAGGAACTGGCAGAGCTTGGCGATCCAGAAACAAAGCGACTGGTGAAAGAGAAAGAAGACCTGATTGAGGAGAAGGCTCAACTGGAGGCTGGACGGGAGGAAATTGCATCTGAACTGGAGGCGTTTGAGGAGCAGAAGCAGAAAGTAACCGCGCAGCTACGTGACCTGGATAAGGTTGGGCAAATTCAGGAGCGGCGGGATGATCTGAAGCGACAGGAGGAGGAAATTCAGGCACAACTCGATCGCAGTGAAGATAAGCTGCGACGGACGATCTCAGCGAGGGGATATATGGTGTTTCTCACCGATGCGATCGCCCAGTTTCGCAATCTCGCCGATGAATTGCGGCAGCGCGGAGAATTGCCTGCCGGAATTAAGCAACAGTTTGTAGAAGACTTGCTGGAGGATGGGGCGTGCATCTGCGGCACCCAACTAGAGCAAGGGACAAAGGCTCGCAAGCAGGTAGAATCGTGGCTCGATCGCTCTGGGATTCAGCAGGTCGAGGAAGCGGTGATTCAGATGGGCGGTGAGGTGAACAGTATTGAGCGACAAATTCCAGAATTTTGGGCAGAGGTGGAGCAAGAGCAAGCCAGCATCGAAAATTTGCGGCGACATCTTTCGACGTTAGAGAACCAGCTTGACGACATCCGGGAGCAGTTGAAGGGCAGCGAAGATGTCAATGTCAGTGGTTTGGAAAAACGCCTGGAGGAGATTGAGGACAGGATCATTGACCTGCATCGGGAAGATGAAAATGTGGCGCGGGATATTGAGGAGTGCGAAGGAGAGATTGGCGATCTGAACAAGCAGATCAAGGACCTGAAGGCAAAGAGCAAGCAACAGGCCCTGATTCAGCGGCAGATGAAGGCGACAGATGATGCGATCGATCGCCTTACCCAAGTGCGATCGCGGGTAGATAGCAAGTTTAGGGTGGTGTTGGAACAGAAGGTTCGAGAGATTTTCCGGCAGGTGTCTTTTAAGACGCAGGTTCCTAAACTGACGGAAAACTATGAACTGGTGCTAGTCGAAAATTTAACCGATGGTGAGAGTATTGCTGCGCCTTCAACCGGAGAGAACCAGATTCTCAGTCTGTCGTTTATTGGCAGCATTATTGAGCGGGTGCGCTATTGGAGTAAGAAGCATTCGCTGATTGGGCTGGATAGCAGCAGTTTTCCAATCGTGATGGATTCGCCCTTTGGGACGCTGGATGAGAACTATCGGCGGCAGATTGCGAAGTTGATTCCCATGTTGGCGGATCAGTTAGTGGTGTTGGCAACGAAGACACAGTGGCGCGGTGAGGTGGAAACGGAAATGGAACCTTACATCGACAAGGAATATGTGTTGGTGTTTAACTCGGCAAAGCCTGACTGTGAGCCAGAGGCGATCGTCTTAAATGGAGAAACTTACCCACTGGTGCGGCAAAGCCCGAATGAGTTTGAATGGACGGAGGTTGTGGAGGTTGAGCGGCGTTAGAGTGGAGGTTGAGGGGTAAGGAGTACGAAGGATGGCGAGTTGGAGGATTTGGGATGACTGTTACAAAACAGACGATTTCAGACTATTTAGCATTAGAAGAAATTTATGAAGGGCAGCAAGAGTTTGTAGATGGAGAAATCATTAAGATGCCGCCCGAAAGCAACCTCAATGCCAGGATTTCTGTATTCCTGCTGGTATCGTTGGCGCGATTTGTGCCAGTGACATGGTTACGACACAAGGATATTGAGATTGTTGTAGCGGGTCGAGTGCGAATGCCGGATTTAATGGTTTTGGGGGAGGAGTTGGCGGCATCGCTATTGGCATCAGGACACAGCACGATTACAGGAGATATGCCTGCTCCCTTATTAGCGATCGAGGTTGTATCTCCAGGCAAGAAAAATGAGGATCGGGATTATCGGTTTAAACGATCGGAGTATGCAGCGCGAGGCATTCCTGAGTATTGGATTATTGATCCAATGAAAAAGCGAGTGTTGGTGCTAACGCTGGTTGATGGGCTGTATGAGTCGGTGGAATACCAGGGAAGCGATCGCCTCCTATCTACACTATTTCCTGAACTTGACTTAACGGTTGAGCAACTGTTACAAGCAGGAAGCGATCAGTGACCTGCAACGATCGCGCAAGGAACTGATTGCCTAGTTTATCTACTGAAAGCGATCGCCTCATCTGCTGTAACTCCAGCACCCTAACCTGGAAATCCTAAAGACAGCCCCACCTTAATTATCCACCCATTCAGCTCTCAAAATGGCAGATATCCGCATCAAGGTTGCAAAAGATAAAGCAAAACTGGTCAAAGCCCTGAGAGCTTTTAATGTTATAAGAACTGAATAGCTTCTATTTAATTCACAGATGCCTTTAGCCAGGGTTCAAATATCTCAGGACAAAGCAGAGATGGTCAAAGCTTTGAGAGCTAAAGAAGACGGAACGGGCTTATTCTCAACTTATGCCGATGTCTTAACATTTGCTGCGGCCATAGGCTTCAAACACAGGAAAAAAGTTCCTTTAGGGAAGTTTTCTAGAAAAGATCCTGATGCCGTATTGCAAGAGCAGTTTCGAGATCGTTCGATTATTGATTTGATCGCGATCGCTGAAACCAACGATCCCAAAATTCTGGCTTCTGATCCAGAAACTGATCTTCAAAGAGTAGAAATATTTCAAGAGTATGCGAATGGTGGACTTGAGATTTTGAGTAGGGAGTTGTATGGAATTAAGGAGCCTTTAGAGCGAACTCTGTTAATCCTGTATTTAGAGAAGCAGAAACAACAGGATGATACAGAAGACTTTGATCTAGATCAACTATTTTGATATGCCTCAGGATGAACATAAAAAAGCAATAAGAGACATTGAAGCATTGAGCTATTATGCAAAAAAGTTTCAACGTTTACGGCTCGATCGTGCTCATGGTGTAGCCCCTCATAAACCCATTTTGTTATTATCCGTCATTGAAAAAGTTAGAAGAGAAATTATTACAGAGAACAAAATTTATTTATCTTCTGAACTGATTCAAACATTTCTTAAATACTGGAGTTATCTAGGCTCGTTCAACCACAATCCTGATATCTCTAGACCCTTCTTTCACATGAGAAGTGGCAAGTTTTGGCATCTATGGGCAAATCCAGGTTATATAAAACTAATCTCTTCTAAAGAGAAGTTGAAAACTTTTGCAGAAGTCAAGCAAGCAATTAAATATGCGTATTTAGATGAAGAACTATTTGAATTTCTACAAGACCCAATTCTAAGAAGTAGTTTAGTTACTGTGTTAGTTGCTCGATGGTTTCCGGATAAGGTTGAGTTAGTCGAAGAGATTTCGCAAAGCGATGAATTTCGAGATCCGCCAGAGTACCTCAGAGATGGCTATTGGGAGCTTTATAACTAGCGATGAAGAAAGACCTAAGCTACTACGCTAAAAAGTTTACAAAGCTAGGAGTCGATCGCGCCCATGGAGTTGCACCACACAAACCAACTCTATTACTCTCTGTGATTGAACAATTTGACAAAGGTAGAATACAGCATAATCAAATCTATTTAACTCCTGAGCTAATTGCTACATTCCTCAAATACTGGTCAAATTTAGTAACCACTGATCATCGCTCAGATATTTCCTTACCTTTCTTTCATCTCACAGGCGATAAATTTTGGCATCTTATGCCTAATCCTGGTTTCGAGGCAACGATTGCAAGTAGAACTAAAATTAAAGGTTTATCAGCACTCCGAAATACAGTTAAATATGCGTATGTAGATGATGAATTATTTGAGTATTTACAGGATGTGAGTTCAAGGGTTCATTTGGCTGAAACTCTAGTTTCAACATGGTTTCCAGCAAAGACACAACAGCTAGAAAAACTTTATGAAGTTGATGAGCTAGATAATATTCAGTTGAGATTATTTGAAAAAGGCGGTGCTGTTTACACAACAGAAGATATTAAAGACCAAGATAAGACATTTGTTAGAAATGCTGCATTCCGTCGTAACGTAGTCTCCTTGTATCTACAACATTGTGCCCTTTGCTGTTTGAAGATCGTTAGCCAAGATAGTCAGAACATTGTAGATGGAGCGCATATCAAACCATTTTCAGAGTTTCACGACGATCGCTTTGATAATGGAATTGCTCTTTGTAAAAATCATCATTGGGCATTTGATCGTGGTTGGTTTGGTATTGGTGATGATTACAAAATTATTATTCCACGCGAGCGCTTCCATGAAGAAAGCCCAACAGATATACGACCACTAAAAGATTTTGATGGAGAAGCTATTCTTCTGCCAAACCAGAAGATTTACAATCCAAGAATTGATTCTCTTCAGTGGCATCGCGCATTCTGGAAAATTGCCTAATCTGATTCTGTCCCTGTCTCTGAATCAGGATTCATATAAAGCTGTCTAAATTCTGTGGCAGCATCAGGGTTTAAGTTCTCAAGTGCTTCCAAAATTTTCATGACCGTTTCAGATCCGGGATCTCGGATCTCATTGGCCCATCGGTAAACATTAGATGCACCAATCCCCATCGCTGCGGCTAGTTTTCCCTGACTAATGCCGTAGCTCTGCATGACTGTTTTTAGAACTCTACCCGCTTTCCCCATACTCTCTAAACACGGTTTACCTCAAGCATGATCAATCGTGTCAGAGCTTTGCATCTTCGTATACAGTCCAATTGGACTGTGGTAGCCTATATAAAGACTAATTGGACTGTGACAATTTAATGTGCCAGTCTTTCCTGCGTTTTAGGAGTATTTGTAATGTTCATTGACAGAGATTCTGCGAATGATGCGGGGCAACCACCTGAAGCCAATTCTGCTCAATCTTCCCCACACGAGGAGCCTGTGAAAATGACCTTAACCGCTTCTCGTCAAGCTGTTGAGCGAATGATCCTGTTGCTGCATAACCGCAACATTATCGCTGGTAGTGAATGGAGCCGCCCAGTCGTCATCAAGAACTCACCGGAGGTCATTAGTGTTGCCAGTCGCATGATTGGCACAAATTGATCATGACCAATGGATGCAAAATTTCAGCCCGTTCCCCGCCCTAACTCCAATCAAAACTCACTAGGAATTGATGAATGGAAGCTCCTCGAAGAACTCTGCGAAGGTGATTCCATGCAACTCGAACTGATGACAAAGCTGCTCGATACCGAACGCCAATATCAGCTTGCTTCCAACCGTTCCGGCATTCTCAAAGATCTAAAAAGAGTGTTTGATACCAGTTCCCGTGATAAAGAAACTGCAATTCAAGCCGCACACCGCGATCGCGATTTGAAACAAGCCGTTGAGGCGGGTAATGTCGAGGCAGTTAAGCAAGCTCTAAGAAGAGCAGTGCCAGAGTGTCTGAAGCTCCCAGTGACTGGGCTGCAATGAAGTTTAAGGCGAGGCAAAATGAGGGAGTGGGAGAATGAAGAGATAATAGAGTAGAAGGAATTGCAGTGGGAGAATGAAGAGGAGAAATGTCTGCCAGAGATTTATTTCATAATGCCGTCAAAATTGCTCTTGAAAAAGATGGGTGGATTATTACAGATGATCCACTTCATATTCGAATTGGAGGCGTGATTGATATGTATATTGACCTGGGAGCAGAAAAAATTATTGCTGCTCAAAAAGAGGGGCAAAAAATAGCCGTTGAAATCAAAAGCTTTATTGGTGCTTCTACGATTTCTAAATTTCATTTGGCGATCGGTCAATTCATTAACTACCGCTATGCCTTAGAAGACGCAGATCCAGAACGGATTCTATATCTTGCAGTTCCCCAAAACACCTACAACGACTTCTTTAAACTCCCTTTCATTCAGTCTGTTGTTTCACAGTCAACTCAATCTTTTAGTTTATGACATTGAACAGGAGGCGATCGTGCAATGGCAAATTTAGATCAGTACCGAGCCTTTATTCAAACCTTGCTAACAGAAAAAGCAAACCGTGGCAGCGACCAAGAAGTGGAAGCGCAGACGCTGTTTGATCAAACACAAGATCACTACCAACTTATCTATATTGGCTGGCATAACAAACGCCATGTTTTTGGACCTGTCCTTCATTTAGATATTAAAGACAACAAAATCTGGATTCAATGGAATGGCACAGAAGATGACATCGCAGCGGAACTGGTTGCCCTGGGCGTTCCCACTCAAGACATTGTTCTCGGTTTTCAACCACCCTTTATGCGTCAATTTACCGATTATGCCGCTGGTTAAATGATTTTCCTTGCCCTTGCCCTTGAAAACTTCAACTCCTATAGAACTCATTTGAGATCTTTGAGGATGCTGGATTAAACTAAAGCAAAAATGGCATACTCCAGCAACCTGAGCGATGCAGAATGGAAAATTATTGAGCCACTCTTGCCGTCCAAGAAGCAGACTAGACCACCATTGTGGACTAAACGTCAAATTCTTGATGGCATCTTCTACCAGCTCAAGAATGGCTGTAACTGGTGTGACCTGCCGAGAGATCTGCCCCCTTACTCCACCGTGTTCTGGTACTACAAGCAGTGGCGGGAAACTGGAGCTCTCGACCAGATTCTCGAGGCACTTCATCAAAAAGTGCGGCAACAGGTTCAAAAAAACCGAAGTGGACAACCCTAATCATCATTGATTCTCAGGCAGTGAAGAACACTTGCAATGCGAGTGCTGCCTCCAAAGGGTTCTGTCATTACAAAGCAACTAATGGAATGGAACGACATCTAGCAGTGGATACCTTAGGGTTTCCCTTCTTTACCCACTGCACCAAAGCAAATGTGACAGATGACCAGGGATTGATTGAGATGCTCTCGAACAATATCGCTTATTTCAAAGCGAAACCTGTCAATATTCCCAAGATTACAATCCTCATAGACCACGGGTATCATCCAGACAAGATCAAGCAAGCGCTTAAAAACGTTTATCCCCAGATTATGACGAAGATTCGCTTTGAGCGTTCTCCCAAACCGTCGAAGGCGCAAAAGGAGGCTCAGGGTAAATCTGGCTTTGTCCGAGTAGCCACTCGATGGATTGTGGAACGGTCGAATGCTTGGGTGGAGCGGTGCAAGAGTTTAGTGAAGAACTTTGAGTGGACTTTAGACCATGCGAGGGCAAAGCTCAATCTTTGCTTTATCCGGCTCATGCTGAAGCGGTTAGCTACACCCTAAAAAGATATCAAATGAATTCTATAAACTTCTGCTCGTCACAACGGGAAATATCAAAAACGCAGACTTAGAAATTCTTTTCACTACAAATCTATCCCTCATCGTTAATTTGCTATCTCAGCACAATTACATTGAATTGAGTAGGGACTCTGTGATTGTCCATCAGTAGGAAACATAAAGTTTTAGCTCCATTAAGTTGGTGCTTTTATCCAATGCTCAATCCCTTTCCTTGTGGGTACTCCTCCATCGGTAAATACCCAAATAGCTTTCCTTTGTTTTGGGCTATAGCTGATGTGGATGGGTCGATCGCCCCCGTAGTAGTACAGCGAGTCAAACGGTAACTGCTGTTCCAGAATCCATTCCACAAGACGATTGCTCTCCAACTTCACAATCCGAAAATCGCAGGCAGCACCGAGGCAATCGCAGTAATACTTGCCATTTCGGTTCTTCTCATGGGCCATGTGCTGGTCACGACTCGGATCAACCCGTCCATTCTTAATCCCTGTCTCTGGGTCTTTCTGAGCCAGGAACCGCTTCAGATCCTTTGAGCAGAATCCGTAGGTTAACTGAAATTGCTCCATGCCAAAGTGAGTAATCGCGGGGTCAAGGATGTGTTGGCACAAAGCTTTTAGTGCTGGGATAGTCTCTTCTAAGTTCTTGGGGTACGGATCAATCTGATCGGCATACTTCTGGTAGGTTTGAGTGCAAGTGCAGAACTTTTCAAGATTGAGGTATTGTCCAAGTAGTTGAGAGAGTTGGAAATTCTCAACTCTATTCGGTTGCTCACTCATACCGTGCCAACCAAGCTGGTGGAAAAACGCGACGACTTAATGTTTCACACTCCACAGCAACCTTTTGCTCCTGAATTGTTTTTACAGTCCAGACTACCTTCAATTCATCAGATGAACGGCTATTGCCCTCACCTGTCAAAACAAGAAATCTTAAGTTTGGGTTATACCCTACCTGAGGAGCTTTGGGATGAGCTTTAGTACAATTGGGATTAAGCACAAATCTATTTAGCGTTCTATGACTCCAGCTACCAATATTTGTAGAAGGGCGATCGAACTGATTGAGCGGTTGCTGACCAATCGGTTCACTGCTTTGGTGCAATTATTGGAGTTTTTATCTGAACCTACGCAGCAAGCTGTAGCTAGTCTTGAAGAAGTGGCTTTGATTGACGTGCTCCAGCGTTGTCTTCCTACGGATGAGCAGCAGCAGTTGAACGAGTTGCGCGATCGCTGTGAGCAGGGCGAACTAGTTAAAGCTGAGCGTGAGGAATTGATTCAGTACGAGGACCAGCTAGAGCAGTGGAGAGTGGAATGCTTAGAAGCCCTTATCGAGTTAGCAAAGCTAGGAGGTATTGCTCTGCTGACCTTAAATCACCATTTTTTGAGAGTCTCAGCCCTTTATATGCCCTCTAAATGTAAGCGTGTACTGGGGAGGATCTAATGTCAGTGTTTGAGAAAGCGGCGGAAGCAATTGGGAACAAGGTACTTGATCTGTATTTGAAAGCTAAGCCCAATGGGGTGAATGATGACTTACACATCCTCTAAAATCCTCTCCTTTGAAGACTTTCTAAGACAGTATGGCGATGACCCACGATATGAACTAATCGATGGTGAACTGCGCGACATGGA
This sequence comes from Leptolyngbya sp. GB1-A1, assembly GCF_039962475.1. NCBI lineage: Bacteria > Bacillati > Cyanobacteriota > Cyanophyceae > Leptolyngbyales > Leptolyngbyaceae > Leptolyngbya > Leptolyngbya sp. GB1-A1. Next base: position 72,423 of record NZ_JAMPLI010000016.1, on the reverse strand, counting down.
ACCAACCGGACCTCACGAATCCACTTCAGGAAAACTGGCTGGGAGGTTATTCGCTGAGATCTTGCGTTTGAACTTGAAATGGACAATTCCTAAAAACTGCTTGATTCGCCCACCTGAGACTGAAGCGACAGCCCTCCGTCCTGATGTAATTGTGCTGGATGAAGCTGAGTTGGCTAAAGAACCGCTTTGGGAGAAACAGCCTGTTTTAACAAGTGGTAAAGCGATTCGGTTAGTAGCGGAGGTAGTGAGTACTAACTGGCAGGATGATTATGCCCGTAAGGTGGAAGAATATGCACTGCTGGGCATCTCGGAGTATTGGATTGTAGATTTCCGGGGTTTAGGCGGAATTGCCTTTATCGGGAAACCAAAACAACCTACGTTTATTGTTTGCCAATTGGTAAATGGGGAATATGCTCAACAACGATATCAGATGGGAGAGGCGATCGCCTCCACTCTATTTCCTGGATTGAATTTAAGATTGGATGACATCATGCCCTAACCTTTACCTTTTTGCTCAATCCAAAGGTTAGTAACCATAGCAAAGTGGATAGAGCCCGGTTCCTGCTTTCCACTATCAGCCCAGATCACAACAGATAATGTACCCGGCTTCGCGCACCCTGAAGTTGGGCAAGCAGCAGTTCTACTCCAGAGAAGACTAGGAGAGTTGAAGGTTCAGTTGGCTGGAGATAGAGATGACAATGCCCTTTTTTTTCAGATCTCCTAAAGCTTTGTAAAGGTTACCATCGTTTAGCTCCCAGCGATCGCAGAAGGCAGCAACGTCGATCGCCGGACGAACTGCCAGGCAAAATAGCCAAACCTGCCCGTGAAAAGGGATGGCTTGCAGGTGCGAGAAATGGAGTCCTCTAAAGGAGAAACAAAAGCAACACAAACAAAGCTAGAATGCGCCCATCAGGATATTCAAGCTCTCGCTCAAGACTCCCAGCCTGAGCAATGACATCTTCCCTGAATCAGGCACGGGTTATCAAACTTCAAGTCGGCTCAAGACGCTTTTGCGAAAACCTGCTTTGAAAAGCCAAGCTGCTTCAGCAGTTCATTCCAGCGATCGACGGGCAAACTTCCCCCCGATGCCTGATCGTGACCGTGCCCAAATGAGCCTTCGCCGTCGCTAATGGGCTGGCTTTGCAGAAACTCGAGGACATTCTGGCTGTTCGAGCGCGCAGAGAAGTTAACTCGTCCCGGTAGATAGCCGTCGTTCGCGGCAATCACAATGTATTGGGGCAGTCGATCGCGCCAGCTTTGGGCAATCAGTGGGTGAATCTGGCAGGGCGAATGCAGCCGAATCAGGGCAACTTTTCCAGCAAAGGTGGGAGCAGCGCGGCGGGCTTGTTCGAGTTCTTGCTTCACTTCCGATCGCATTTGGCGCAGGGTTTCGACTTCGGGCGCGGTTGAGTTGACCAGTTCTTTCGGATTCATGTGATTCAGCAATGCCTGAGCCGCAATTTCAGGATGGTATTCGCCTGCTCGCCGCGAAGCATTAATCAGCGCAGTGGCTTCTTTGAGATACTTAGCAGTGTATTTTTTCTTGGCAGAAGTCAGCAGCTCGAACGGGGCACGATCGCCCAAATCGCTCACAGTTCCGATCGCGGCAATCCATTTGAGATCAGCAATATCCACGAGCGATCGACACAGCTCCCAAATCATTAAAGACGTATTGGGCACAGGTTCCCAGGTGTAGGCACTGATCAGCGTATCGCCTGCGGGCACGCCTTCGGGATGGTGGTGGTCAATAAAGCAGGTCGGCACACCCGGAATCACCGCCTGATCCTGACTGCCCAGATCCATCACAAACAGACGATCAGGGTTGGCTGCCTGTACTTTTTGCTGGTTTGCGGTCGTCCAGGCATTGCGTTCGCGATCGGGCACAACCCGCACCACAGACTCAAAGCCCATGCGTTCAAAGGCACGCTGCCACACGACTCCGGCGGTCAGTCCATCTGCATCTGAATCATGCAGCGTTACAAGGCGATCGGATTTCGAGCAGGACTGGATAAACTGCTGAAAAGCTTGCTGCGCGGCTTCGAGGGTCGGGGTGGTATTAGGCGTCGCGGTGAGCATAGAGGACGATTCGGGTGATGAGAGATACTTTCACCGTAACGACCTCTGGCGGAATCACGTCTTTCGATCGACGGAAATCGGGGGGATGGATTTTCTATTGATGGCTTTCGTAGGGTTGACCGCTTGCCGCAGGGGGAGTCGCTTTGCCGCCAAACCCAGCCAGAGCCACGATTGTCAGCAGATAGGGGATTGCCTGATACACCTGGGAGGGAATCAACGCCAGGGCGGAATCGGTTGCAGTGAGGCTAGCGGCTCGAATCTGGATTGCAGTTCCGAGTCCAAACAGCAAAGAGGCTCCCAGTGCGCCCACCGGATGCCAGCGACCAAAAATCATGGCGGCTAAAGCGATAAATCCGCGTCCGGCACTCATGCGAAGTGAAAAGGCTCCAACCTGCTCTAGCGTCAGCCATACTCCGGCAAGCCCGGCGATCGCCCCTCCAACGATCGTGCAAATATACCTGACCTGCGGGACATTAATCCCCACCGTATCCGCTGCGCGAGGATGTTCGCCCACTGCCCGCATCCGCAGACCCCACGGTGTGTAAAACAGGACGTAGTAAAGAACGCCCGTTAGCAGAAACATTGTGTAGACCAACGGCTGATGGTTGAATAGCAAATCACCGACGATCGGGAGCTGGCTCAGCAACGGAATCGGCAGACGCGGAAAGGTTCCGGGAGAGGTGGGCGCACCGGTGGTCATCCAGCGTTGAAACACCCAGCCTGTGATGCCCCACGCCAGCAGGTTAATCACTGTGCCGCTAATGATCTGGTCTGCCTTGAAGCGAATTGAGGTGATGCCGTGCAGACCGCCCAGCAATGCCCCAGAGCCAATTCCAGCGATCGTTCCCAATAGCAAACTCACCAGAACTGCCGCGCCGCCAAAAACGCTCTGAAGCGGCTGATACAGGTACATTGCCACTAACTGCGCCACCATTGCCCCGGTAAGCATCATGCCTTCGATCGCAATATTCACGACGCCCGCCCGCTCAGACATAATTCCGGCGAATGCGCCTAAAGCGATCGGCGTTGCGGTAATCAGTGCCAGCTTCAGAAATCCACTCAGGTCGTCCATCTTAGCCCCATCCTCGCGTCAGTCCACCTTCTTTTTCGATCTCGCTTTGCGGCAATCTCAGCCGATAGAGCCAGCGCACGATCGCCGGAGCTGCCACAAATAAGAGAATCACTGCCTGCACAATAAAAATCACTTCTCGCGATACCGTGCCACCCGATCGCAGCTGCATCAGGTCGCTGCCATTTCGCAATGCGCCAAACAAAATCGCAGAAAGCACCACGCCGATCGGCTGATTCTGCCCTAGCAGAGCCACCGGAATTGCATCAAAGCCGTAATCGCTGGAATACAGCACAGGCATCGCGCGATCGACTCCAAGGATCTGCACTGCGCCGCCCAGCCCTGCCAATGCGCCCGATAAAGCAAGACTGAGAACCGTCAAGCGTCCCAGCTTCATGCCTGCATACTTTGCCGCCTCCGGGTTGCTGCCCACCGTGCGAAGCTCATAGCCCAGCGTGGTTTTGCTTAGCAGATACCAGACGCCAAACGCGGTTAGCAGTGCCAGAAATAAACCGATATGGAGGCGATCGTAAAAGCGGGGCAGTTCTGCCGTTGCTAAAATTTCTGGAGTGCGGATGACTGCCGGATTGGGGTCTTTCAGCGGATTCTTGACCAGCCAATCCTGCAGGAAAAATGCAAGGTAGTTGAGCATGATCGTATTGATCACCTCATGGGAGCCAAACCGCGCCTTTAGAAATCCGGGAATTGCGCCCCACAATCCGCCTCCGACTATCCCGGCAATGAGTGCGGCGATCGGGTGAATCAGGGGTGGCAGGGGAATCGCGTATCCCACAAAAACCGCACAGGTCGCGCCAATCAAAAACTGTCCCGGTGCGCCGATGTTAAACACGCCCGTCCGAAAGCCCAGGGCAAGCGCAAGCCCGGTGAACATCAGCGGGATCGCCGCCACCAAGGTATTCGCGAAGGCAAATCGCTTAAACAAGGCTCCATCCAGTAATCCGCCATAGGCCGTCGCAATTTTCGCCCAGTTCCAGTCCAGCGCAAAGCCGATCACGGGAACGGTAATGACGATCGCGGTCAGGATGGCGAGGAGGGGAAGTCCGAATTGGCGGAGGTAGGGTTTGAGGGTAGAGGGCACGGGTGGGAAAGGGGTAGATGAGTGGGGAGATGAGGGTGTTTGAGGGGAGTGAGGAGTGCTGTATTGCCCCCTAAATCCCCCAACTTTGGGGGACTTTGAAACTTAGAATGATTGGCTCGGTTCCCTTGGGTTTATATGCTGAATCTTTTGCTTCGTCAGGAAAGGGTACTGCCGCCCATCAGTTGCCCCACTCGATCGCGAGAAGCCTGCTCGATCGACAAAGTTTCGATAATGCGTCCTTGAAACATCACCGCAACCCGATCGGAGAGGGCAAGCACTTCGTCCAATTCGGAGGAAATCAGCAGGACTGCCATTCCTTGAGATCGAGCTTCGATGATGCGGCAATGAATCAGCTCGATGGCGCCAATATCGACCCCACGGGTGGGCTGACAGGCGATCAGAAATTTGGCGTCGCGGGAGAGTTCCCTTGCCATGATCAGCTTCTGCTGGTTGCCGCCAGAGAGCGAGCCTGCGGGATAGCCGGGGTTGCCGGGGCGGATGTCGAATTCTTCGATCAAGCGGGTGGCTTGGCGGACGATCGCGCCTTCTCGGAGCTGCAATCCCTTGGCGAAAGGCGGTTTGTAGTAGGTGCAGAGGGCGATATTGTCTGCCAGGGAGTAGGATTTGACGATGCCGTTTTTGCCCCGGTCTTCGGGGACGTGCGCCAAGCCGCGATCGATCAGCGTCCGAGGGCTGGCAGTCGTGATCTCCTGACCGAGAAACGTGATCTGACCCGATGCCACTGGACGCAGACCCGCTAAGGCTTCCGAGAGTTCAGTTTGTCCGTTGCCCTGGACTCCGGCAATGCCGAGAATTTCTCCGGCGCGAATCGTGAAGCTGACCTCGTTCACGGCAATGTGCTGGCGGTTGCTTCGCAATTTCCCGGAGGGGTAATCGTCTAAGACTCGCAAATCGCGCACAATGACGATCGGTTCCCCGGGCTGAACAGGGGGCTTGTTGACCTGCAAGATCACTTTGCGTCCGACCATCAGTTCGGCCAGCTCTGCCTCGGTTGCCGTTCTCGGATTGACCCTGCCTACCATCTGACCCTGGCGCATCACGGAGATTCGATCGGCGATTGCCAGAGCTTCTTTTAGCTTGTGGGTAATCATGACGATCGACAAGCCCTGCTGAGTCAGCTTTCGCAGCAGATCAAACAGCTCTGCGGTTTCAGCGGGAGTCAAGACGGCAGTGGGTTCGTCCAGAATTAGGATTCTCGCGCCGCGATAGAGTGCCTTGATAATCTCAATCTTTTGCTGAATTCCGACGGGAAGGTCGGCAACCTTGGCGTTGAGATCCAGATCGAGGCTGAGCTGATCTGCCAGATCGCGAATCCGTCGCTCTGGTTTTCCCCGTTCCAGCCTGCCCAACTTGCCCAGTTTCAGCCCGCGAGTTTGCTCCACGCCCAGCACTACGTTTTCCAGCACTGTAAACACGGGAACCAGCATAAAGTGCTGATGCACCATGACAATGCCATGATGAATTGCATCTCTGGGACTGGCAAGGACGATCGGTTTTCCATCCACCCAGATTTCGCCGCTATCAGGACGCTCTAAGCCGTAGAGCAAGTTCATCAGCGTGGTTTTGCCTGCGCCATTTTCGCCCAACAGCACATGAATTTCGCCCGATCGCGCCATAAAGTCGATTGCATCATTTGCCAGCACCCGACCGTATCGCTTGCTGATCCCTCGCGCTTCCAGAACGGCAGACACGCTATTTCGCTCCTGATAGCTGGGGGTTTGTTTTCAGGGCTTCGGTTGCCTGAGTCACTTTCGTTTTACACTCCTGGGAAATTTTGCTGTCCCAGTCATGGAAGGGAGCCAAGCCGACTCCACCTGTCTCGATCGTTGCTTGCTGAATTCCCGGCTGGATCTGACCCGCAGCAAATTCCTTCACGGCGTTTGCGGTTGCCAGATCAATATTTTTCACGGCACTGGTGATCAGCGCGTCTTTCACTTCTGGGTAAGAGAGATATTGGTCTACGTCTACGCCGATCGCCTTCTTGCCTGCCTCTTTCGCTGCGAGCAGTCCACCGTTGCCCGTGTTGCCGCCCACGCCAAAAACCACGTCCGCACCCTGGCTAATGAAGTTCTGCCCGACCGATTTTCCTGTCGCCGGGTCGCCAAAGTCAGGAATGTACTGGTTATAGGCAACAATATTGGGATTCACCGACTTCGCACCGCTCTGGAAGCCTTGCACAAACCGCACCACAGGCGGAATTTCCATCCCAGAAACCGTGGCAACTTTGCCCGTTTCGCTGACGCAGCCTGCCAATACGCCCGCCAGGTAGCCCGCCTGATCTTCGGCAAACATGAGACTGGTGACGTTTTTCAGGTCGCCCTGATAAGGGTCAGCTCCGCCATTTTCTGGGGCGTAGGCATAGTCGATGATCACAAACTTCACATCGGGATACTTTCTTGCCATCGCCGCCGTCGCGTCGCCCATCTGGAAACCCACTGAAACGATTAGATTCGCGCCTTCAGAAATCTGGGTTTCGATGTTCTTTTCAAAATCGCTGTTGCTCGTTGGGCTAACGTAGGAAAATCCCATTCCGGCAGCCTCTGCACCTTCTCTGGCTCCCTTCAGCGTGTATTCGTTAAACGACTTGTCATTTTCGCCGCCTGTGCCTAAAACAACGCCAACCTTTTGCTGAGTGCCTGGCTGACCTCCGCTTGCTGTTGAGCCTGCATCCGTTCCCGACTGAGAACCGCAGGCAGTTGCAGTCACCGTCACAGCCGTTAGCGAAATTAGAAACCGGATCAATTGGCGGCGAAACATTCGTTTTTGCATAGATAGTGATGGAGTGGCCATTGAACGACCCTATTTCTTGGATAATATCGTGGGAATTACTGAATCAGGTCAAAATTTGCTGAAACCCATTCGATCGGGTGAATAAGGTGATTTGGTTGCGATCGATTCAGCGAGTAGGATACGTTACGCTGACGCTAACGCATAATCTCCCAACATCGAAACGCTTCACTCCAAAACCTCTCAAACCGTAATCGTCTTTTATTTGAATTCAGCGTCATTTGCTCGATCGGGGAATACTCCTCCACAAAACCCGATTACCCCGAAGGGGGAACAGCTTCGTTTCGCCTCATATCATGCCCTACTACCGCAGAAGCAAAATTGCAGGCGGCACGTATTTTTTTACGCAGGTCACGCATCAAAGATAGCCCTGGCTCTGTAGCGACCTTTCCGGTTCTTTGTTGCAATCGGGCGGTGGATTGGCAGTATTCGAGTTTTCACCGATTTGTGGCGCAGGGGGTGCACTCGAAGGATTAGGGAATGCGGGGGGTGGGTGCCGTTTTTGGAGGGGGGTGATGGGTGATGAGAATGTTCCGCTAAGGGTTGTTGTGATTTTCCGGTGGGTATTTCGTGGTTTGGATCGTGCGTTACGCTGTCGCTAAAGCATCCTACCGGATCGGCGATCGCACTGTCAGATATTTAGTTTTTTGCGATTGTAGTCATGCTGTGTCTTCTGCCAGTAGCGGGGCAAACTCTTTCTTAGCAACTTCTTAGCAACCTGTTAGCAACGGTCTGATTGCTTCCCTTTCCTCCGCTCTAACGCAACTCGATCGCTTATGCTGCAAACTGGACAGATTCTTCAAGAACGCTATCAACTCGATCGTCCGCTTGGAAAAACGACTGGGCGGCAAACCTGGCTCGCTCGCGACCTTGTGCTGCAACCTCCAGAGCCCGTGGTGATCAAGCTGCTGTCTCTGGGCGACAGTATGCAGTGGGAAGATTTGAAGCTGTTTGAGCGAGAAGCTCTGGTCTTGCAACAGCTCAATCATCCCCAAATTCCTAAATACCGGGATTCCTTCACGGTTGAAGACCGTCTGTTTTGGTTTAGTTTGGTGCAGGATTATCTGCCAGGAGAATCGCTGAAGCAACTGTTGCAGCAGGGAAAACACTTTAGCGAAACCCAGGTGCGGCACATTGCCACCAGTCTGTTGAAGCTTTTGTGCTATCTGCATGAACTTAGCCCTCCGGTTTTGCATCGAGATATCAAGCCCAGTAATTTGATTTTGGGTGAGGGCGATCGTCTTTATCTAGTGGATTTTGGAGCAGTTCAGGATCGGGCTGCGGCAGAGGGGGCAACGTTCACGGTCGTCGGGACTTATGGCTATGCGCCAATTGAACAGTTTGGCGGGCGAGCAGTTCCGGCTTCTGATTTGTACGGATTGGGGGCAACGCTGATCCATCTGGTGACCGGTCTATCTCCAGCTGAATTGCCCCAGAAAGATTTACGGATTCAGTTTGTCGATCGCGTCAGCCTCAATCCCAGCTTTGAGCAATGGATCAGCAGACTGGTAGAACCGGATGTGGGCGATCGTTTCCAGACTGCAAGGGCGGCACTGACCGCGTTACAGTTTGAATCTCCTCAGCCTGTGCATTGGGTTAAACCCGTGTTATCGCCGCCGCCTGAGAAAATTGAGGAAATGATCGAAACGCGATCGTTCGTTGCACCCACCGGGGCAGATATTACTGTGCAGCAAAGCCCGGAACACCTGCTGATTACCATCCCTGGAACGAATCGCCGACAGCTCTTAATGCTCGTCCCGATCGCAATTGCGCTGATGGTCGTTGGACGCATCTTCAGTCCGGTTCTGCCAGCGCTGATTGCAATGCCTCCAGTGGTGTTCTTTGCGCTCCTGATTGTTTTGCTGATTTGTGCAATGGTTTATTGGGAATTCCTGCCCACCTTTGTTGAGTTCGATCGCCAAGATCTTTCAATCTATAAGCGTCCCTTTGGCAGATTGATTTCAATGGATGCAGCTCCAACCCATGCCATTGAAGATATTTTTCAAACGATGAAAAGCTTTGGCAGCGGCAAACACCGATATGATGCCAGGGTAGTCGTCCTGCAAGTGGGTCGAGCCGAGATCTTTATTGGCAAAGGGTTGGGCGAAGAAAACTGTCGCTGGCTAGTGCGGATACTGGAACGATGGTTGAGACTGGGCTAATCCCATCCTCTGTTCGTTATCCTAAGCGTTCAGCTAATTCTAACCAGCGTTCTGTCGCAGAGTCGATCGTCTGACTCAAATGGGCCAGCTTTTCCGTAAGCTGCTGCATCTCTGCATAGTCAATGGGCGGATTACCATAAAGCTGCTTTTCGAGTTCTTCTTTTTCAGTTTCAAGCTGAGGAATCTGCGCTTCTAAAGTTTCGTATTCTCGTTTCTCTTTGAATGACAGTTTGCGAGAAGTTCCGTTTTGCTGCGATCGATCTGCCGATTTCTCCGCCTCTTTCTCAGGTGCATTCACAGATTGTGCGGAACGATTCTTCGTGCTGTTCTCCGCCACATTCACCACAGTATTCTGCTCTTCGTCTTTTTTGAAGTCCAAATAAGTGGTGTAATTGCCCGGATACTGGCGCAGGGTGCCGTCTGGTTCAAAGGCAAAAATGGTGTCTACGGTGCGATCGAGGAAGTAGCGATCGTGAGAAACCACAATCACAGAGCCGTTAAAGTCTTCCAGATATTCTTCTAAAACCGCCAATGTCTGCACGTCCAGATCGTTCGTCGGTTCGTCTAGAATCAGCACATTCGGCGCAGCCATGAGCACCCGCAGCAGGAAGAGCCGTCGCTTTTCGCCGCCCGAAAGTTTATTAATTGGCGCATACTGCTGATTCGGCGGAAACAAAAATCGCTCCAGCATTTGGGAAGCCGTAATGATGCTGCCGTCTGCCGTTTTTACCAGCTCTGCAACGCCTTTGAGATAATCAATCACACGCTGATTTTCGTTGATCGACACATCCTCGGAATGCTGGTCGAAATAGCCAATGTGAATCGTTGTTCCCAGTTCAACTTTGCCCCCATCTGGCTCCAGCCGCCCGGTAATGATGTTCATCAGCGTCGATTTTCCGGCTCCGTTGCTGCCGATGATGCCCACCCGATCTTCAGGACTAAAGCTGTAAGTAAAGCCTTTAATCAAAACACGATCGCCAAACGCCTTCCCCACGTTCTTCAGGTCGATCACTTTCTTGCCGATCCGCCGACCTGCGGTAGAAATGGCAACTTTACCCTGCGCCTGCTTAAACTCCTGCGCTTGCATTTCGTGGATGCGATCGATTCGGGCTTTTTGCTTGGTGCTGCGGGCTTTGGGTCCGCGTTTGAGCCATTCGAGTTCGCGTCGTAACACTCCCGCGTGTTTGCGCTGACTGCTGACTGCGACTTCTTCGGCTTCGGCTTTTTTCTCCAGATAGTAGGCATAGTTGCCGCTATAGCTGAACAGCTCACCCCGATCAAGTTCAATAATCCGATTCGTGACGCGATCGAGAAAATAGCGATCGTGGGTAATCAGCAACAGCGCGCCGCGAAACCGATTGAGATAGCTTTGCAGCCACTCGACTGAAAGCGCGTCCAGATGGTTTGTCGGCTCATCCATCAGCAGCACATCCGGTTCAGATAGCAGTGCCGATGCCAGGGCAATTCGTTTGCGATAGCCGCCCGACAGATCGCCAATTCGCGCCTCAAAGTCCTGAATTCCAAGCTGGCTCAGAATACTCTTGGCGTTGTTTTCCGCATCCCACGCGCCGATCGCCTCCATTCTTCCTGTCACCTGAGTCAGCCGGGCCATCAGCCGCTCTGGGTCACCGTGCCCATGGGTAAGCTTGTCAGAAAGTTCTTCGTATTCGCGCACCAGCGTCATTTGTTCACCGCCGTCGGCAAACACCTGATCGATCACCGTGCGGTCTTCGTCCATGTCAGGCTGCTGCGGTAAATAGACAATCTTTGTGCCCGAATTTTTCCAGATCTCGCCGCGATCGATCGGCTCCAGCCCGGCAATCATTTTCAGCAGCGTCGATTTCCCGGAACCGTTGATGCCAATCAGCCCCACCTTATCGCCTTCTTCCAGGCTGAAACTGGCATCTCTAAGGATTTCTTTGATGCCAAAGTCTTTGGAAACCGATCGCAGCGTAAAAATTGTCATGAGTGCCCGGATTGCTGTTTTTCTGTTGCCGTTTCTCATCCAGTTTACCTGTTTGGCTTGGGGGTGAGTTCTTCCGAAAAACAATTGAACTCGATCGCCCGACTGCTGCTAAGCTAGAAAGGTTGTAGTGTAATTTGCGGTTTCTCCCGGCCATGGCAGTTCCTAAGAAGAAAACCTCGAAATCCAAGCGCGATAAGCGCAAAGCCACCTGGAAGCGGAAAGCTTCTGTCGCAGCGCAAAAAGCATTGTCCCTGGGCAAGTCTGTGCTGACAGGTCGTTCCACGAGCTTCGTCTATCCACAGAACGAGGAAGAGGAAGAAGAGTAGGGTTAGGTTGACAGTAGAGGGACGGCTAGAACTGCTGCGCCTAAAACTGGTGTAGTTAAAGCCGGTGCAGTTAAAACTCGTGTACCTAGCGCAATGCAGCCATTGCGTTCAGCCATCCGCGTTTGTGTTTTTGATCTAAGATTAACTTCTAGTCAAAAGATTTCGGTCATGGGTGATCGATCGCATCGGCAACCGCAAGTTCAGTCTTTCCCTCACTTACCTCTACTGGGCTTATGCTAGGCAAATTCTTCCAAAAACCAAGCTCTGAGCTAAAAGACCGTGTTCCGCCCGGACAGCATCTTGCAAGCGGCTTTCCCGTACTCACCTACGGACAAACGCCAACAGTTGATATTAATACCTGGGAATTTAAAGTCTGGGGCTTAGCCACTCCCAAAACCTTCACCTGGGAGGACTTCATGGCAATGCCGCAAACGGAGTTCACCGCTGATTTTCACTGCGTCACCACTTGGTCGAAGCTAGACGTGAAGTGGCGTGGGGTCAAAGTCACCGATTTTATGCAGCAGATCGAAGTCGATCCGAAGGCAGTTCACCTGATGGAACACTGCTACGGCGGCTACACGACCAATATTTCAATGGAAGACTTCCTGCGCGAAGAAAACTTCTTTGCCCATACCCTGTTTGACGAGCCGCTGCCGCCCGACCACGGTGGACCGATGCGCCTGGTTGTGCCTCATTTGTACGCCTGGAAAAGTGCTAAATGGATCAACGGGCTGGAATTCCTCGATCGCACCGATCTGGGTTTTTGGGAGCGCAACGGATACCATCATCGCGGCGAACCCTGGGCAGAAGAACGATATAGTTCGCGATAGTTCGCGCCTGTTCTAAAAGGCAGCGCTGAATAATGATTGAAACAAAATAGGTCTTGTGTCTGCGGGCATGAGGCTTATTTTTTGAGCTTATTTTTGAGGAATCGATCGCTGTACACTGGAATTGCATTCAGCAGGAGCAAGCGTCATGGCGGTTTGGTTCGGATACAGCGTCCTGGTTCTCTTCGTTGCCTACCTTTGTGGATCGATTCCGACGGGCTATTGGACGGGAAAGCTGCTGAAGGGCATCGACATCCGCGAACATGGCTCTAAGTCTACAGGCGCAACGAATGTGCTGCGAACGATCGGCAAACTTCCGGCTCTGGCAGTGTTGCTAATCGATATCGGCAAGGGTGTGGCGGCGATCGCTTTCACGCGCTGGTTTTTCTCGCTGCCTATAATTACTGCTGCTGCGCCTGCGGGCATTGATCCACAAACCTGGTTAGACGGGATGGTTCCTTTGGCGGCTTTGGCAACACTGCTGGGACACAGCCGCTCAATCTGGATTCAGTTTACGGGTGGCAAATCCGTAGCAACCGGACTGGGGGTACTTCTGGCGATGTCGTGGCAGGTTGGGCTGGGGGCACTGGCAGCATTTAGCATCGTGCTGGCACTGGCGCGCATTGTGTCACTGGGATCGATTATTGCGGCGATCGTAGGCATGGCACTGATGATCGGTCTGGGCTATCCGCTGCCCTATCAGCTCATGGCGATCGTTGGTGGGCTCTTTGTAATCTGGCGGCATCAAGCAAACATCCGGCGACTTTTGGCAGGAACGGAACCGCGCATCGGGCAAAAGCAAATCGAAAATTAGCTCATCGAAAATTAGCTCATCGAAAATTAGCTTGCTGGAGACGATCGCAGATTAGGGGCTTCCTGAAGGCGATAGTCATCGGCTCTTCTAAACCACAGCACGAATTTACTCCCAATCCTCTACCAGGGCAAGACCTCTAAACGCTTAAAGTCACCGGCACGATCGCACTCCCAGTAGAATAGGAAAGAACTGTGACTGTTCTCCTTTTTACGATTTGTGACCTCCCCCGAAGCTCTCCACCATCTTTTGCAATCTGTCGCCCAAGGCGCGGTAAGTCCCGAAGCGGCTCTGGACAGGCTCAAGCATTTTGATTTTGAACCCGTTGATGAATTTGCCAATCTCGATCACCATCGATCGCTCAGAACGGGCTTTCCCGAAGTGATCTGGGGACCGGGCAAAACGCCAGAGCAGATTGTGCAAATCATGCAGACGATGCGGCAGCGAAACCCCCTCGTGATGGCAACGCGGATCGAGCCGGAGGTTTATGGGCAGATTCAGGGGCGCGTGCCAGGGTTGCAATATTATCGACTGGCTCGGATTGCGGCGATCGTTCCCCCGGATCTCAAACCCCGCTATCCAGGAACAATTACCTTGCTCTCGGCAGGAACGGCGGATTTGGCAGTAGCAGAAGAAGCGGCGGTGACAGCTGAGCTATCGGGCTTTCAGGTGAAGCGGCTGTGGGATGTGGGCGTGGCAGGAATTCACCGTTTGTTGAGCAATCGGCAGGTGATTGCAGATGCGGATGTGCTGATTGTGGTGGCAGGGATGGAAGGGGCGTTGCCGAGCGTGGTGGCAGGGTTGGCAGGCTGTCCGGTGATTGCCGTACCCACCAGTATTGGCTACGGAGCCAGCTTTAGCGGACTCGCGCCTCTGCTGACCATGCTGAATTCTTGCGCCGCCGGAATCGGTGTGGTGAATATTGATAACGGGTTTGGGGCGGCAGTGCTGGCAGGTCAAATTTTACGGACTGCCGATCGACTCCAGCACCGTGTTTCTCAGAAGTAGCGTCAAACCTTGTAATCAGATAATCAGAAATTCAGTCAGGAATCGAGCAGGAGTAAGCCAATGTCAGAATCGTATCATCTGATTGTTGAAGGGAATCCAGCGATCGTTTATGCCAGCCGCAGAGGAACACCGGACAAGGTGCTGGCGATTCTCACCCCGTTTCTCGAAACCTTTTGGCAGGAGCGGGATGCCTCTGGAGAAGCGAGCGATACGCCAGAGTGTTTAGTGGCTCAAATGGTGGTGCGGTTTGGCTTTGAGTTCTGCGAGGATGATTTCTCGAATCTCAAGGTGGGCGTAGACTATCACCCGGATGTGGACTATCTTTATACGATCGCTGCCGATCGCCGAGTGCGCATCTGGGTTCCCGAAGCTGCCTATCGCCAAAACCCTGCTCTGGGCATTGCAGGCTGTCGGGAAGTAGTTGCTGATGCCTCACCATCCCGCTAGGAATAATTTGGGTACATTAGAGCAAAATTGAGGAACTTTCTGGTTTTGCTGAAGTCAACAGCATCCAGATGCGGATCTCAACTGATCTCGATTTTGGAGGAACCCATGCAGCTTTCTCATCCCTGGCAGTCTGGTTTAGCCGTTACTCTGGCAACCATTGCCGCTTCAACAGTCGCCCTTCCCTTGTCGATCGCCAAATCTGATGCCGCTTCGTCCGAAGGATATTTGATCGCCCAGCGATTCCCCGATAGCTGGCGTACGCCGATGGTTGCCGTAGGAACACAGATTCCGGTGCGCTATGACAAATCAGAGAAAATCGTTCTGACTCCAGAAGAAACCGTGCCCGTGACGCTGACCGTCGCTCGCGATATCACTAGCACCAGAGGCAGTGTGCTCATTCCGGCAGGCAGCCAGATTAAGGGAGAGCTGAAGCCTGCATCGGGTGGCACTCAGTTCGTGGCTGAAGAAATTACCTTATTTGAAGACGCAGAACCCGTTGCGATCAATGCTACTTCGGATGTAATCACCCGAACCGAAACCGTGAGCCGCCGCACCAATCCCAACATTTTCCGGGGAGCGGCGATCGGGGCAGCCGCAGGCGCAGTTTTGGGAGAAATTTTCGGCAGTATTGACTTCCTGGAAATTCTTGGTGGAGCTGGAGTCGGCGTGCTGGGCGAAGTGCTGCTGCGCGACAGACGGGAAGTCGAAGTGGTAGTGGTAGAACCTGATACAGATCTGGCGTTAACCCTGCAATCGAACTTCGAACGAAATTCCAGTCAGGCTCTTCGCTAGTGAAACTACTCAACCTGGAGGACTGTCTAACCGGGTAATATGGCGGTTCTCCAGCCCATCCACATTATCGAGGAAGGCGGCATCTTTTGCGTTTGGATTGGGCGTTGATTCTGGATCGATCGCGTCTGATTCTTGGCTTTGATGGGCAGCTAGCCTTTCTAGCACCGCTTCTCTTGTTTCTTCGGACTGTAGCTCAGTCGGCTGCGGCGTGTTGAATACCGGATTTGAATTTGACGGACTGGATTCGCTGGAAGTCATGTGGGTTTCTCTGGCACTTCACTTCTTAGTGTTGAAGAGTGACTCTGGCGAGAGATCCCTCAGAAGGAATAAAGTGAGAGGATGTCTGAGCAGTGTGTTGGACTAGCTGACGAGCTGTAACCTTTGTTGCTGAAGGAATCGCTGCGCTACGCTAACGCTGAAGCATCCCAACTTTTAACCGCCGCTTAACCTATGCCGACCTATTCTGGAATTTCCAGCACTGCTTTTCGCCATCCGCTTGATATTCAGGCAGAACAAACGCTGCGGAGTGTTCCCGGCTTTGATCTGGTGGCGCGAAAGTTTGTGGAATTTATCTACGAGCGTCCGAGGCAGGTCTTTTTAACCGGGAATGCGATCGAGGTCGGTCCACGTCAATACGCCTCGATTTATCAGATCTTTCAAGAAGCGGTGCGCGATTTGGATGTTAGCTCAGAGCCGATTCTATTTGTCTCCCAATCTCCGATCGCCAATGCCTATGCGCTGGGACAGGAACGCCCCTGTATGGTGCTGAGTTCGGGCTTGCTTGATTTGATGGAAGCAGACCAATTGCGATCGGTCATTGCTCACGAGCTAGGACACATCAAATGCGGACATACCACGCTTAATCAAATGGCACTCTGGGCGATTAATCTGGTCTTTGGTTTGGCGGGAGCAACTTTTGGGCTGAGTAGCCTGATCAGCACCGGATTGATTGCCGCCTTTTATGAATGGCTGCGAAAAGCTGAACTCTCTGCCGATCGCGCAGCCTTGCTCGTCACCGATGACCTGAACCCAATCCTCCATTCCATGATGCGGGTTGCGGGGGGAAGCGTCCGCTATGCTAGCGAGCTAAACCTGGAAGAATTTATTCGCCAGTCCGATCGCTATCAGCAGCTCGACCAGGACGGACTGAACCAGGTCTACAAATTTTTGCTGTATAACAATATTTCTGAGGGCGCACTGAGCCATCCGTTTACTGTGGAACGGGTGAAATACCTCCAGGACTGGGCAACCTCAGAAGACTATCGCCGCATCAAAGCAGGCAACTATCCGCGCACCAATCAGGGAGCGGTCAACGTGCCGCCGCGGCCCTCTGACTCTATCAGCGCAACTGGGGAAAGCGAAGTCGATCGCCTCCGCCGCGAAATCGAGTCCCTTCAGCAAGCGATCGAGGACATCAAACGCAGCCAGGGGTAAGCTCTAAACACTAAAGTTCGGATTTCCCTCCATTCAAAATTAGCACTCGATCGCCTGGAGTGCTAAATTCAACAATGGAGCAATGGTAGAGAAGTATGCCCAAAATTGTAGTATTCGACGAGGAATCGCGGAAGGCACTGGAGCGCGGCGTTAATGCGCTAGCAGATGCAGTGCGGATTACGTTAGGTCCGAAGGGTCGAAATGTGGTGCTAGAAGCCAAGTACGGCGCACCGCAAATCGTGAATGATGGAATTACGATCGCCAAAGAAATCGAGCTAGAAGACCCGCTCGAAAACGCAGGCGCAAGACTGATTCAGGAAGTTGCTTCAAAAACGAAAGACCTGGCAGGCGACGGAACCACGACCGCAACCGTGCTGGCGCAGGCACTCATCCGGGAAGGACTCCGCAACGTGGCGGCAGGCAGCAATCCGGTCGCGCTGCGGCGCGGCATTGAGAAGACGATCGCTCAGCTTGTAAACGCGATCGCAGATGTGGCAAAGCCTGTTGAAGGCAATGCGATCGAGCAGGTGGCGACCGTCGCAGCAGGCAGCGACCCCGAAGTGGGCGGCATGATTGCTGAGGCAATGAACAAAGTTGGTCAGGATGGTGTGATCACGATCGAGGAATCCAAGTCCCTCACAACCGAGATGGAACTGGTGGAAGGGATGCAGTTCGATCGCGGCTATATCTCGCCCTATTTCGTCACCGATGCAGAGCGAATGATCGCGGAGCTGGAAAATCCGCTGATTCTGCTGACCAGCGAAAAGATTAGCAATATTCAAGATCTCGTTCCGGTACTGGAGCGCGTTGCTCGTGCCGGACAACCCTTGCTGCTGATTGCTGAAGACATCGAAGGCGAAGCTCTGGCAACGCTCGTGGTGAACAAGCTGCGCGGTGTGCTGAACGTGGTGGCAGTCAAGGCTCCGTCGTTTGGTGAGCGACGCAAGGCAGTGCTGCAAGACATCGCCGTTCTGATTGGCGCGCAGGTCATCTCACCGGATATTGGCTTGAGCCTGGATGACATTTCCGCAGAAATGCTGGGTTCGGCGCGGCGCGTCACCATCACTAAAGATACGACGACGATCGTGGCAGAAGCCCCCGACAAAACCGCCCTCGAAAAGCGGATTGCCCAAATTCGGCGTGAGCTGGCAGAAACCGATTCTGACTACGACACCGAAAAGCTGCAAGAGCGACTGGCGCGACTGGTGGGCGGCGTTGCCGTCATCAAAGTGGGAGCCGCAACCGAAACGGAGCTAAAGGATCGGAAGCTGCGCCTGGAAGATGCGCTCAATGCAACCAAAGCCGCTGTTGAAGAAGGAATTGTGCCTGGTGGCGGTACAACGCTATTGCACGTTTCTAAGAATCTGGCAGATTTCAAGCAAACCCTCAACGTAGAAGAACAGATCGGAGCAGACATTGTGCTGCGGGCGATCGAAGCTCCACTGCGTCAGATTGCAGACAATGCAGGGGCAGAAGGCTCTGTCGTCGTCGAGAAAGTCCGGGATATGGACTTCAACCACGGCTACAATGCCCTGACCAACACCTATGAAGATCTGATCGCTGCCGGAATTATTGACCCTGCCAAAGTGGTTCGCTCTGCGCTGCAAGATGCCGGATCGATCGCAGGCATGGTGATCACCACCGAAGTTCTCGTGGTCGATAAGCCAGAGAAGAAAGCCGCTGCTCCTGATATGGGCGGTATGGGTGGCATGGGCGGCATGGGTGGTATGGGCGGCATGGGCGGCATGGGTGGTATGGGCGGCATGGGAATGATGTAATTTCCGGCTGTTTTATGCCCTGTTCTGTCGCTTATTCTGTCGTTAGGCGATCGATTCTGCGGATGAAGAGTCTGAATTGAGCATCGATCGCCCTATTACAAATATCACGTTACAAACATCACGGTGGGCTGGACAAATCTTGTCTGCCCATTTTTTTATTAAATGAATTCTTCCAAGAAGGCGCGCAATGCCCTATTTGCCTGCGGATTAGGGTTGAACGTCAGGGTTGAAACAAAATCTGTTTGACGGCTGCAATGAGCTGAAGCGGGTCGATCGGTTTCGGGAGATATGCTTGAAAGCCTGCTGCAAGAATTCGCTGCTCATCGGAGGGTTGGGCAAAAGCGGTGAGTGCAATTGCCTTTGGCAGCAGTGCAGCTTCCGTCTTTGGCAGTGTAGCTTCCGCTGAAATAGCCTGCAATTGTGGCGATGGCAATAATCGAACTTGTTGAATGAACTCGTAGCCATCCAGCTCTGGCATTCCAATGTCGCTAATTAATAGGTCGGGCGGAGATTGGGCAATGTGCCGCAATGCTTCTGAAGGCGAGGTAAAGGCAGTGACAATTGCGCCTTCGTGGGTGAGCAAAAAGCGCAGCAGCTCTAGATTATCTGGCTCGTCATCGACTAGCACAATGCGAACGCCCGCCAAAGCACCGAACGAAGTGGTCATCCCAGAGAATAAAGCAATCGCGTCCGGGGGCGATGCAGCCTGGGCAGCTGAGCCATGACTGTCTCCGTCGTCTGCCGCTTGCCTGCCAAAATCGGTTGGCTCAAAGCGATCGCCTTCGTTCAGCAGGGGCAGCTTGACGATAAACGTTGCACCCTGTCCTAGCCCAGGACTATCTGCGGTAATTGTGCCGCCGTGCAGTTCGACTAAATGCCGCACGATCGCCAGCCCTAACCCTAAGCCGCCGTACTTCCGCGTTGAGCCGCCCTCGGCCTGACGAAAGTATTCAAAAACATGGGGCAAAAAATCAGGCGCGATCCCAATTCCAGTATCAGCAATGCAAACCTGAGCAAAGCGGCTGAAGCCGTCTTGAGAAACCGACAGTTGAATCTCAACCTGACCGCCCTCTGGGGTAAATTTAATAGCGTTCGAGAACAGATTCCAGAAGACCTGTCCCAGCCGATCGACATCGCCCATCGTGTAAATCGGCTCTGAAGGGTTGAACTGAAGGGTGACAGATTTTGCTTGCGCGGCAAATTCCACCGTTTGGATTGCATCAGTCAGAATGAGTGTCAAATCGAGCGGACAAAAGCTTAACCGCAGCTTGCCCTGAATCACCCGCGAGACATCCAGTAAATCATCGACTAGATGAATCTGGTGTCGCACGTTGCGCTCGATCGTCTCCAGTGCATGAGCCACTTTTTCGGGAGTTAGCTTGCGCCCTTGCAGCATTTTCGTCCAGCCCAGAATTGGGTTGAGGGGCGTTCGCAGTTCGTGGGACAAGGCAGAGAAAAAGTCATCTTTCAGGCGGTTTACCCGCTCTGCTTCCTGGCGGGCGACCTGTTCACGGGCAAGCAGTTCTTCACGTTCGAGTTCGGCTTGCTTGCGATCGCTAATGTCAGTGTGCGTGCCCAGCATCCGCAGCGGGTTTCCTTCAGCATCCCAAGCAGCAATTCTGCCCAGCGACAAAATCCACTTCCAGCTGCCGCTGACTGTACGCTGCCGGAATTCAACCCGATACTCATCTTGTTTCCCAGCAATGTATTCTTCATAGGCACGGCTGACGGGTTCCCAGTCGTCGGGGTGCAGGCGTTCGCGCCATCTGGCGTTGGTTTCCTCAAAGGTTTCTGGATCGTACCCTAGCATCAAGGCATATTCGGGGCTGACGATCGCATCTCCGGTTTGAACGTTGAGGTCATACAAGCCCTGGTTCGCAGCCCTTAAAGCCAGGCGCAGCCGCTCTTCACTGTCGCGCAAAGCCTGCATCGTTCGCGTTTGCTCGATCAGCGGCCAGAGCCGCACCACCACTTCCTGAAGGAGCATTACTTCATCTGATCGCCACGAGCGCACGGCGGCGGAATTGACAGTAAGATGGGCAACCCAGCGTCCTGCTCTTACGCAGGGAACGGCGACAAAGGCATGAATTCCCAGCCCCCTATAGTTTTGAGCAAAAGGCGCAGTATGCTCACAGGTTGCAACATCCCGAACGACAGCAGGGTGGCTGGTCTGCTGGTATTGATGAATTATGTTGGGCAACATCATTTCGGATAAGCGATACGTGCCAACGATGCTGGGCATTTCTGCCTGCGATCGCCAATCCTGCTCGACGGTGATGATATCTGCTTGCAGGTCAACGTTGTGCCACAGACAGCGATCGACCTTGAGGTATTCGCCTAATCGACTGACCACTTCCCATTCCATTGCGTCCGCATCGGAAAGCTGGCGCAGTCGCGAATCGAGGTCGTTGAGGAACTGGTCATTGAGTTCGGCGATTCTGCGAGCGTCTTCGATGTGCTTACGCTCGGTAATGTCGAGAACCGTCCCTGACATGCGGCAAGGTTCCCCAGCAGCGTCAGAATATCCTTGTCCGCGTGCCAGTACCCAACGCATTGTGCCGTTCGGTTGAAAGATGCGGTACTCCTCGTCAAACTCAGCGCGATCGCGTAACGCAGTCGCAGCCGCATGAGACACTCGCTGGCGATCGTCAGGATGCAGCGCGTCGAGATGCCATGCCCAGGTCACGGGAACATCGGGCGGCAGTCCAAAAATTTCTTTGCAGCGATCGTCCCAGGTCAAAACCCCAGTGATGAGATTCCAATCCCAGATTCCCTGCTTTGATCCTTGCAAAGCAAGCTGGAGTCGTTCCTCGCTGAGGCGCAGCCGTTCGGAAGATTGCTTGCGTTCCTGATCAAGCTGATCGAGCGTGCCAGCACTCAGCCAAATTAACCCCAGCGCAACAGCAATCTGCGATAGAGACAGCAGCGACAGCGCGAAGTTTGGGTCATAAGCGTCTGAATCTTGCCCCTGTAAAAAGACCCACCCCAGAACCAGCGGCACCACGATCGTGGCAGGCACAAATCGGCGGGCGACATCACTTCCAATCGAATCTCGACGAGTCAGGGTGTGCATTAGTCCCCGATCGCTTTCCAGTGCCAGAATCCCTGCACAAAGGAGGATAAACGCGAACGCAGTATGAACTGCCATTGAGGTGGTCAGACTGCTGACCCGATGCAGCACTTGAACCCTATAGGCATAGCCCACCATCGCTTGTAGCGCAATTAAACCCGCAGCCGCCGTTAAACTTTGAGCCACAGTGATGCGATCGAACCTGGCTTGCTGATGCGATCGCTGCCTTAGTTTCTCTCGCTGACTGTATAACCAGAGGGCGGCACCCGTCAGCACAAAGTTGATAGCGGTATTGATGCCCATGCGACCGGGATGAGACGTTGCCGGAGAAAGCGGAGTATCCCGAAACAGCAGTTCATCGATCCCAAGATTGAAGCCGAACCCGTACTGACTGCTCGTCAGTAAACCGATCGCACCGACTGCAACTGCACAGCCTGTTGCAAGGGAAGTCGTGGCAGAGCGGCGGGTTCGAGTTTGCAGCCCCAGCGACACGCCAGCCAAAATAAAGCAAAGGGCTGTATTCGCCTTCATAGACACCGACCCTGGAATCACGCTCTTTAGAAATGCGAGATTCAAGCTCCAGCCAAGCAGAACCAGGCATCCCAACAGCACGACCAGACCACTGGCAACTCGCGCAATCTTTAAACTCTGGCGATGGGAAGCAGCTCTGTCGACAGGGCAATCGGGAGCAAGAAACCAGTTTCTCAAGTCCATAAAGATTTGAATCAGCAATATATAGACACTACTGGTTCTTACACTTGCAATAAAGTAAACGATCGCGGTTTGCCTATCACAGTTTGACCATTAGTTTGCCCATTCCCATTAGTTTGCCCATTAGAGTTCGTCTATCGTAGTTCGCTCATTATATAGTTCGCCTAATGATATAGTTCGCTCATTACAGTTCTCCCATCACCTTTTGTCTACGATATTGCCTACCGTAGCGACAGTTGAGCGGCGATCGAGTCTAATCAGACTTTTGAAAAGCGATACGATGATTCGAACTGCGCCCAATCCCGGGGAAACTGAACCATCGCTCAGTAATTAACCGTAGGGTGTGTTAGGTAAAGCCGTAACGCAGTGAGCCTTCGAGCATCAGGCATTACGCTGCGCTGGTTCATCTTACAAAAGACTAAGTTTGATTCTGACCCCTGGCTTAATTTCGATCCAGAAAGTGATAGATAGATTGCCTGCGATGTTGTGAGGCTGCTGCAAAAGCTCGCGTCTTTTCAAGCAACTCCTCAAAGGTAATTGGCTTTCGGATACAGTCAGCAACTAATTGATATCGATGACAGAAATCTGGAAACTCAGAACAGCCCGTCACCACCAGAACCGGAATAAATGGATAGTTTTGTGCGAGCCACTCGGCAACGCCGCAGCCGTCTAAGCCAGGCATCATCAGATCCAGCACGATCAGGTCTGGAGGATGGCGTTCGATTTTGGCGATCGCACCATAGCCTTCTGACGCAGTTTCGACCACATACCCTTCACCTTCCAGTAGCACTTGCAGCAGTGCTCGATTGTCTTCGATATCATCCACAACCAGAATATAAGGGGCGGGAAAGTGCGAAGAATTAAAAGAATCAATCGCAGACATGATAAAAATTTTATTTTTCAGTTCACATCGTGAAACTTCTTCAGCCCTATTTCTTCGGTCAGGGGTAAGAAAAAGAATGAACTGGAAGGAATAGATTGTGACCCGGATTCCTTTAGGAGGTTGCTTTAGAGGGATCAAAAGTGCTGCATCGCCCCTTACATGAGTCAACTTGGGGGACTTTGCAACGGAGCAATGGTTCAGTTTCCCCCAGAATTGGGAACAGCAAGGGAAATTTTAATCGCGATCAGACAGGATGCATTCTGTCTTTGAATTGCAGAAAAGCTTTTACCCGCGCCACCAGTTCGTCAAAATCGACCGGTTTACGAATAAAATCATTAGCTCCTAAATTCAGCCCTTCAGCCGCTTTAG
The DNA here is from genome assembly GCF_039962475.1 of Leptolyngbya sp. GB1-A1. Lineage (NCBI taxonomy): Bacteria > Bacillati > Cyanobacteriota > Cyanophyceae > Leptolyngbyales > Leptolyngbyaceae > Leptolyngbya > Leptolyngbya sp. GB1-A1. Next base: position 48,787 of record NZ_JAMPLI010000016.1, on the reverse strand, counting down.
GCTCTTCATGTGCCGTCACTAAAAGGATTGGAATGTAGGGTAGGTCTTGCCTCTGGCGAATTTCCTGCGTCACTTCGTATCCGTCCATACCAGGCATCATCACGTCTAGCAAAATCAGGTCTGGCGGATTGGCTTCCACCATTGCTACCGCTAACCGACCATTATCTGCTATGTCAACTTCGTATCCTTCTGCCTCCAAAACGGTTTGCAGCAGAAATAAGTTGTCCATCAAATCATCAACGATCAGAATACGGGAGTTGGAAGCAGACACAGCAATCCTGGGAGGCAACAATTGGGGAGCGAATCAATTAGGACAGGTAGAACAAAACAGAACCGCAAAAACTGCCCTGTCCCAGTATTCTAGATGCAGTGCTTTACTACCCTCTAACCTTCGGTAGATTGAGGAAATTTTCTTTAAAGAGGGTTCTTTAAAAAGGGACTGTACAGCAGCGTCGCGATCGCCCTTCCTTGTCCAGGGGTAAAAGGCAGTTTGATTTGCCCCGTTTGACTTGCCTCGTTTCACTGGTTCATTGGCAGATCAGATATCGGTGACTCTGAACGAGTTTCCAATACCGGACTCACCGAACTACTCAGCAACATCTGATGCAATGTCTCGGCTTGGTGCAACGCTTGCTCAGCCTGTGCCACAATCTGCTCGATCTCCTGGGCTGGACGCTTTTGCGATCGCGCTTCTGCTGCCAGCCAATGAGCCACAACAGCTTGTTCTCGCAGCAACCGTAACGCTGTCCACAACTGCCGTTCGACTTCTTCTCCCTGGCTTTTGATCAAACTTTCGGGAAGAAAAGCGTGCCCCACATGACACTGGTAACGCTTTATGCCGCCGCTGTTCACGTGCCACAGTGATCCCCCGCAATCTGTGCAGCCTAGACCAGCAGGCGAATTGGTTGCCATCATTTGCTCAAGAGCGTCCTGTTCTAAATGAGCAGCATCGGGTCTGGGTTCTTTCTGGGTCATAGCGCGTTCTTTGATTCATGCGCCTGTTGCTGAATGAGCGTGACGAGCAACTGGGCGATCCCGGCGATCGGGAGAATATGATCAGCAACACCGTAGTTAATGGCACTTTGGGGCATACTGGGAACCAGGGCTTGCTGGGGGTCTTGCACGATCGTAACGCCTCCGCGAGCTTTAACCTCTGCGAGTCCTGCTGTCCCATCCCAAAGCCCACCGGAAAGAATGATGCCAATGACTCGCTTGCCGTAGTGTTCAGCAGCGGTGCGAAATAGCGGGTCAACTGCGGGTCGAAATCCGTGCTCTTTCGGACCCATGACCACACGCATTCCTTCTAGAGACAGGAGCAAATGACGGTCTGGTACCGCAGTGTAGAGGTGCCTGGATTTAATGCTCGCGCCATCAATCGCCTCACAGGCTAGAATTTCGTTCCAGGGTTGTAGCGTCTGGGCAAGTGCAAGCGACTGACGTGCCTGAGTGTGCATCACTACAAAAATCGTTGCGGGAAATTTGTCTGGCAGGTGTTGCAATAGCTGGATTAATGCGTGAATTGCTCCCATTGAACCACCCACGACAATTAAAGGGTGTGCTGGCGAGTCTTGATTAGCCATGAGAGTGTCCTTTAAGCGACAGTGAGCAACCGTGACAGTGAGCGACCGTGAACAATAACAGCTCATCCGAATGGCATAAGCGCAAGCATCACAGGACGGTGCGAAGCTCAATGAACTGCTTTAGCTTAAGGTCTTAGCAGCGTGCGGCTCCTCCATCATCAGCAGCAACTTCAATTGCGATCGATTGTATCCAGCCTCAACCGATCGAGAATTCGTCCCAATTAAATTTGAGCTTGCATGGAATCCGCTTGATTGAGGAAATGGCTGAGGCAGCGATGGGAAGGGGATTAGACCTGTGGCTTACGCGGTTCAAATCCCCCTCATTTCCCCTTCATTAATCATCCTTCATTAATAAATAGAGCGCGAAAAGATCGAGCAGAATTCGGGAAAACCCGAATAGATTAAAACAGTTCAAGGGTTTGTTCAAGGGTTTAGCGATCGCCCGCTGAGCATTGGTTGAATCAATTGAGCAGATAGGTAGATTCGAGATAGGCGGATTCGAGATAGGCGGATTCGATAGATAAAAGCGATCGGAAATTCCAGAAATACAAGGCTGGGCTTTGTGGAGTCACAATCATTGGCTAATGTTTCGATCGCAATTCGGGCATCTTTGACATAAACGCCTGAAGCGTGAGAACTAATCATGCCGCCCCAAATGTCGTCCCAGATGCCGCCTAAAATGCACTTCCAAGGCAGCGCGTATTTTGCCCAACCGCCTGCCTATGCGCCACTCCTGAAGCCGATCGTCCTGATCAAAAAAGGATTTTCTGCCCTCTATCAGCTGCTGCTGCAAGTGGTCTGGGCTGAACTGGTCAAGGGAAAACAGACAGACGGCCTTTTATCCGCGTTGCTCTTTCTGCTGCTGTGCGTTTGTTCACTGATGGTTTATCGCTTTGGTACATTACAGCAGCCGATCACGATCGCCTTTCTGCTGATCTGGACGATCGATCGGCAGATTGCGCTGTATGAATTTCGGTATCGGTTTCGATCGCCAGGCAGCCGCAGCATTATTCACCTGCATGGCAGCGAGCATTGGCTGGTTTGGGATCAGCAGCTTCCCGATGGACAGCACAATCATCTGAAGCTGAGGCAAACCGAAATTGAACAGATTACGATTCACCGCAGCGAACTTTACGGCGGCGTGTTTGACGATCGGCTCGGCGTGGTTTGGCAAATCAATCTGCGGCTATGCGATGCCTCAGAGCTATTAGTCGATGAGCAAAGGCAGGTCAGCCGTGCCCTTGATATTGCTCGATCGCTTGCAGGACAGCTCCATGTGCCGATCGCGTTCAAGCAGAGTGAAGGGCAGGGAAAATTTGCCTGGGAGCCGATCGACGAGGGAATGATGCGAAGCAGTCCAGCCGACGGACTAATCGAATTTTCTGAGACATTTCCAAAAACGATCCAGGTGCAAAGAACCGCGCAGCAGTGGCAAATTTCTTCGCGCTGGCGGTGGATTAGTGGTTGGCTGCTGATTCAACAGATTGGGCAAAGAACGGGATTTTTGCTGTTTGTGCTGTGGATGTCGAACTTTATGGTGTACTGGGGCGCATTTCTTCATTTCTTGCTGATCGCGCCTGGGGAGAGTAGTTCGCTCTTTGATCTGATCGGGCTGCTCATCCCACCGTGGAAATGGACGATCGCCCTGGAGTTAGGCTTCACGCTGCTCGTCCTGCTGATTCAGGGGGCAAGGCTCAGCTTTGAAGAGCATCTGCTGCTAAACCGCAACCGGCTCACCTTTTATCGCAATACCAAACCGCTTGCCCAGATTTCCCTGGATGCGATCGAGGCAACGCTATGGGTGAAACAGCCCGATCCGGTGCTGCTAATTGTAATGAGTGATTCGGTAGAGGGCGATCGAGTGATTGAAATTGACGGACTCCAGCGAGAGATTGAATTCCGCGCCATGCTGATCGCCCTTGATCAGGGACGGGCTGCGCTGCAAGCTGAGGTCTGAAACGCCGATCGCCTCAGCCGTCGCGTGATACGATGATTTCCTGGATCACTTTCGAAGCCCGGTTTAAGAATGTCGCTGTCGCCGTGCTGCTGCTGTAAGCGCGTCATCTGCCACGGAAATTCGGAAGCGGTCAACGACCCTATCCCTCAGCCGACGACCCATGCATTTTGAAAAGATTTTGATTGCAAATCGGGGGGAGATTGCCCTGCGAATCCTGCGAACCTGCGAGGAGATGGGCATTGCAACCGTGGCAGTGCATTCCACGATCGATCGCCACGCGCTTCATGTGCAGCTTGCCGACGAAGCGGTCTGTATTGGCGAGGCTCCCAGCAGCAAAAGCTATCTGAACATTCCCAATATTATTGCTGCTGCCCTGACCCGCAATGCGACTGCGATTCATCCGGGCTATGGTTTCTTGGCAGAAAACGCCCGCTTTGCCGAAATTTGCGCCGACCACCAGATAGCCTTTATCGGTCCCACCCCGGAAGCGATGCGATCGATGGGCGATAAGTCCACTGCAAAAGAAACTATGCAGCGCATCGGCGTTCCCATCGTTCCCGGCAGCGATGGATTGCTCACGGACGAGAGAGAGGCTCTGGCGATCGCCCAGGAAATCGGCTATCCAGTCATTATCAAAGCCACAGCGGGCGGCGGCGGACGGGGAATGCGCCTGGTACGGACGGAGGATGAGCTGATCAAATCTTTCCTGGCAGCCCAGGGCGAGGCAGAAGCCGCCTTTGGGAACGCAGGCGTGTATCTGGAAAAGTTTGTTGAACGTCCGCGCCACATTGAGTTTCAAATTCTGGCAGATAGCTACGGCAACGTGATTCACCTGGGCGAACGCGATTGCTCGATTCAGCGTCGCCACCAAAAGCTGCTCGAAGAAGCCCCCAGCCCAGCCCTCACCCCCGAACTGCGCGAAAAAATGGGCAGTGCTGCCGTTCGAGCGGCTCAAGCAATTAGTTATATCGGCGCGGGCACAGTCGAATTTCTGCTCGATCAATCGGGCAATTTCTACTTCATGGAAATGAACACCCGCATCCAGGTCGAACACCCCGTCACTGAAATGATCGTCGGGCTGGATCTGGTGGCAGAGCAGATTCGGATTGCCCAGGGCGAAAAGCTCAACCTGACCCAGGATCAGGTGCAGCTTCGGGGGCACGCGATCGAATGCCGCATTAATGCCGAAGACCCCGACCACAACTTTCGTCCTAACCCCGGACGCATCAGCGGCTATTTGCCCCCCGGCGGCTTTGGCGTGCGGATGGATTCCCACGTTTACACCGACTACGAAATTCCGCCCTACTACGATTCGCTGATCGGCAAACTGATCGTGTGGGGACACAATCGAGAAGCGGCGATCGAGCGAATGCGACGGGCACTCCGCGAATGTGCGATCACCGGGCTTTCAACGACGATCGGCTTTCATCAGCGGATTCTGGACAACCCGCAGTTTTTGAAAGGGGAAGTTTACACCAATTTTGTCGAGCAGATGATGCAATAAACGGCGGCTACAAGGATTCCCCATTCCTTTAATATATGTAAAGAGAACCTTAGGGGACGGGCGGAATGCGAGTTGCGATCGTTGGTGCAGGATTGGCAGGTCTGGCGGCAGCAGTAGAGCTGGTCGATGCAGGGCACGAAGTTGAGATTTTTGAGGCGCGATCGTTTGTCGGCGGCAAAGCCGGAAGCTGGATCGACGCAGACGGCAACCATGTAGAAATGGGACTGCACGTCTTTTTCAACAACTATTACAACCTGTTTGCCTTGATGAAGCATGTGGGCGCGTTTGAGAATTTGCTGCCCAAGGAACACGTTCACAATTTCATTAATCGCGGCGGGCAGGTCGGCAAACTCGATTTCCGGTTTTTGCTCGGTGCGCCGTTCCACGGGCTAAAGGCATTTTTTACCACCGAACAGCTCTCGCTGATCGACAAGCTGCAAAATGCGATCGCCCTTGGCACAAGTCCTGTCGTTCCCGGTCTGGTGAGCTATGACCTGGCGATGCAGTGGATTCGATCGCTCGACAACATCAGCTTTGCCGACTGGTTTCGCCGTCATGGTGGCTCTGAGAATAGCCTCAAGCGGATGTGGAACCCGATCGCCCTCGCCCTGGGCTTTATCGACACTGAGGAAATTTCGGCACGCTGCATGCTGACAATCTTCCTGATGTTTGCGACCAAAACCGAAGCCTCACGGCTGAATCTGCTGGCAGGCTCCCCCGACGAATATCTGCACAAGCCGATCGTCAAATACCTGGAAGACCGGGGCACAAAAATCCACACCCGTCGCCAGACGCGCCGCATTTTGTTTGAGGAACGCGACGGACAAACGATCGTCACAGGTTTATCTATTGCTCAGGGCGACACCGAAGAAACCATTACCGCCGATGCCTACCTTGCCGCCTGTGATGTGCCCGGAATTCAGCGATTGCTGCCGCAGGAATGGCGCCAGTGGAAGGAGTTTAACAACATCTACAAGCTGGAAGCGGTTCCGGTCGTCACGGTGCAAATGCGCTTCGATGGCTGGGTCACAGAAATGAATGATCCGGCTTTGCGAAAGCAGGTCGATCGCGCCGCAGGCATGGACAATTTGCTCTACAGCGCAGATGCCGATTTCTCTTGCTTTGCAGACCTGGCACTCACCAGTCCCAAGGACTATTACCGGGAAGGGCAGGGTTCGCTGATGCAGGTAGTTCTCACTCCCGGCGATCCGTTTATCAAAATGAGCAACGAGGAAATTGCTCAACACGCGCTGAAGCAAATTCACGATCTGTTTCCCTCATCCCGCGAACTCAATATGACCTGGTTTGGCGTGGTGAAGCTGGCGCAGTCCCTCTACCGCGAACAGCCCGGCATGGACCCCTACCGCCCATCCCAAAAAACGCCAATCGCCAACTTCTTCCTAGCAGGTAGCTACACCGCTCAGGACTATATCGACAGCATGGAAGGCGCAACCATCTCCGGCAAGCAAGCTGCTGCCCGCATCCTCGAACCCACCGGATACAAAGTTCAGGGAGCCGGACTGTTTAAGTATTAGGCGATTTAAGGATTAGGCGATTGGCAAAGCCCAACCTCCCTCCTCCAAACCCCTCCCCCGTTAGATTTAATCAAGGGACGAGGGGTTGAGCATTTTTTGGGCGGATCGCTCCAGAAGGCTCATCAATTTGCCTTGCACAAACGCATCCCGGACGATCGAGTCACCTGCGCTCTGTTACTGGCGATTCGCTTCACGTAAAACTTGTCGATCGTTTTACTCACTTGCTTTCTTGTTCCCATACTTCAGATCTGCTCTTTTTCATCAGGCGGAATGGGCAGAGTTCGTTAAACCTGCTCACGAGAACTGGTTTGAGGCGATCGAGCTTTGAGGCAATGAAGGGGAGTTACCCTGAATTTTTCTACCTAACTAGCCGAATCGGGATCTTAGACGGAACCATTTCTGCCTATATCGCTACTTCAGGAGCTTAGACGGAAATATTCAGCCCAATCAGTAGTTATCCGGCTTCGTTTCCGGGTGAGGGCGCAGCTAGAAACCATCTGTGGGGTAGTCAGAGTTAAATGCTGCTATTGATTACCTCAACCTCAAAGCACATCGCTCATAATACTTCTGTTCCGAAGTGGAGGAGTTGAATGCGAAATTTTTGGGCATTTGGTTGGGGGGCTTTGGTTGGGGGGCTTGGCGGACTGATAGGTCTGGGTGGTGCGGAGTTCCGCTTACCCGTTCTAGTCAGCGTTTTTAACTATCGAACTCTACAAGCAATTATTATCAATCTCATCGTTAGTTTTGTTACAGTGGCGTTTTCGTTCATTTTTCGAAGCGGCGTTGTGAGGCTGGAAAATGTTGCTGCGAACTGGGCAGTGACCATCAACATTCTGGCAGGCTCTCTAATCAGCTCTTATGTTGGAGTTCATTATGCAACTCGAATCAACGAACGAGTATTAAACCGAATTGTCGTCGCTTTTCTGATTTTTCTTAGCGTTGTGCTGGTCGGGCATAACCTCATTTTCAGTCTTGAGAGTTTGCAACTACCAAGCCTTTTAAGAATCAGCTTTGGATTTTTGGCAGGAATCGTAATTGGCATATTCAGCAGTATGTTGGGTGTGGCAGGTGGAGAGTTGATTATCCCAACAATCATTTTGCTATTTTCCGTTGATATTAAGCTGGCAGGAAGTTTGAGCCTTGCGATTAGCATTCCGACAATTTTGATGGGTCTGTTTAAGTACAGAAGCCAACAAAGACTTAAGGAAGTTAAAACAGAGCAAAGATTTATCATTTCAATGGCATCTGGTTCAATTTTGGGTGCATTTATTGGCAGTAATCTTTTAAGGTATGTATCAAGTTCTCTGTTGTATCTAATCTTGGGCCCAATTCTACTATTGTCAGCGTTGAAGCTGGCGCAGCACAAGCCAGCCTCATAACAACCCCCTTACAGCCGCAAGTCGCAAGTCATTGATGCTGAGTTCAAGGTTACTAGCGCCTAGGGGAACGTTGTACTGCTTAAGATGTCTGTGGCGACGATGGTTGAAAGTTTGCCTATCGGGATTCATGGTTCAGTTGCTTTGCAGTTACTGGCATCCGACGGATTACTTTGAGGAATCTGTGTGTCAGCAATATGCTTCAAACCCCAAGCAGTGATGACTTTCAAAACAGGACGCAAGCTTTTTCCCTTCTCGGTGAGTTGATAGTTCATTCGACGGGAATGGTTACTGTAAGGCTGCTTTTCTGCTAAACCTAATTCTTCAAGCAGTCTGAGGCGGTTTGCCAAGATATTAGTCGAGATTCCCTCAGGGGATTCTAAAAACTCTTCAAATCGTTGCTTTCCAAAGAACATCATGTCTCGGATGACAAGTAACGTCCAGCGATCGCCAATCAAATCTAGCGTACAGGAGACAGGGCAAGAAGAGCGTTTTGGCTGGATCATGGCTAGATATAGCAGCTTAGTTACTTGCATTTTACAAGCTATTCTTGCTAAGCTACAGCCTAACTTGCAAATTAAAAGCTAAACATGGACACAACGGCACAGAAGCAACTGTTTGAGGTCGAAATTCATCTACCCGTTAGAACTTACGATATTGATTTTGCGGGTGTTGTCAACAATATTGTTTACGTTCGTTGGTTAGAAGATTTACGTTTAGAGATGCTAGCCCGTCATTTCCCGTTGGACGAACAACTCAAAAATGGAATTGCGCCTGTCATTGTGCAGACAAAAATTGATTACAAGCAGCCCATCAAAATTTCTGACGTTCCAACCGGCAAGATGTGGATCGAGATAATGGAATCGCTGAGATGGACTGTTAATGCAGTGATCTCTGTCAATGGCAAAGTAGCGGCTCTTGGTGAACAAGTTGGTATTTTTGTTGATTTACAAAACAACAAGCCGATCCGTATGCCAGAAAGATTAAAGCAAAAGTATCAAGAGTTCGTGGCGTAAGCAATACAACAATTGAAGTTTGAGGTAATCTGCGACGAGTAAAGCGGCTTGTGTGCTGAAGAAAAGTGTGCTGAAAAAGCAGGAAACAGGTCAGTATTTGTCTCATGCTTTAAGATGACGATCGCCCAATTGATTACAGAATATTTGTAACCCTGAAACAGCAGAATGGTTTCGAGAATGATTTCCTGATTCAGGAATGCCTAAATTTTTAACTTTTAGTCATTTGAGTGGCTAAATCTAAAAATCGCTGGACAGTTGGCGTGACGTCCAATTTACGGCAAACGATCGCCACTTCTGCCTGGGGTGTTTCTTCCTGCAAAGGCTTGTAGATCACCCCCGTTCGTTGCAGGTTTTTGAGGGAGACGGGGACGATCGCAATCCCAATTTCGGCGGCGACTAAGCTAATAATCGTCTGCATCTGAATCGCTTCCTGTACAACGGTGGGACTGAATCCGGCTCGCTGACACAGGCTGATGATTTGGTCATACAAGCCGGGAGCCAGCGATCGCGGAAACAGAATAAATGGCTCGGCAGCGATCGCCTTGAGCGAAATTATCGGCTCCTGGGCAAACAGATGGCGATCGGGCAGTGCCAGCACCAGAGGTTCCTGAAAAATAGTTTGCACCTGTAACAGCAGATCGTCGATCGGCGGACGCACCAAGCCCACATCTAATCGACGATCGCTGAGCCACTGAAGCTGGTGATCGGTCGTCAGTTCATGCAGTTCTAGCTTCACTTCAGGAAAAGCCGCCCGAAACGATCGCAGAATCGGCGGCAGCACGTTATACGCCGCAGAACTGACAAACCCGATGACGAGTTGCCCCTGTTCGCCCCGGCTAACCTGCCGTCCAGTCTGGATTGCCTGCTCAAGCTGATAAAGCAGCCGGCGACTTTCCTGCAAAAAAACGGCTCCGGCTTCGGTCAGGGCGACCGATCGCTTTGTGCGGTGAAACAGCTGAAAACCCAGCTCATTTTCTAACTGCCGAATTTGCTGACTCAACGGTGGCTGGGCAATATGCAACCGCTCGGCGGCACGACCAAAGTGCAGTTCCTCAGCAACCGCGACAAAGTAGCGTAAATGGCGAAATTCGATCGGCACAGATCCTAAACGCCCAACGCTTTCTGAATCTGACGCTGCATTTGTTCGCTTTCGGTAGAAGGCTCCAGACAGCTCAAGCCTTTGCAGACCATTGCCATTACACCGGGGGGCAAGTGTGAGTCGAGGCGAAGGGCGATCGTTGGCAAGTACTGCTGAGCAAGGTTTGCGATTTCGTCAGGCGTGGTTCGGATCAACGTCGGATAGCGGAACCAGTCCAGCCCACTCACTAAGCTAGGGCAGGCTTGCGGAATTTGCTCAATCACAGTGCTAAAAGCTTGCAGCGTTTGCTCGGCGCGATCGAAGCATTGCAAATCTTCCGTGAGCAGAAACAGCCGGATCAGGTTCATCGCGGCGATTCCATTTGCAGAAGGTGTGGCATTGTCACCGTAGCTGCGTTCCTGCACAACCAGATCGCTCACTGCATCGGTGTTGTAGTAGCCACCCTGCTCTCGACTCCAGAGAAATTCTTCAAACTCACACTGCACTTCCTGGGCGCGAGCGAGCCATTGTTGACCGTCCTGTCCCAGACTCAAGCTTGCCTGATGCAGATCAAGCAAAGCTTTGATGAGTAGCGCGTAGTCTTCCGATTGAGCAATGACGCTGACCTGCCCGTCATAGTTGAGCCGATGTAGACGGTGATCCTGCCACTGGTAATTCAAGATGAACTGTGCCGCCCTGACTGCCAGATCGAAATACGCCCCGTTTTGCAAGACTGCAGCCGATCGTGCCAGTCCCGAAATCATCAGACTATTCCAGGCGACGATCATCTTGGTATCGGTCACCGCCGGAATACGTCCTTTCCAGGGCAAAGTTCTTGCTTGCTGGTTGTTTTGTGCTGGGGGAAATGTGGTGGTGTCCAGAGCAGAGGCTCCGTAGCGCACGGTAAATAGTTTTTCTAGCGCGGCTACTGCGATCGAAGCAAGTTCACCGCTCCTCGATCGCTGCAAAACGTTCTTGCCTTCAAAGTTGCCAGCCGGACTGACGCTAAATTCGGCTTCCAGAATGGTCAATTCTTCGGGCGTGAGAATCTGCTCTAGTTCTGAATAGCTCCAGACATAAAACGCGCCTTCTTCTGGTTCACGATCGTCTGGACGAGGAAAACTATCCGCATCCTGCGCCGCATAAAAGTACCCTTCAGGAGCGGTCATCTCGCGCTGAAGCCACTGGACGGTACCGTCGATCGATCGGGCAAAGGCAGGTTCCTGAATTCCGATCGCCCACAGCTCCGCCAGATACTCAATGATCTGCCCGTTGTCATAAAGCATTTTCTCAAAGTGAGGCACTGTCCAGGTCGGATCAACCGTATAGCGATGAAACCCACCCGCCACATGGTCATAAATGCCACCCAATGCCAGATCCATGCCGCGCTGCTGGCAAACAGCCAGTCGATTCAAATCCGGGTCATTGTGCTGAAACCGAACACTATGCAGGGCAGTCATCGCGTGAGGAATCATGGGAAATTTTGGCCCCCCTCCCTTCGCGGCTAGTACCGTCAGACTGACCCGTAGCCCTTCCTGCAAGCGTTCTTCAGAGAGTTCGCCATTTCCCTCGATCGTCGCGCCCTGCTTCAACCGTTCCCGCAGCTCGTCCGTCACTGCCTGAAGCTTGACTGCCTCGGTGTCGTAAAAATTTCGGAGTGCCTGAATGACCTGCAAAAAGCTCGGTCGCCCGTACTTCGCCTCTGGCGGAAAGTAAGTTCCCCCATAAAAAGGCAGGAGATCGTGCGGCGACAGAAACACATTCAGGGGCCAGCCGCCTTGTCCCGTCATGAGCTGGAGTGCCTGCATATAAATGCTGTCAATGTCCGGGCGTTCTTCGCGATCGACCTTAATTGCCACATAGTTCGCGTTTAGATAATCGGCAACGATCGGATCAGAAAACGCTTCGCCCTCCATCACCGTACACCAGTGGCAGCTAGAGTAGCCGATCGACAAAAAAATCGGCTTGTTCTCCTGTTTTGCTTTCTCTAATGCCTCATCGCACCACGACCACCAGTCGATCGGGTTATCGGCATGTTTGCGGAGATAAAGGCTCTGAGTCTGAGCGAGGCGATTGGTCATAACAGCAGCCGGAACGCTTCACTGTTGAGTCTAGCGTTTTAGCTTGATTTACGAAGGGCTGATGACAAAGGGCTGCTTGCCTCAGTCATTTCCTATAGAGTTGCCTGCTGCGCCGCTTGCTCCGCAGTTTCCCGCAGGGGTAATCGAATATATCCCGCAGCCACACTCTCCGCCACAATTGCTTCGACCCACTCCCACAAATCAGGCGTGCCCTGCTTAACCGGTTCCATCCGCTTCCAGACCTGATCGATCGAAACGCCGTGTTTCTTCCAGGTTCCGCCTGCCGTTTTGTAGTTGTGCAAGAGGGGCTGAATGCGATCGAGTGCAGCCGCAAATTGAGCCGTTGCCGTTTCCCGCGCTTCAAACTCTTCCCATAAAAGACGCAGCTCGGCTTCCAGATCCGGCGGCAATAAGCCAAAAATGCGATCGGCGGCACGCTGTTCTCGATCGGCTTTGTCCAGATTGCCCTGCACGTCGTAGCAAAAGGTATCGCCTGCATCAATTTCAACCAGATCGTGAATCAGCAGCATTTGAATCGCGCGGCTCATGTCTGTTCCCGCAGGGGCGTACTCTGCCAGCACGATCGCCATGATTGCCAGATGCCAGGAATGCTCTGCGCTGTTTTCCTGCCGTGATGCATCGACCAGCAGGGTTTGCCGCAGGATGTGCTTAAGGCGATCAATTTCCAGGATGAATTGAATTTGTTGGGTGAGTCGTTGCTGCACGGTGGGAGGTGGAGGGAGGTGGGCTGACGCTTTATTTTAGTGTGAATGGGGGTGGGAGATGAGGGGGTGAGCGTCTTGATCGCGTTTAGATTGAATCAGTGGGTATGTAGGGGGTTTGATTAGAATGGGAGCAGGCACTTTTTCACCACACGATTGCCCCTATGTCTCTTCCCAAATCTCTGCTGGTCGGTTTAACTTCTAACGACTTTCGCCATCCGCTCGATCGTGAGGCAACTCAGGCACTCAAGCAGATTCCGGGGATGGATTTAGTTGTGCGATCGGTGCTTGGACCTGTGGCAGAACGATTCTTCTATTTAGAAAATATTGCGTCTAGCATTTTGGTGAGCGATCAGCAGTTGCCTCATTTACATCAGCTGCTGCTGGAAGCCTGCAAAATTCTTGACCTGGAACCGCCTCAGCTTTATGTGCGGCAGCATCCGGTTCCCAATGCCTACACTTTTGCAATGCGAGGCAAACAGCCGTTTATTGTGCTGCATACATCGCTGATTGATATGCTCACATCCGAAGAAACCCAGGCAGTGATCGCTCACGAATTGGGGCATCTCAAGTGCGAACACAGTGTTTATATGACCCTAGTGAATGTGCTGGTGCTGGCTGCCGGACAGGTTCCCTCCTGGGGTGCGGTGCTGGCACAGAGTTTGCAGACTCAGTTAATGGAATGGGTGCGCTGTGCAGAATTTACCTGTGATCGCGCTGCGTTGCTGGTTGCTCAAGAGCCGCGTGTGGTTGCCTCGGTGCTCATGAAACTAAGTGGCGGTTCGCCTACGCTTGCCTCTCAGCTCAATCTGGATGCATTTTTAGCACAGGCGCGATCGTATGACACCATGACCACCGATGATGTGGGCAAGCTGCTGCGCCAGATGCAAACCACGCCGCTAAGCCATCCCCTCCCGGTACTTAGAGCTAGAGAAGTCGATCGTTGGGCAAGCAGCCAGGAATACGCAGGGATTCTCCAGAAGCGATCGATGCGCTATAATGATGAAGCTGAAAAGGGCGGATGGCGAAACTGGTAGACGCACCACACTCAAAATGTGGCGAGGTAACCCCTCATGGGAGTTCGATTCTCCCTCTGCCCATAGACTTAAGTAAATTACTAAAATTAAATTAGTAAAGAAGTGAATTAGTAAAGCTGAATTACTCAAGCAAGATTAAATTCGAGGAGGGTTCGGATCATGGCTCAACGGTTGAAGCGATGGGAATCTCCCCGCAAGCAGGGCAGAAACGATAAAGGAAAAGGCGGCAGTGCCCGACAGCGACAGCTCCGCAAACAAACTCAAATGCTGCGGAAGAAACTGAAGGACGGCAACCCATCTAATCAAAATTCAAACCGATCGGGGGAAGGGACACTATCTCTTCCCTCTTTTTTTATTCAATTCCCTCTCTTTCAATCCACTTTGTTCACTCCACGCCCAACACACTTACCAGCAATGCCTTTTGAGCATGCAGCCGATTTTCTGCCTCGTCCCAGACCCGCGATTGGTTGCCTTCGATCACGCCGTTTGTAATCTCCTCGCCGCGATGTGCCGGAAGACAGTGCAGCACGATCGCCTTTGAGTCGGCTTTATTCATCAGGTCTTCATTCACCTGGTAGGGCATAAAAACGGGAATGCGGCTGTCTGCCAGATCTTCCTGTCCCATACTCGCCCAAACATCGGTGTAAACAATTTGTGCGCCCTGAACGGCGGCTTGCGCGTCCTGAGTGAGGGTCACTTCGGTTCGATCGCCTGCGATCGCTTTTGCCTGCTCCAGAACTCCGGCGTTTGGTTCAAAGCCAGCAGGAGCAGCAACCCGAACGTTCATACCGCTTAAGGCACAGCCCAACATCAGGGAGTTTGCCATGTTGTTGCCATCGCCGACATAGGCAAGCGTTAAACCGTCGAGCTGTCCAAATTCTTCTTTGATGGTCTGCAAGTCGGCTAACACCTGACAGGGATGCTCCAGATCGGTGAGAGCATTAATCACGGGAATTTTGGCATAGCGGGCAAAGGTTTCAAGCTCCTGCTGCTCGTAGGTGCGAATCGCCAGCACATCCAGATAGCGATCGAGCACTCGCGCTGTATCTTCCACGGGTTCTCCCCGGCTCACCTGGGTGACGTTGACGTTGAGATCCAGTACTTGCCCGCCGATTTGATACATAGCCGCCGAGAAGCTAACTCTGGTGCGTGTCGAAGCTTTGGTAAACAGCAGACCCAGAATCTTTTCGCAGCGCGGGTTGAGCTTCTTTGCTTTCAAGTCGATCGCCAGATCCAGCAAATCCCGCAGTTCTGCCACACTTAAATCCGCCATGCTTAGTAGATCCCGCCCATTTAATGTCGCTACGCTCATTTCTGAAGCTTGATAGTAGGGGTTTCTTGAATTCCGGAAACTAAAACCCTACCAGATTTTCTGCGATCGTGCAGTGTTCAATTCAACTCCTGAGCAATTCTCGTTTTGTCTCAGGAACTTTTTCCTTCTACCGCCTGGGGGCTTGGCTCGGCAAACTGAATTCGAGCATCAGCAAAGAGGGAGCCGTTCTTATCCCGCTCGCCTGAATAAATCTCCAAAAGAAATCGAATCGGATTACAAGTGTTGGCACAGCCGCTGGCAGGCTCAGGCTTTGTCCGTTTACTCAAGCAACTTACTCAAGTAACGACTGAAATTTGAAGTACTTTGCCATACCTTCAAGCTAGCAAACCGCTTTGTTACCTCTCAACTCGACTTAAGCTTCAAAAACTGTTTGCGTACAATGCGCTTACTTATTCACTCGATCGTCTTTTTTCGGGAAACTTCACCATTCCTGTACAGTTCTCCTCACTGTCTCCGGGTTGAGGTGCAAGACATAATCAAAACATGAGGATTAAACGTTTCAATTACCCCACACAAGATAGAGCGATGTTAGTGAGATATTGGAATCCTTGGCGCGAAATGGAAACGCTCCGCCGTCAAATGGATCGAGTGTTTGATGAGATTGCAGTACCGAGCGAATATAGCTGGGCTCCGGCGATCGAACTACATGATAGCGGTGAAACATTTACGCTGAAAGCTCAACTTCCCGGCATGGATGTGAAAGATATCAACGTTGAAGTGAGCCGTGAAGCAGTTGCTCTCTCCGGTGAGTATCGCAGTGAGCAGCAGGGCGAAACCAACGGCATTATGAAGTCCGAGTTTCGCTACGGTAAATTCCGCCGCATTGTGCCGCTTCCGGTTACTGTGCAGAACGATCAGGTTCAAGCCGAATACAAAGATGGCATCTTGACCCTGACGCTGCCCAAAGTCGTCGAAGTTCGCAACAAAGTGGTGAAGCTGAATCTGACAGACTTGGCTCAGCCTACGATCGAGCCGACGACCGAACCCGCGACAGTAGCCGTCACCGGATCGAATGAGGCACAGGCTACCGAAGCCAACAGCTAAGAGCTTGAGCGGTTTTGAGCCGCCTCTGGAGTAAGCGACACGCAAATTAGACAAATTAGATTTGAGTTAAACAGATAGCGCAATAAGCAGGAGGTCGATCGCCTCTTGCTTTTTTGTATTTTTGTATTGGTACACCATTTTTGTATTGGTACACCAATGGTTTAATAAACCAATTTTTATCTATCCTCGATGCATCAATTTTCTGCATCAAATCATAATTTCTGCATCAAATCCTAAAGCTAAAGCTGATATTACTCCTGCTAAACCTGCCTTGACATTCATATTTACTGCACTCACCTGCACTCACCGTTCTTCAAC
Source organism: Leptolyngbya sp. GB1-A1 (assembly GCF_039962475.1). Taxonomy (NCBI): domain Bacteria; kingdom Bacillati; phylum Cyanobacteriota; class Cyanophyceae; order Leptolyngbyales; family Leptolyngbyaceae; genus Leptolyngbya; species Leptolyngbya sp. GB1-A1. Next base: position 32,206 of record NZ_JAMPLI010000016.1, on the reverse strand, counting down.
CAACTTTATTGAAATTATTTACAGCGTTTATTTCTGCGTTCGACTTAGAGACGCAACGTTTGTAATCAAAAATTCGCAAAATCGATCGCCTACCTTCGGCTGAATAAGCAAACACAATGGTGAAAGCAATTCGATTGCTTTAGCAGTAGAGAGATTGACGGACGCAATGGGTGATGTTAGTATGGATGCACTTCAAATTAATCTCAAACAGTCAGCTTAATTCAGTCTCACCCTAACCAAAGAAGACTGAAGCGGAGGAACCAATATTGGGGCGTATCGCAAGAAGGACACCTCTCAGTCCTAGCCCGTCAGCTAACTCCGTCGGCATTGAGGGGAGACTGAAGCTTTTGGCAATTTGTCTTTGGATAACCGTCTTTGGGCAACCGTGCTAAAGCTCGTCAGTATCCTTGACTGTTGGACAGTGGTTCCGTTGTTCTGTCCACCTTCAACCCTGAGGAGTTCAGGATGGTTGTACAATTTGTGGGTTCGATCGCCGTTGCCGGACAAGCAGCCTGGAGGCGTGTGCAGCCAGTCGTGCTACAAGAAACTGTGCTGCTGCCTGCGTTGGGATTTGCAGGTCTGATTTTGCTGTGGTGGATAATTGCCCTGTTTAACAGCGACCTGATGCCCACCCCGCCAGAGGCACTTCAGGCAAACATGGACTATTTGCTGCATCCGTTTTATCGTCGTGGTCCTGGCGATTTGGGAATTGGTTGGCTGTTGATGGCAAGTTTGCGGCGCGTTTTGATTGGCTTTAGCCTAGGCGCACTGGTTGCAATTCCCGCCGGATTTCTGATTGGGATGTCGCGTCAGGCAATGCTGGCACTCAATCCGATTATTCAAATCCTGAAGCCCGTTTCGCCTCTGGCCTGGCTGCCGATCGCCTTGGCAATTTTTAACCTGGCAGACCCTTCTGCGATTTTCGTCATCTTCATTACGTCGCTCTGGTCAACGATTATTAACACTGCACTTGGCGTATCCAGCGTCTCCAAAGATTATCTGGATGTGGCGAGAGTCCTGGAAATGCCTCAGTGGAGACGAGTTATCAAAATTATTCTGCCTGCCAGTCTGCCCTATATCTTCACCGGGCTGCGCATTAGCCTGGGCATTGCATGGCTGGTGATCGTCGCAGTCGAGATGCTGACCGGAGGTGTAGGCATTGGCTTCTTTGTCTGGGATGAGTGGAGCCGCTTGAACCTTAGCTCGGTCTTCCTGGCGGTGGTTGTAATTGGGCTAACCGGGCTGATTCTGGACTTTATCGTGGTCAAAATTCAGCAGTTTGTCACTCGTCGTCGTTTTCGATCGCAGTCGGCAGCCTAATCAAGTGGGGAATCCGGGGGTGAGGGGTAAGTGAGCAGGGGATAAAATCTCTCGATCGCCCTTGCGTCAGAGCTTCCTAATCTACTTCATCAGCTTTGCGTCAATCATTTCCACAGTCTCTCTACCGTCTGTTGAATCAGGTTGAGCAGCAAGACGCTCCCCATTTATAGAACGAACCGCAAAACCCGCTCCTCACCTCCCCATTCTCTCATCCCTCCGACTTTCCATCCTTTATCCACTCCCCACTCCCCAAACCAATATGAACCACGATCGTCTCAATCGACGTGACTTCTTAAAAGGATTCGGAGCTTCGGTCGCTGCAACGACGCTGGCTTCCTGTGCGGTAAGTGCGAATAGGGCGCCGCAAGGACTGCCGCAAATGGCGGCTGAAGTAGAACCGATCATCGATCCCCAAACGCTGGAAAAACCGAATTTAACGATTGGCTATGTGCCTGTCAATGACTGCGCTCCCTTTGCGATTGCCTGGGAAAAAGGCTTCTTTCGCAAATATGGCTTGAACGTGAAGCTTAGCCGCGAAGCAAGCTGGGCAACCTCACGAGATGGCGTAATTTTTGGTCGGCTGGATGCGTCACCCGTGGTTTCAGGAGCCGTGACCAATGCCCGAATTGGCGCAGAAGGTGCGCGCCATGCCCCGATGTGTGCCGCAATGACCATCCACCGCCATGGCAATGCAATGACCATGAATCGTGCCATGTGGGAATCGGGGATTCGCCCCTGGCATGAGTACAAGGGTGATTTGGAGGCATTCGGGCGGGATTTCCGTCGCTATTTTGAAGGTCTGCCCTCGGATCAGCGAATTTGGGCAGTGGTTCTCAGTTCGGCGATTTATGAATATTTCATTCGCTATGTCTCGGCTGCCGCAGGCGTTGATCCGTTGAGCGAATTTCGCGTGATTATTGTGCCGCCGCCCCAAATGGTAACGAATATGCGAATTGGTGCAATGCAGGCATACATGGTGGCAGAACCCTGGAACACTCGCGCAATTCGGGGGAATGAAGGAATTGGCTTCACCTTTGCTCAAGGAAAGGAAGTCTGGCGCGGACATCCCGATCGCCTGCTAGCAGTGATGGAGCCTTTTATTAATGAAAATCCCAAGACGTATCGATCGCTGGTGAAAGCCATGATCGAAGCCTGCCAGTATTGCAGCAAGCCGGAGAATCGCGCCGAAGTTGCAAAGATTATCACCGGGCGATCGTTCACCGGAGCCAGACCGAAAACCTGCAAAACCCCGCCCCTGATCACGCCGGACAATCTGCCTTCACTGCCCGAATGTGCAACCAAGTTTACGGGTCCAGGCATTATTGGCGAATATAACTATGGCGGGTTTGATAGCAAAGACCGGACGATTGCTGCCGCCGATACCACCATTTTTTACGACTTCCCAACCGACCTCCCCACACCCGCCAACGCCCATTCCACCTTCTTGTGGCGATCGCAAAGTCTCTGGCTGATGACGCAAGCCGCCCGCTGGGGACAGATTCGCGAAATTCCGGCAAACGCAGACGAACTGACGAAAAAAGCCTGGCGATCAGACCTCTACCGCGAAATCGCTGCCGAAATGGGCATTAACTGCCCCAGCGAAGACTACAAAGTAGAACCCGCTACTGTCTTTATCGACCAGAAAGGATTTGATCCCAGCGATCCGGTCGGCTACCTGAAAAGCTTTGAAATTCGAGCCGATCGCCCCAAACCCTTCTATTTATCCTAGCTGACCCCTTACTCACCCCCTCACACCCGGAGAACCTCATGATCAAACCGCTTACCTTCCCCGCCACCGATCGCCTGCGTGACCCAGCCGAGTTTCTTAGGATTGAGAATGTAACCAAAGCTTATCCTGCCGCCGGAGGTGGCCAGACCGTGATTCTGGATGGCATCAATCTGACGATCGGCGCAGATGAATACATCTCAGTCATCGGGCATTCGGGCTGCGGCAAATCGACCCTGCTGAAGATTGTGGCAGGTCTAGAACAGGCAACCTCTGGTTCTGTTTGGCTCGAAGGGCGCGAAGTGCGTAAACCCGGAGCGGAGCGCATGATGGTATTTCAGCAATACTCGCTGCTGCCCTGGCTCACGGTGCGAGAAAACGTTCGGCTGGCAGTGGATGAAGTGTTGAGGAACCTCTCTTCAGCAGAAAAGCGGGAAATTGTCAACGAACATCTGGCAATGGTGAATCTGACCCCTGCGGCAGAAAAATATCCTGATGAGCTTTCGGGCGGCATGAAACAGCGAGTGGGGATTGCTCGCGCTTTAGCGATTCGTCCCAAGGTGCTGCTGATGGATGAACCCTTTGGCGCGCTCGATGCGCTGACACGGGGCAAGCTCCAGCGGCAAGTCCTGGATATCTGGGAAAACCACCGTCAGGCGGTCATGATGATTACTCACGATGTGGATGAGGCGTTGTATATGTCCGATCGAATTATCTTAATGACGAATGGACCTGCTGCCCAAATTGGCGAAATTTTGGAAGTTCCCTTTGCCCATCCACGGCAGCCGAAGGAGCTGCGAGAACTGCCTGAATACTACGAACTGCGGAACCACGCGCTCAACTTCCTCGATCGTCATTTCGGACACGATGACCAACTTTAATCTTTGTTAAATTAAGCCCGTTCTATTCCTAAAGAGGACTGTGTAGGGCAAATAGGAAGCTTTACACTGCAATTGATCCCTCTAATGTTTCTGTTGATTTCTGTCTGTTTTTCATTGATCCCAAAGCTTGTTTCCCTTAGGAAACTGTAAAGCGATCGCTTAAATTTCACGCTGACCCGTCTACCGCTTTTAGCTTCCATTTCCTCACTTGCTCCTCCAACACCGACTATGAGAATTCAACCGATGCTGCTGCGCCTGCAAAGCGCGCTTGGACAAGACAACCTCAGTGAGCAAATGCTTTTGTATCCGGGTGTCGCGCCGATGCAGAATTCTTTTGCTGAGATGCCAAGCAGTTCTGCCAAGGGAGCAATTGACGCTGCTGAGGCAACTTCGGAGTCGATCGACGAAACGACCAATATTGTCATCAGCTACAATGGCTCTCCGAATAGCCAAACTGCTCTCGATTTTGCCTTCTGGATTGCTCATCAAACGAAACTCGCAACCAACAAATCTGTTACCGTTCACGTCGTCTATGTGCTGGATAGCTGCAACTCGCTCCAGTTAACTTGCGCTGCCGCTCCTGATCTGAACGGACTCCGATCGCAGTCTCTTCAAAAAGCGCAGGTTGGCGGTCTCCCCTCGATTCAGAAGCAAACTGCAACGGCAGTTCAATCCAAACCCCGATCGCAGGCAGCAGCCGTCTATCAACCCAGAACGATTCAAACCCAGTCAGCTCGATCGCTAACCGATTCCCTCGAAACTGCCGATCGCATCCTGTGGCAGGCTCGCTGTCTAGCTGATGAATGGCGTGGTTCTCTAGAGGCACATTTGCGCTTTGGGGCAGTGGCGATCGAGCTGCGTCAGGTAGTGGAGGCTGTAAAGGCAGATGTGCTGATGGTAGGCTGTACGACCGGAGAACATTCCCTGATCCAGCAGTTGCTCACCCCAGCGTTTCCCTGCCCGATCCTGGGCATTCCGCACGAGCTAGAAAAGCAGTAGGAAATTAGCGGGGCGTTGCTCAATCGAAGGATAAATGGTTGAGTTGAACATGGCTGGGCAGCCCCCTAAATCTCCCAATTTTGGAGGGCTTTGAGCGTGTAAAGGTCATACACAGAATCCTTGCCGCGACCTACGAACGAAGCCTAAAGAAATCGCTGCTGGTGCGGGCGAGTTGCCTGATCGATGCGATCAATTTCTTCTTGCGTGAGGCTCCAGCCCAGTGCGCCTGCATTCTGTTGGGCCTGGCTCCCATTCTTTGCACCTGGAATTGGGACAACGTTACCCTGAGCAATCAGCCAGTTCAGCGAAACTTGGGCGGGAGTGCGATCGTATTTTTCGCCGATTTGCTTTAGCAACATTATCACCGGAGCCAATTTTTCCACGCCACCTCTGCTGAAGCGAGGGTCTAGCTTGCGCGCGCCCGTCGGGTCTTGATAATTTTCAGGAGTGTATTTTCCGGTAAGCAAACCCTGCGCCAAGGGGCTGTAAGCCAGAATCGTGATGCCCAGCTCTTTTGCTGCTGCCATAACGCCGTTGTGCTCGATCTGACGCGCCAGCAGCGAATACTGCATTTGATTCACCGCTAAAGGAACACCGCGCTTTGCCAGTAGCTCGTGCGCCTGTCGCATCTGATCCGCCGAATAGTTGCTCACGCCGATCGCCTTAATTCTGCCGCGTTGTACTTCGTCAGCCAGTGCCTCCATCAAGGTGGGCTGTCCCATGAAAAAGTCAAAGGGCTGGTGAACTTGATACAGCTCTACAGTGTTACGCTGGAGCCGCTTCAAACTTGCAGTCAGCGCATCAGCAACAGCACTTTTTCCAAACCGCCAGGGCAGCGGGAAGTACTTCGTTGCAATGTAGACAGGCTGATTGGTTTGCTGCATAAACTGTCCCAGCAGCGTTTCTGACTTGCCCAATCCGTAGATTTCTGCGGTATCAAAAAAATTAACGCCTGACTCTAGAGCGGTCTTGAATGCCTGCTCGACTGAACTTGCATCGTAATCTTTGCCGTAAGTCCAAAACAGGTTGTCGCCCCATTGCCAGGTGCCGATTCCCAGAGGCTTGATTGTCAAACCGCTAGAGCCGATCGAGAGGATATCCATTGCTTGCTTTATAAAACTTTACAATTACTTCATAGTGTAGCCCAGATACTCAGGATCAGGCGTAAGCCGATCGAGATAACTGCATCAACCGTCAGCAGCAGAAATCAGTATCAGGAGCCACTCTTAGGAATCAGGCGACTTCTCTTTTAACTGCTTCAGTATCAGGTAGCGATCGATAATGGCGCGGGTTGCTTCTGACATTCGCACTTGGTCGCCAAGCTGGTAGAACCGCAGTTCGCGAATCTCGTGGGTTGGCTGCGGCGTTCCCTGCGCTTCAACGAGAAATACTTTATGCTCATCGCGCACCCAGCCCGACTTACGCCAGCGAATGTGTCCGGTGTAGCTAAAGAGATATTGCATTGAAATTGTTTTGAGGGTTGTTTCTTCTTGCAGTTCCCGAATCGTTGCCGCCTTGCGCGATTCTCCTTTTTCGGCAGCTCCTCCAGGTAATAAAAATCGTCCGCTCTTGCCCGCCACGAGCAGCACACCCTGAGGCGTATCAACGATCGCAGTACCTCTACGCCGTTTACGGACGGTTTTTTTCAGCAGTTTTAAAGGGGTGGTTTGCACAAACTAATTGATGAGAGAGTGAAGGGTCAAAAGACAGTTTTGGGTGAAGAAGCAAAGATACTAATGGTTTGAGAACTTGATTGAAAATGCAAATCGCTTCGTTCACGATTCATTCAGTGCATGATTTGATTAACTCACTGAAACCCCTCCATTTTTTTGATTTGCTCCACTCTTCTTTTATAATAACGAACCCTATCCGAAGGCTGGTTTAGATCTTGTCTCAGTCTGTCCTGAGAAACGGCAAATTCTAGAAAGAACACTAGTCGTCGGGTAGGCACTGATTGAGGCTCTGCTTGTTACGCTACCTAAAGTGACCGATCGTCGAATCGGTATGCAGCAATACAGCTTAAACTTAAAGCTGCAACGCAGCATCAACGGGCGATCGCCTGAACGGAGAGCGGTTTTGAGCGAACAGCTTTCAGCCCATCTTAGTATCCGTGTTTAGAATTATGCGATTACGCTTTGGGGAACTGCGAAGCGATCGAAATTGCATCGAACAATACTAAAACTCAGCTTGAAACTCTCAGCTCCCGATTACGTCAAGGACAGGAAAACTTAAACATCAGCTATGCAAACTGGCTATCTCGGAATTGTGATTTTAATGGTGGTTTCCCCCGTTCCACCTGAAGTGTTTATGCCGCTTGCAGGCTTTATGGCAGCGCAGGGAAAACTGCATTTTGTTTATGTTGTCTTGTCCGGGGTCGTGGGCTTTTTGCTGAGCATTTTCCCCTGGTACATTGGCGGTCGCATTTTGGGAAAGCAAGGCTGGCGCAAGCTGATCGATCGGCAGCCGAAATGGCTCACGATTTCTCCGGCAAAGCTGCAAAAAGCAAATCGCTGGTTCCGTCGCTATGGGGGGCAGGCGTTGCTCATTTCCCTGCTGCTGCCCGGACTTCGCAATATCATGGCAGTTCCCGCTGGGATTAGCGGAATGTCTACGCTAAAGTTTCTGCTGTATACGAGCTGCGGCGCGGTAGGCTGGCTATCGCTGTTGACCTATACCGGGTATGTGCTGGGCGACCGATACGAGCTAATCAACACTTACTTCAGCTCAACCACTACCCTCTTTTTGATGAGTGTGGGAGCCATTGCACTCTGCATTTTGGGCGTTCGATTTTTCCTGCGACGGAAAGCGATCCTGTAGTTCCCAATTCACAATCGTTAAGCAACGGACAAGGATTTGTGATTTCAAATTAATTGTGGAGTGATTGCAGGCTAACGATTTTGGTGATAACTCGGTGAACGAGACGGAGCCAGATCGGTATCAAAGGTTTTATCCAGCAGATCAATTAGTTTGATAATTGCGATCGACGTAATAACTCCCAGCACCAACCCGCCAATTAGCAAACGCAGAACCATTTTTTTGGCTTGCGCGATCGACTCTTCTGCACTAATTCGACCTTTGAGTTGCAAAACCTTTTCTTCCGGCGGTAAGGGTTCGGGCGGAATCGGCTGATTGGGATGCGCCCTAATGAGAGTTCTGTGAAACTGTCGCTGCACTGATTTTTACACTACGATCGAGCAAGTTTTTAGTTTGTCATTCGTCATTTCCCACTCGTGTTTATAAATTAGTGTTTACGAATTGATGAATAACATTTCCCTTGTTTCTGGTTAAATCGTGTCCTGCTCCTGGGGAGCGCAAATTCATTAATTTGTCTTCTCCATAAGGTGTATTAGGGAGTACGCGTAGCTCATCGATTGGGAGGCTCAGGGTTAATGCGTTACGCTGTATCAAACGATCCTACAGAGTCAACCGATCCTACAGAATGCGCTCCTGAGCAGCGTAGCAATTAGCATCAATCGATCGTAATCCGCAGTTTAATCTTGCAGCGAAATCTTCATCATCTACCGCATGGCAATTACAGCATGACAATGCAGCGCCCAATTAAGCCCACCAAAGTTAAGCCCACCAAAGCCGATATCCAGGCTGCCTACAATTCCACCGTATCCGATATTATTGACCATCATTTGAGCGTTCTGTTTTGCGGCATCAATCCCAGCCTTTACAGTGCTGTGGTGGGGCATCACTTTGCGCGTCCTGGCAATCGCTTCTGGAAAACGCTGCATCAGGCAGGTTTTACCGATCGCCTCTTTTCCCCAGATGAAGATCGGGATTTGCTGAAACTGGGCTACGGCATTACCAACTTGGTCGATCGTGCAACGGCACGGGCAGATGAAGTCGCAGCCGCAGAATTTGTCGCAGCGCAGCAGGCTCTAGCCGAAAAGCTGCACACCTACCGTCCGCGCTGTCTAGCGGTGTTGGGTGTGAGTGCCTATCGCTTAGCCTTTCAGCAGCCCAAGGCAAAAATGGGGCAGCAGCCTGAACACTGGCACGGGGCGATGGTCTGGATTTTGCCGAATCCAAGTGGCTTAAACGCCCACTATCAGCTTCAGGACTTAGCCGAGGCTTATCGATCGCTGCGGCTGGCAATCTCCTCCCAATGCCTCAACAACTCCGCCACCGACCAGGCTTGAGCGATCGCCCCACGTGGCAAATGCGGCGGGTCGCCGTCAAACACTTCAGAAATAAACCCCAAGCCTGCCTGCTGCTGAAAATGTTGCCATAACGGTTCTGGATCAAACGGAACAGCTTGACCCGGATAAAATCGCTGCCAGCCGCGCACAAACGCCCCAATGAGCCAGCTCCAGACCGTTCCCTGATGGTATGCCCGATCGCGCTGCCAGATGCCACCTTCGTATTTGCCTTCATAGCGGGGGTCTGCGGGGTCGAGCGATCGTAAGCCGTAGGGGGTCAAAAGCCGATCGCAGGCGGTTTGCATCACGGCTTGCCCGATCGCTGCATGAAAAGCGCAATGGCTGAGGGAAAGGGCGATCACTGCATTCGGGCGGATACTGGAATCGGGATAGTCGTCCGGCGAGATGCCATCAAATAGATAATTCTGCGCCGGATTCCAGAACTTTTGCAGCGATGCTTTCACTTGCTCTGCCTGTTGGCTGTAGCGGCGTGCCTGGTTTGCCAGCGTTCCCTGATCCAGATCAGACGCCGAATCGAACTTCTGAAGCTGCTCTGCCCATTTTGATGCCCAGCACAGCGCGGAATACCACAGAGCATTCACTTCGATCGGCTTACCCCGTCTTGGCGTCACAGGCTGATCGGCAACCAGAGCATCCATCCAGGTCAGGGCAATATTGGGCGCATCCCACGTCACCAGATTGTCTGAGGCATCGATGCGAATGTTGTGCAGCGTTCCTACCGTCAGTCCCTTATAAATCTTGCCGACCGTGGGGTACTGCTCTATTAGAAATGCCCAATCCTGCGTTGCTTCTAGATATTGCCCCAAGGCTTCAATCCACCACAACCCCACATCCATATTGGTGTAGGACAGTGCGTCTTCGTCAGCAAACCGATTGGGAATCAAACCTCGATCGCAGTAGTCGCTGCAAGTCCGCAGCAAATCCTTTGCTAATTCATGACGTTGAGGCGTAAGTGCGATTCCTGGCAGGGCAATCAGCGTATCGCGCCCCCATTCGTTAAACCAGGGGTAGCCCGCGATCAGGGTAGGACGATTTTTGACTGCTTGATATACGATGAAGCGATCGCTCGCCTGAAGGAGCTGGGACGGCACGGTTCGCTTTTGATTGTGCGATCGATTCTGAGATAGTGCAAATACGGTCTTTAATCGCTCCTTCTCGGCAGCAATGGTTTGATCAAACGTGGTTTCATCTAGCGTTGCTCGTCCCTGATAGCGATCGAAGTCTCGCACTCTTGCCTCGATCGTCACGGATGCTCCAGATTGAAGCGGAACCGTCAGCACTCCAGGACTGTAGAGATCTTCCTGATCGGCGAGTCCTCGTTTCGTTTCTTCTGGATAGCGATAGCCCCAGTACCATATTCCATCAGCCTGATAAGTGCCCGTTGTCCAGGAAAGCTGCCAGGAAATTCCGGTTCGGGTCGGCGTTTTGGCTTGCAGTAAGAGCCGATTTGACTCGACAAGCTGAGCAAACTCCAGCTCAGGCTGCTGTTGCTGCTGATAGTGCAGCCCCCGATCGGCAATCAAGGGACGCAGGGAAAGCAGGGCAGGCTGATTGCCTTCATAGCGATAGTGAATCAGCGTTCGGGTTTTGAGTCTAGGCGGCTCATCGTTTTGGGGAGACAGCACTCCGTAGGGCATCACCAGGCGACGCTGAAGCTGCCAGTGCTCCTGTCCCCAAATCCAGGCGGGAACCGGATCAACCGTGAACGATCGCAGTAGCCGATCGCCCTGCGGAGAAATCGCGCCGCTAATCCAGAAATTCACGCCGAGCTGCAATCGCTGTCCGCCAATTTCGATCGCTGCATCAATCCGCGACAGCAGTAGCGTTCGCCGACCGGGAGGCTCCAGAGCCGCCATTAGCCAGCCATGATAAGTGCGGGTATGGGCATCGCAGACTGTTCCGCAAGCAAAGCTACCGATGCCGTTGGTGAGCAGCCACTCGCGGGTATCTCGCTCATCGATTCGATCCAATCCGGTCTCCTTAGGATAGTGGGTATTTCTATCCTACGTGGAGAAGTTTAAAGGTGAGGCAGGGAGTGAGTAGGTCTAGGAATGGATAAGGAGATGAGGAGTGCATAAGGGAAACTGCTTTGGGGCGGGATACTCAAAATCGTTATGAGTATGATATAGTCGTAACAGATTGTAATGACGCTCGAGCGCAGGCTTGAATCTCTGAAGCTTTTTGTAAAAGTTTTGATCAAAGATTCTCTGTCTTTCCCGTCATTTGAATTGTGGCCCAAGTCCACCTAACCCTAAGTCACCTGAATTATCCTGAAATCGCTCTGCACCGAGTGACCTGAACAAATTTTAGGACACGGTTCGGTGAAGAGTTCATCGGGTTCATGTTCGTTAGACGCACTGAGACGCATTAAGACGCATTTAAGGAGAGTAATTCATGACCTTGACCTACAGCATGGAAGGATGCCTCCGAGTTGGTCAGCCTGCCCCTGAGTTCACGGCAACGGCTGTGTACGATCAGGAATTCAAGACAATCAAATTATCTGACTATCGCGGCAAATACGTCGTGCTGTTCTTCTACCCGCTCGATTTCACGTTTGTTTGCCCAACCGAAATTACGGCGTTCAGCGATCGGTATGATGAGTTCAAGAGCATCAACACCGAAGTTCTAGGTGTATCGGTAGACAGCGAATTCTCTCACCTCGCATGGACGCAGACCGATCGTAAGGCTGGCGGTGTGGGTGATCTGAACTATCCGCTCGTCGCTGACATCAAAAAGCAAATCAGCGCAGCTTACAACGTGCTTGACCCGGAAGCAGGTGTGGCACTGCGCGGTCTGTTCATCATCGACCAAGACGGTGTGATTCAGCACGCCACGATCAACAACCTGGCCTTTGGTCGCAGTGTGGACGAAACCCTCCGCACACTGCAAGCGATTCAGCACGTTCAGTCTCACCCCGACGAAGTTTGCCCTGCCAACTGGAAGCCGGGTGAAGCCACGATGATTCCTGACCCCGTGAAGTCGAAGAATTTCTTCGCTGCGGTGTAGTCTGCATCAATCTGAAATCGCGATCGTATTTTTAGGTCGATCGGGATTTGGATTTTTGAATAATTCTCAGTAGTTCTGAGTAACTCTATTAAGTGTGGTGGGTAACCCTGCCACGCTTTTTATTTTTATGTCTTATTTTGGTGTAGTTATGGGACTTCGGCTCCAGTTGAAGCAGTCCAGATGGTAAACCACTGCTCTCGCGTTAGCCGTAATTGTTCAGCCGCGACTGCTGCCTGAATGTGATCGAGCTTACCGGTTCCCAGAATTGGAATGATCCGGGCGGGGTGGGTTAACAGCCAGGCAAAGGCGACCTGATCGATCGTGGCTCCGCCGAACTGTTCGCCAATATGTTGCAGTGCCGTTTGAATTCGCTGAGTGCGATCGTCTTTAGGTTGAAACAAACGACCTCCTGCCAGCGGCGACCAGGCCATTGGTGCGATCCGCAACTGCTGACACTGATCCAGCGTTCCGTTCATGAAGGGTTCTAGATGGAGCACCGAAATTTCGATTTGATTCGTAACCAGGGGAAACGGCAACCGCGAAGCCAGCAGATTAAACTGATTGGGCGTGAAATTCGACACACCAAAATAACGCACTTTCCCAGCTTGCTTTAGATCGATAAATGCCTGGGCAACTTCATCCGCATCCATCAGCGGGTCAGGACGATGGATTAGCAAAACGTCCAGATAATCTGTGTGGAGCTGCTTCAGGGAGTTGTCTACAGAAGCATGGATATGGGTAGCACTCGTATCGTAATCGTGCATCTGATGCTGAGGACGGCGATCGGACACAAGCCGAATTCCGCATTTATCAATGATTTGGATTTGCTCTCTTAACGCTGGATCTTCTGCCAGAGCTGCCCCAAACAGACCTTCGCAGGTGTAGTCGCCGTAGATATCAGCATGATCAAAGCTCGTGATGCCCCATTCTACAAGGCGATCAATCAGTTCCCGAATCTGAGCCGTAGTCATCTGCCATTCCGCCATGCGCCAAACGCCGAAGATCAAACGCGAGCAAAGGGGTTCTGAGCCATGAAGCGGAAGTTGTGTGAGGGGCATGAGGGGGTGGGAAATGAGAAAGTAGGGGGGGAATGCAGGGCAGGGTGCGTATGGTGAGGCCGTTTGGCGATAAATAATTGAGTTCTATTCCGGTTTCAGTCTTATGTCTATGTCTGATGCCTACGTCTTATATTTGAGTCTTATTCTGAAAATTGCTTCACCATAAACACCGACTGCGGCTGATAGCCCAATTTCTCGTAGAGTCGCAGCGCAGCCTGATTTTGCACAAACACCTGTAGACCAACCTGGCGATCGCCTCTTTCACGCGCCCAATCTTCTGCTTTTTGCATCAGGGCAGTTCCAATTCCCCGGTGTCGATAATCGGGATGAACGTACAGCAGAAAAATATAGGGATATCGATCACCCTCAATTTGATCGATCGCGGTTCCCATCCAGAGACAGGCGATGGGAGTTGAGGGAGTTGAGGAAAGAGAGGAAAAAGACGATGCAGTATGTTCGATCCAGAATAGCGGCGTTTCTGCAGAAAGATATTGCTCGACGGTGTGCGAGAGGTGCGCGAATCCATTCCCAGGAAAGAGTTCCTGATAAGTGCGCTGCATAAATTTGACCAGCAGGGCGCGATCGAGCCCTGAGCCAGAACGCAACCGATAGCCGGATGGCAAGTTCACCCGCTGACCTCGCAAGCAAAACGGCTACTCATGACCCAAACTTTGCTCCGAATCTTACTACATTGCGCCATCCACAGACGGAAAACCGCGAACGAGCGTTTCCAGAGTGGGCGGCAGATCGGCAACGCCAACATCCGTTGTGGAAGAAAGGGCAGGAGAAACGATCGCTGCGTCAGCGGTTTTTGTGGGTGAAGCGCCTTCTGGGCGGACTTCTTCGATGGGGGCAGGAGCCGCCAGGTCAGACGGTAAAAAGATACGAGCACTGACGGCAATCAGAGCTACAAAGAAAATTAGAACAACAATGAGCGGGGCAATATATTGACGAAAAATGGCCATGCTTGGGAACAGCAGCGATAAGGATTGAGCCGCAAAAAGCTTGATATTTCTATCCTACAACTGCGATCGATCTTCTTCGTCTGTCTCCAGTTCAGAATTATAAGACCCTGGAGGGTTCGCCAATGCGGGCTTTTGATTCCAGGGAGCGCAAATTGGCAGCAGCAGCAGTCCGGGCAGAGCCGCTAGCAGGGTGAGCAAAAAGAAAGTAGACCAGCCTGTTGCTTGTGCCACGCTTCCGGCAGGCGCGACCAAAATATCCCGACTAACTGCCACCAAGCTCGACAGCAGCGCGTACTGAGTTGCCGAAAAGCGGTGATTGCACAAGCTAATTAAAAAGGCAACAAAGCCAGCCGTTCCCAGCCCACCGCAAAAATTCTCGATGTTAATTGCCAGCACCATTGCCGGATAGTTCTGCCCCAACTGTGCCAGGGCGAAATAGGCGAGGTTGCTGACTGCCTGAAAAATGCCAAAGACCCAGAGCGATCGATAAATGCCGATTTGCCCCAAGATTGCGCCCCCTGCCAGCGCACCCACGATCGTTGCCAACAGCCCCATTCCGCCTTGAATCGCGCCGATATCCGTCTGGCTAAATCCGGTTTGCAGCAAAAACGGCGTTGCCATGTTGCCCACTAATCCATCACCAAAGCGATATAGCACGATGAAGAGCAGAATTGTCAGTCCCATTCCCAGACCCGATCGCCGGAAGAATTCCTGAAAGGGCAGAATCACGGCATCGGCAAGCGTGGCAGGCGGACGATTTTCGCGCAGGGATGAATCAGGTTCAGGCGCAAACAGCGTAAAACCAATACAAATCGCCATCAGTCCGGCAAGGCACAAATACACTAGCTGCCAGGAAATCCGATCTGCCAGGATCAACGCTAGCGATCCGGTGAGCAGCAGCGCGATGCGATACCCCAATACGGCAACGGCGGCTCCGGCTCCGGTTTCCCGTTCTTCCAGCACATCGACTCGGTAGGCATCAACCGCGATATCCTGCGTCGCACTCAAAAAGGCAATCAGCAGCGCATTCAGGGCAAGCAACTGGAGGGTCTGTCGGGGGTTTTGCAGTGCCATCAAGCCGATCGCCAGCGTCAGCAAAACTTGGGAGACCAGCAGCCAGCCTCGTCTGCGTCCCAGAAACGGCGGCACATAGCGATCGAGCAGCGGTGACCAGAGAAACTTGAGCGAATAGGGCAGTGCCACCAGGCTAAATAAGCCGATCGCCTTCAAATCCACCTGTTCCATCGTCATCCAGGCTTGCAGGGTTCGACTGGTCAGAAACAGCGGCAGCCCAGAGGCAAATCCTAGCAGTAGCAGCGCGGCAATTTTGCGACTCTCAAAAACTTTTAGAAGCGATCGGGTTATGTGCACGAGTTCTTAACAGACACAGCATCGAAATTTAGACTGATGCCATCTTGCCACAGGTCAGCAGCACGTTAAAAGGATGATTAATAGCTGATGCCTAAGTGGTTGGAGCGAATTGGGAATTTGCAGGAAGTATGACGATCGCTGCATTGCTGCTACATCGATACTGCATTGATACAGCCTTGAGTCAAAATCTCTTCTTAGATAACTAAAACAGGAGGAGCGTATCTCAACTCTGAATCCGTTCTAAATCCGTAACGATCCTTTCCTTACGGTTGGGCTAGGACTGCTGGTTGCTCAAGAAATAGGTTTGGAAAAACCCAGCTGGAGCAAACTAGATCGAGTTGCAATCACTATTTTGAGCCGTTCGAAGTGTCCCCAGAAGTGTTGCAACAATTACACAGCGTTTTCGGTTGCTGTTTCCAGCCGAAGTCGCGGTAATAATCATATTTACGCCTTTTGTCACCGTTCCACGCGAATCAAATTCGACAACGTTATTGGGGGTAGTGCTGCTATTGCTCACTGCGAGTGACAGGATTCCAGGTCGAAGCTGAGCCTGGGTTGTTTCTTCGCCCAATCGTACTGGCGATCGGCTACCAACCTGGACAGTTGGAGGCGTTGCCGTCGGGTTAAAGGTCACCGTTTGCGATCGGCGCGTGCGGATTGCATCTGCCTGTGCCTGCCGCAGTGTTTGCAGGATTTCATTTTGCGCCGTGTCTGCCCGTCGGGAAGCGGCGAATCCTTGCCAGCTTGGTGCAGCAATTGCGGCGAGAATGCCAGACATCAGCACTGCGACAAGCAGCTCGACTATCGTAAATCCGGCTGGTGCAGTCTGCCTAAATTCATATTTCATCGTCTGTCTCCTGGTTTCTCGTGGTATCGCTTCAAGACGATAGACCTTCTTTTGCAAATCCTTGCCCTCTTTGTTGATCTCGCTCTCGCTGGTCTCTTTTTAGGGGCGAGGGTCTAATAAACGGAATCACTCCTAAGGTTGACGGGTTAGGACACCGCGCAGCAGTACTCTGGTCTCCAGTGTGGGCAGCAGTTCAGCTGATCGAGCGCTCAGAGCCGTGGAGATTCCAGGTCTGCCGACCGCACTACCGCGTAGATATAAAACGACATCCTGATATTCACCGACCGTTTGCAAGTTTTGGGTACCGGTTACTGTGGCTACTTCCTGGGTAGAAATGACGCAGGCATAGAAACTACGAGGCATTGGGGGCGAAGAAACACTGAGCATGGAGTCTGGCGGAGAGAGGCTGTAGGGTTTTCTTGCAGCTGTTCCGTCGTCACCAGGACAGCGAACGGTTGTGTTAAAGGTGGTTTGCCCGTCTACATAATCAACCAGCGTGTTAACCGTGCCTGAGGAAGCGGCAGGGCGACCTCCTGCAGCAGTTTGCAGGTTTACACCGCCCATGGAAGGCCACGTTGCAAAATTTCCTTCATCGCCAGGGTTGACATAGCCAGATGTAATGGTTGTGCTATTCCCTTCAAACTGAGTTAATGCATAGCGCGTAATTCTCGCTCCTCCTCGCCAGGGAGTCCCTGAAGCAGGTCTTCGTTCGAGCGAATAAACCACTAACGCGTAGGACTGACCTGACATACAGCCCACTCCAGCGGGTGGATTGGCAGAAACACAGGCAGCTTTAACGGCATCCGGGAAAGGCTGATATTTCCAGAATGCAAGAATCGGCACCTTCCCTGACTCAGTGAGGGATGCAGGCAAATGCTGGGTCAGGGTTGGCATATATTCGCCGGTGTAAACGAAGACGGCTTCTCGAAGTTCATTGCTGATGTAGTCCATTGCAAGCTGCATTTCGCGCTGCGTTTCCGTGCGGGCTGACTCGCGCTGATCGGCTTGCATAAGCTGCACCACAATAAACATCAAGCCGGAGACCAGACCGCCACCGATCACGGCAACGACAAGCAGTTCCAGCAGTGTAAATCCTCGGTTGCTCGGTGTTGCTGCGATCGGAAGCAATTTCCCCTGGGGGGTCATCGACTTTGCCCGACTCGAATTGATTTGCTCTGGCTTTGCCTGAGGAATCAGCAGGCGTTTGAGCCGCGATAGAAGGAAGCGTCTAGCCATAGGGGTTGGGTACTCTAAGGATGCACGGAGTTATCAGAAACATTGAGCGTCAGGGAGAACCCGCCGGAAATACGCTAGAACAGGACGCAATTCTTTGGCGATCGGCTTGGGAAAAGAAGCTGCACAGCGAGGTTCTTTCTTCGGTCCAGACTAGCTTTGTGTAGAAAGCGGCGAGGGGACGTTTGCGGAGAGTGCCGCTGGTGAGCTGAAGTTGGGCAGGCTCGGTTCTCAGGTCGTTGGGTAACGTGAGCGCATTGCGGGATGCTTGCGGCGAAAAGTTTTCAGCTGCCTGAATCGGGTAAACCCGGATGCCAATATCAAACTCTGAGGGGCGCGACTGCTGACCTGTTGCTCCTTCTGATCTGGAAACTAAGCCAGGGGTACGAAAAATTTGCATTAGATACTCCGGCACGCAGTCGCCATCGACATCAATGGGCAACGCCGCATTGACGGCAACCGCAGGGGGAGATGAGTTTGGGTCAAACCGATTCGAGCATTCTGTTCCGGTCGGGTTCAGGCTTCGTAGCCGTGCATCGATCTGAGTCGGTGCAGCCACACTTGCCAGAGTTCCTGCCGTTGCTCCAGCCACTGACGCAGGGAGGCTTGCCGGAGCGTGCTGCCCCGTTGAAACCAGTGCCCGGATGCGATCGACCTCACCCTGAGCGACCTGGAGGGCTTGTTCTGCCCGGCGATTTTGGACTCGTGTAGCGGTGGCTAACACCAGTGGCGGGGCAACCATTGCGATCGTAATGACAATCAGCATGACTGCTACCAGGCATTCCATGATGGTTAAGCCTTGCTCAGACGCGGATCGGGAGACGATCGACGGTTGGCGACCCGATCGCCAGAGCAGAAACCAGATTAAACGGTGGGCAGGATGGGCAGACATAGACATCTCCTTGGCAGAACTCCTCCAGAACCATCAAACTCCAGAACAGGCAAATGCAGGACAAGCAAACTTTAGGACAAGCAAACTCTAGGACAGGCAAACGCAGATGGGCTTGAGGGAATGCCCTGCCGCAGGGGTTAGCAGCAAGGACATTCCATTGGGCGATCTTGCCTAGCTTGGGCGACAGCTATTTGGCGCGACGCATTGGCTCAAACGTGCAATATAGGGATCATCCGCCGGAGGCTCTGAGTAGAACTCGCTGCGAGTTGAGTCAGGCTGCTGGAATCGTTCGGCAACTGGAGCCGGAGGTCCGTATTGCAGTGCCGGATCATAACCCCAGCGGCGATCTGGAGCCTCGTAGTAGCAAATGTCTTCTGTGCTCGTATCATTCTGTGGACAACCAGCTCCCTGGGCAGGCGTGGCTCCCTGCTCCCAGGCATCCAGGTCAAACGGCGCAGTCGCATAGCTGCTGAAGTTGAGCTGAAGGAATGCTCCAGAGAAGAACAGGTCTTTGTCTTTCCACCACTCGATGAAGCGAGGGAAGTTGTGCAACCCCCCGTAGCCCTGGTTAGAGCGCGTCGGAACGAGACCTCCTACCACGATCGTGTTGATTCGTGTTGCGTTTGGCGCCTCGTTGATTGCCCGTCGTTGGCTCGTGCGATAAAAGCCGTCAGCTGCGCGGTATTCCCGGAAGCCGTCGTTCGCATTCCACTGAATGGGCATTCCACTGCGGCTAATCAAGAGGGGCGAATCCCCAATATCGGGGTTATTGCCAGATGCCAAATCTCGCAGAATCAGGGGATAGCTATCTGCAATGTTGGCAGTCACCCAGCGCGCCTGTTTCTGGGTGTTAGGCGGGTCAGCATTGGGCAGAACCGTCGGACGGTTTTGGTTCAGGAACGATGTGGTACGGGTACTGCATCCATAACGACCCTGTAGCGAAGAAGGTTCTACTTCCACTGTTCGACCACGCCGACCTGCGGTTGTCATCGCATCTTGGATACTGCCATCGCAGAACCTAGACGACAGGATCGTGACGGCATCTGCCACAACTTCGCTCGGTCGGAACTGGTCGGTTGTAGACTTCGCAAAGTTTTCGTTTAAGGTTCCGTTTGCCCCACCGGAGCCACGCTGGTAGAAGTTACCGTAGTTCGCTGCCAGGGGAGCCGTAAACTCTTCGAGAGCAGCGGGGGCTGCATCAAAGGTGCGGTGCAGGTTGAAGTCGCCCAGAATGTAGGCAGGGTTGGCTGTCACAAAGGAGAGGCCCCGCCACAGGTTGTTTTCATTGGCAGCAGCTCCGCCCCTGACCAGAGAGATGCCCTGCTTTAAGCGGAACCCGTACGGACGACGATCGGGATCAGGCAGGTAATCCACAGGTTTTGGCGTGATCCGGTTGGCAGCGTTCAGAGGGGGGTCGGTTGAAGCATAGGCATCGGCGTAGGTATTCATCTGGCAGGTCGCGGTCGTCTGCATACGCGCTTCGGTATTGCAGCTGCTCCAGCGATTGCTAGCCGGACGAACAATATTTGCCTCAGATACTGAATCTTCTCGGAAGGCGTACACAATACCGCTTCTGGGAAGCCAGTAGTCAGAGCCCACGCTGCTTTGGCTATTCCGCATCAGGTCGAGGTCGAGATCCAGGCTTCTGACCGTCATCATTTCCCGTCCGTTAAAGAAGGCATGATCCTTAAACATGACGGGGAACATTGCGCCAGGCGTGTTATTTGCGCCAGTCGCGCTAGTCAGCTGGAGCAGGCGAGGATAGTTTGCGTTGTTGGAGCTTTCTGCCGGGAAGGAGCAGGACACCGAGCAAACCTTAATCCAGTTACGGGCGTTGCCGTTGGGTGTACGACCATCCGTTACCCCAGTGACACTATCCGATAGCCCAGCACCTGTAGGCAGCAGCCAATCCTGCCCCGCCATAATCGTTCCCGTCGATCGATCGCGGAGTGCCCCACCCAGAGCAGTATGGCTGGCATTGGGCATTGGCAATCTGCGAGGACGCAGGGCAACATTCTCAGGACGCACCACGTTATAGGTCACCGTGGAATTCTGCAGTGAGATATAGGTTCCTCTGGTGCTCCGGTCTTCTGAGTCACGGACATAGAGGTCGTTTTCACTGCCTGCAATTCCCTGGTAGTCAGGATGGGAGATAAAGTCGTCTGTTCCAGCACCGTCAAGGGCTGCGGCAACCGTTGGGGCAGGGGTCGGATTGGTATCACTGGTTCCCGCAGGAAAGAGCGAATAGAGAATGGGATAGCGAGGACGATAGGAACAGAGATTGAAAAGCGCATCCTTGGGCGTGGTGTCGGTGGCAATGGCATTCCAGGCTTGGCATTGCCCTAATGGAGCCTGTGCTAATACCCGCTCTGTTATGTTTCCTCCTTCTGCTTCTGTGTTTTCCCCATAGGTACCGTAAAAGCCAAACTGTCGATCGCGGGCAACTTGCTCCTTCGTAATAATGAGCTGAGCCAGGTAGATCTGGTCTTGGATAACCCGGCGGGCTGCCACATTTCCAGCACCCGGATCGTCGCGCCAGCGTTCTAACAGACGCACGTAGAACTCTGGATTGCTGTTACGGTCCAAGTCGGTCATGAACTGTCGCTCAGTACTGCTCATCAGTGCCAGATCCCTGAGAATGCGGCTGCCTGAAACTGAATCAGGCAGGGCTAAGTTTAAGGCTGGGTTGGCACTGCGAACCTTTTCGTTAATCTCACGCGCAGCCACCTCAGTCTCAGCATCAATCATCAGGTTAATCAGGCGAATGCGTCCCCGCAGACCAGAGAAGTACGTGACGATTTGATCATTCGTCAGGCTGGAGAAGTTATTACCTGTGATTTCGGCACGATCTGGGGGAAGAGGGCTGCCCAGTAGTCGTAGGGTAGGACTTCCGGGTAATGGAATGGCTTCCAGGGTAGCGTAATCAAGCTTTTCCAGGTAATCGACGTTGTATGCCAGCATTCCCAGGGTGCAGGCAGCGGTGTGGAGCGTTGTCTTATCAGCAGGACTCAGGGAAGCATAACCACGACTTCCATAGATAGCCAGGACTCTCCGCAGCATCGAGAAATCACCCCACATCGCCATGCTGGGATAGGGATGGACTTCGTTTCGACCTACTTGCGTTGCTGGAGGTTGGAAAGAGGGCGCACCACCGTTGGGATCGCCTGCAAAGTTCGCCAGATTTTTCAGAGCAGTGATCAGGCTACTGTTAGGGTTAGTAAACTCGTCCAGCCTGGGCGTTTCAAACTCCCAGCCATTTGTACCGCGACCCCGGAAGAAATCGCTAATCACCATTGGGTTTGCCTGATCGCTGTACCCAGGAATGGCTGCCGTTCCCTGAAGAGGAGCCGCTAAATTTTCAAATATTGAACTTCTATCCAGGGTTCCAGCGGTTCCCGGATGCACCGTGGTGGCAATACAAGCCAGGGGAAAGTCGCGACCCGTTTGCGCACTGGCATGGTAGACCGCAGTTGCCTGAACCGCAGGCAGATTATCGAACAGGGTGCGTCGCTGTCGCTGTTCGTTGCAGCGATTGGCTGCCGAGGAGCAACCTCCGGGCCAGGGGCGAAGCGGCTCTGATCCCGCACCCAGGGGATTACCGTCCGCTGAAAATCCACTTGCATCGGTGGGTCCGCCCCAGCCTGCCGCGTCGCCGAGTTCGAGCCGCTGCCCGACTACCAGCCGCAAACCTTCGAGCCTTGCCCGTCGTTCCCAGTAGCCATCAAGACCAACCTCTGAGTTTGCGCCGCCCTCAGGAGGATCAGCACTAATCAGATCCTGTCGATCGCTAGGGATGTCTTGCCCGATCGTGCTGCCGACGATCACTTGCTCAACTGGGAGGGGATTTTGGCGTCCGACTTTGGGCTTTGGACCAAGGCGATTATCCGCTCGGAAAATATCATCCAGGTAGGGTGTGGGCTGGGGCGATTGGATCAGTCTGCCTTGCGCACTATTGTTAAATATCCCATCCACCCAGCGTGTATCCGCAGCATTTTGAGGATTGCCATTGGTAATGCTGGCTCCACGAGAACGTGACTCGTCCTGAGTTTGCAGAACTACAGGTTCCAGCGTTAAGTCGGTGATTGAAGGCTGCGGCGAAACACGGGTGCGATCGACCGAATCGTTGTTCCTATCAAAGGTTTGATTTAACTGCGCCAGATCCGCATCAATTTTGACTGAACTGTTATCGGTGTCGTCTCTGGTAATGCCCAGAATGAACTGCCCAGCAAAGGTTTCTGTATTGGTGCTATTCAGATTGCGAGCAACGGTCAACTCCGACTTGTCAAAAATACAGGAGTTTGCCGAACTCACCAAAAAGCTGCGGAAGTTGTTTCCACCCAAAATAAAGCTGCCCTCGGTGTGCATCGCCCCGTTCCAGTTAAACGACGCACCCGGAAAGATCTCGAGGTCATTGCGGAACCAGGCAGCCCACTTAAAGCCCTGGGTTGCTTCCCGGTCTTGCTGAAACTCTAGCGTCGATACCGTTCCGTTTTGCGAATTCGGTACGACATAGGCATTGACCTGAAAATTCTTCCGCAGCCTGGTGCGGTTGTTAGGGTCAGGAAACCAGCCGTCGCCGTTTACAAGACTCAAGCCTGCCGCCCCTCCGTTAGAACGCTGGCAAGCCAGGTTTGCCTGGTTAGTATTACTGAGCGGTGCGTTTCGCACTTGCAGCCGTTCGGCACGATCCTCCAGGGCAGTCTGCCGGGAATCTTGTAGCGGATTGACAGGGGTGACGCCAGCCGCATTGTTTGCCGGAGCCGTCATGATAATGGAATAGAGAACGGTTGCATCGGTTACACCGTCACCGTTTGTATCGGCAGGATACTTCCAGGCGTTATCCCGTAAACGATCGCCGTCAATGTCGAGACGTTCTTCCCCTGGCAGCGTGTAGGGATCAGGAGCATTGGGATCAGATGGAAAGCGTTGAGGTCCGGGGGAACCTGCAATATTCCGCCCATCGTTGAGCATCATGCCAAGCAACTGTCGCTGGCTGGGAACGCCCCCTGCACGAGGATCACGAAGCGGATCAAACAAAAACTCTAGCTTTGCCCTTGCCCGATCGATCGCCGGAGTTGCGGCATTGTAAATAACCTGCTGTTGCCGTTCGCCGATCGTCTGCTGCGTCCGGGTATAAGTGCGATAGCCGATCGCGCCAACCGTCAGCGTGACGACCAGCAGCAGCAGTGCCGTGGTGGGCAGCACAAAACCTGCTTGAGGCTGAGGCTGTCTGCCAATCAAGAGCAACACACGCATGACCCAGCGCACGAAGCCTTTAATCCAGGTACGTGGCGATTTGATAAGGTGCTGCATCAGTTTAGGGATTGCCCTGATTTTCCGTGGGGTTGACATATCTGTCTGCCTGTTTTCTGCCTAGTCAGTGAGGTTCGAGAAAATGAGATTTTGACCTTTCAAAACTTCACATTTGAACCGTGTTTTTGGGATCAATCTTGCCAATCGGTCTCTGTAATCACCGTCTTAACAACTTCTAGCCGCTGGAACAACAGGAGAATCACGCGCAGGAAATTACAGGGAAACTCGAATTTGTTCAGAGTAAACAAGACATTATTAAACAAGTCTCAGTAAATTTATCGAGGGAAAAGGTCTGAAATGTCAACCAGAGTAAACCCTGCCCGGATCGTGCCTATTTGCGCCTATTGCCGCATAGGATACCCGCCCCAACTGGAGAAACGATCAAGCGCAGCCGCAGGTTTGAACCGCAACGCATTATAAAATCCGATGAAGCGATCGTCAGAGTCATGAAGATGAAGCCCAAATCATGAAGGCTCCTCTGATCACAGCCCTCAAGCACACGCCGCCGCAATCAGCAAAAAGATCAGCAAAATAAAAGAGACCTTTCTCACTAGGGCTTTTGCCTGAGAAAGATCTCTGAAATAGAAAGCTCGAAAAAATAGAATTTCTCGATTGAGAAGGTTTCGACAGCGAATTTTGATAGTCAATAACGCGATCGAAATGAATTCAATTAAGCGCAGCAAAACCCGATAAAAAGCGCAGAAAGCGGAATTTATAGCTTGCTGAGATCCAGTCCCAGTTCGCGGGCAACTGCATCTAAACCCCGGTTGTTGAGCGTTTTGATTGCTTTGGTCGAAAGACGCAGCTTGATAAACCGCTTTCCCCCTTCCCACCAGATGCGCTTTTCCTGAAGATTAACTTCCTGCAATTTCTTAGTGCGGCGGTGCGAGTGAGACACGGCGTAGGCGTTGTTTGCCTTTTTGCCAGTAATTTGACAGCGACGAGCCATAGGATTTGACCTGGTTATTTCGACTTCGATGGACACAATCCCTTAGTATAGCAGCAGTGCAGAGCATCGCAGCCGGATTGCAAGCGATCGAGCAGCTTCTCTCCCTGTCCTGCTCTGCGGCTACTTTACTACTGCGTCAGGCGGGTTAGCACCTGATTCGATCGCTCCACAAACGATTTCATGCCGTCTGCGTCAAAGCCCCTTTGCGCCATCAGTGCCAGATCGTAAACGTGCTGACAGATGAGCGTAGACAATTCGCCAGAGGGAGACTGACCGCCCGCCTGAAGGATCTTGCCCTGGTTGATCGTCAGCAGATTTTGGATCAGGGGGTGTGCGGTGTTGACCAGCAGCGTATGTTCTTCCGGGAACTCAGCAGTTTGCTGCGTCAGCAGGGCAGTCATTTCGCTCATACGGCGCAGCTCTTCGGGAAGAAGGACGATCGCTGGAGGAGCTGCTTCTGCATGGTCAGACTTGAGAGCCTCAGTGCGAATCGTTACCTTGGGCTTGCCTAACGCCTGCTGAAACAGCTCTTTGACCTGCTCACTGCGAGTTTTATTCGTCGTCGGGTCAACGATTTCGCTGGATTTCTCTTTATCAATCAGCGTTTCATCCAAGTCAGAATCAACGCGGGAAAACTTGACTTCGGGATGCTCGCGCTCCAGGAAGCTGATGAAGTGGGAATCGATGAACGAATCCATAAACAGCACTTCTAAGCCCTGGCTCTTGTGGAGTTCCACGTAAGTCGCCTGAGAGGCTGGGTCAGTGCAGTAGTAAACCCGATTTTCGTGGCGGGCTTTGTTGCGCTCCAGATAGTCTTTGAGCGTGGTGTAGAATTTGCCGTCCAGGCTGTCTGCTGCCTGCTCCTTTGGCTCAACGTCCTGCCACAAATCGCCCTCTGCCGACTGTACCTGAACCGCTGACGTATCGCTCTTCGGTGTCCCTTCAAACGTGGTGCGGAAGATCAGGATATCTTCGACCTGCTTTTTGAACTTGTCGTCGTTCATCGAGCCGAACTTGACAAAGGTTCCCAGGTCTTGCCAGCAGCGAATATACTGAGTCCGATCGTCCCGATAAAGCTCCTTGAGGCGATCGCCTACTTTCTTCGCAATGTAGTCGGCAATTCTGCGGACAGTGCGATCGTTCTGCAAAAAGCTACGGGAAACGTTGAGCGGGATATCGGAGCTGTCGATCACGCCGCGCAGGGGCAGCAGGAAGCGGGGAATCACTTCCTCGCAGTTGTCGCTCACAAACACCTGATTGCAGAACAGCTTGATCTGCCCCTTAGTGACATCTACATCCGGCTTCAGCTTCGGAAAATAGAGGATGCCGTTGACCACAAACGGATAGTCCGTATTCAGGTGTACCCAGAGCAATGGCTCTTCCTGGAACGGATACAGGTAGCGGTAAAACTCCAGATAGTCTTCCTGGGTGAGGCTGTTGGGCGACTCCTTCCAGGGAGCTTTTTGCTTGTTGGTCTGTTCGCCGTCCAGCTTGATCGGGAAGGGCATGAAATCACAGTAGGTTTTGACCAACTGCTGAATCCGATACGGCTCCAGATATTCTTTTTCTTCCTCCATCAAGGTCAGCGTTATTGTCGTGCCAACCGCCTGGCGATCGGACTGCGAAAGCTCAAACTGAGTCGAACCGTCGCAAGACCAGTGAACGGGCTGCGATCCTTCTTTGTAAGACAGCGTATCGATCTCAACCTGCGACGCCACCATAAAAGATGAATAGAAGCCCAGACCAAAGTGACCGATAATCGACTGATCGGTACTGTTCTTATATTTCTGGACGAACTCCTCTGCACTAGAGAAGGCGACCTGGTTGATGTATTTCTTCACCTCATCCGCCGTCATACCGATGCCGTTATCGGAAATCGACAGCGTGCCTTTCTCCTTATCAATGGCGATCGTAATTTCCGGTTCACCCGCGTCGCCCGTAAATTCCCCAGAGCGAGACACCATCCGCAGCTTTTGGATTGCATCTACTGCGTTGGAAATTAGCTCTCTCAGAAAAATCTCGTGGTCGGAGTAGAGCCATTTTTTGATGATCGGAAAAATATTTTCCGTATGGATGCTGATATTGCCCTGTTCCAGAATCGTGGTCATAGATTAGTGCCGCAGGGGTTACAAGTTACAAGTACAAACTTTTGCCAGTCCGATGATTCTCTAGACTAGGCGATCGTTCCCATTGTAATCATTCTGGTTGACCCTACTTGAAGGATTACGGATTCCCCTACCTTCTGCATCGGAGTTAGAGCGACAACAGCTACGCTACAGGGGAATGGTCTGAATGGTGATGAGAGCCCCGCGTTTGTAAAGCCGCATCACTCCGCCCGGTCGAACCTGAACGAGTGCCCTTAAGAGGGAGCTGCTGAGCATCACCGCATTCTCAGGCCCAGAAATCGTCAGACTCTCGTTTGATCGGGATTCGACCAGTTCCCTCAGTCCATCTTTAGGAAGGGTCATGGCTCTCTCAGTGGAGCGCAAGAAGCCATTCGCTCAACCTACCAATTTTCTTCGATCGCAATATTGAGGTTTGGGGCGATGCGAAGCAGTTCCCCCTTCGGGGTAATCGTCATTGATCAGAAACAGCCGTGGTCTAGGCTGTAATTCGATCGAAACACCCTTGATTCGGGCTAATTCCGTTTTTAAGATCTTAGGCAGAATATAAAATGTCGGGCTAATGTTCGATCGGAGCGATTAGACGGAATTTATTCAGCCTAATTGCCTCTACAGGGTAGATAGCCCGAACGAGTTCAGCCTAATTAATAGTTCGACCGCTAGGGTATCTGTTGAGTGGTGTATTAGTGTTGTCTGCCACAACTTGGTTTATATTGCTACGAGAAGACGAGGAAATCGTTAAATCTGCTTTGTTCATCTCCGTCTACACGACAGTTTCAAGGTACAGAAGTTCTAAGAATGCAAGAAAAGCGAATTCAGTTTGTTTCTGATAATTTAGCTGACCAAATTGTTCAAGGTCGTAAAACGGCAAGTTGTGTGTGGCTAGATCAGCTTGGTGATGAGGATGACTACAATCATGCATTGACAGTTGGTGAATACTACACTGTTTACAAGCTAGACAAAACACCAGCGTGCAAAATACGAATTCTTTGCCTGGAGTTATGCACGTGGAACAACATACCAGAAAGGCTCTGGCGGGGTGAAACTAATATGTCGGCAGAAGAGTTCCGAAGCGATCATGTTGAATATTTTAATCATCCCCCTGATGAGTTCGAGTTTGTAGCTTACTACTTTGAGCTTGTTGAACCGAATCAAGTAGTATGATGAGCGCAAATGCGGTCGAACACTTCGTTGGAGCGGACAGCCGGAGGATCTTGATATTGAGTTTAGGTTTGTTTACTGCCGCTCAACTTTGCCGTTGGGCTGCTTAAGTTATCGGTTGAGGCATGACCTAAAATCAATTGTGAGAGGAAATAGTTCGGTTCACATCCGATTTAGTAACTCAAGTTCATCAACAGTCAGTTTGATTGAGGTAGCCGCAGTATTTTCTTCTAGATGAGCGATTGCAGTAGTGCCTGGAATTAATACAATGTTTGGCGCACGACCCAGCATCCAAGCAAGCGCAACTTGGCTTGACTGAACACCGTGTTGTGTAGCAATATCTGCCAAAGCTCCTGTTGCATTGGCTAATGGTGCTCCTTGCCTCAGTGGGTGTGCTCCCAGTGAACCGTGGGGAATGAACATAATGTTATGCTGTGTGCAGTAATCTAGAGTCTCTTCACCACTACGGTCTGTTAAACTGAAGCGATTTTGCACAGCAGCGATCGCAATGATTTGACGGGCTTGCTCAATTTGGTCGATCGACACGTTGGATAAGCCAATATGCCGAATCTTGCCCTCTCGTTGCAGTTCTGCCAGCATTTCGATGGATTTTAGAAATGGCACATTGGGATCGGGTCGGTGCAGTTGATAAAGATCAATGCGATCAAGTTTAAGACGTTGCAAACTGGCTTCACAACCTCGTCGTAGATTTTCTGGATTACCGTTAGGTCGGATGTCGCTGGGAGATGTTTTAACAATACCGCCTTTAGTTGCAATCACAAGGTTCTTTGGATAGGGATGCAGTGCAGCAGCAATGAGTTCTTCATTAAAGCCAGGACCGTAGGCTTCAGCCGTGTCGATAAAATTCACACCCAGTTCAACAGCACGACGCAATAACGTTTTTCCGCCCTCCCAATCAGCATAAGCGCCAAAGTTCCCAGGTTGCCCGGTCAAACGCATTGCACCATAGCCCACTCGATTAACAGGTAAGCCGTCACTCATCGAATACGTGAGTGGAAGCGATTCAGAATTGGTTGTCATATCGCATCTCCATCAATGACTGTTGAATCATATCTAAGGAATCACCTTGGTATAGCGAAAGGCTTCAAACAATTTCAGAAACTCAGTGCTAAGTTGAATTTGTTGAGAGAAAACATAGAGCAGGGCATCAGAATAATGTCACATTTGCTTCGCACTGAACGTTTGAGTTTGCGCCCCTGTCAACTGAGCGATTTAGATGCTATACACCAGCTATGGACAGAGGCTGATGTCCGACGGTTTCTCTTCGACGACCGACAAATTACTAATGAGGAAGCAAAGTCATTTATCGAAACAAGTGTGATGAGCTTTGCTCGTTATGGCTATGGGATTTGGCTCTTTTTTGATCGTCAAAGCGATCAGGTAGCAGGGTTTTCAGGTCTGCTTCATTCATTACAAAGTTCACCAAGTCTAATTTTTGGCACACAGCCTCAACTTTGGGGACGGGGATATGCAAAGGAAGCTACACTCTCTGTACTTCACTACACATTTAATGTGCTTGGATTGAAGAAAGTAGAGGCAGATGTTGATGAGCCTAACATAGCTTCGATTCGAGTGCTTGAAGCGTTGGGGATGTCCCGAACTCGGAGAGCGATCATCAATGAGCATCCATTGCTTTATTATGAAATTCAAACTTGGAGAAGAGAAGCACCTGAGAAACTACCAGCAACCTAACCATCGCGCTGCACCGGAACGGATCAAATGATTGATTGAGTTGCAAAGTCTATCTGCGTCTGGTGAGCGCGAATGTTGGGCTGCTTCATATCCTTTTGGGGACGGTACAGCGAGGTTATCTATGAGTAGCAAAGGCTAATCTATTTTGAGGTTATCTGTATGATATTACTTTGAGAGTGTTGTTGAGGTGATCGCGTTTGGGAAAACTAAAAAATGGGTATTACCTTGAGGCTATTGCATGAAACCCGCACTACAGAAGGGGCAATTAACAACTTGGAAGGATGATAGAGGCTTTGGTTTCATCAAACCAGATAATGGTGGAAAAGAAGTTTTCTTACATATCAATGCTCTAAAAGGATCGGGTCGTCGTCCAAAGGTTGGAGACACGATTCTATATGAGCAAGTTGCAGAATCTGATGGAAAGATACGTGCTGCTAGAGCATTCATCCAAGGTGTTGTGTCTCAACCTTTGGCAACTAAAAGAAAAAACAGAAAAGGTGGATTACTCGAAACCATTGCTAGTGTCATCATTCTAGCTGCTATTACTCTGGTTACAATGCAGTTTAGTCGTAGCCGTTCTCCCTCGCCAATCACATCCATTACACAGCCAGGATGCATTATCAAAGGCAATATTTCAGTTGAAACAAGTAATAAGTTATATCATCTTCCGGGTATGGAGGATTATGAATCAACTGTTATCGATCCAGCAGGTAGCGAGAGGTGGTTTTGCTCAGAGTCAGAGGCGATCGCAAATGGTTGGCGTAAAGCACCAAGGTAGCTACAGCCGCCCAACACTTCATGACAGCGAACGGTCGAGAGCCGCTGGTGCTGAGTTCGAGTTTATCTGCCTCCGCTGCATTTTGCCGTTATGCGGCTACGCCTTGGGTGTAATCAGACATTCATTTGCTGAGATTCAAATTGAAATAAGGCTCTCAATTAGAGTGTCTTCTAAGATTGTTAATAATGTTCATGCTGCCGTTATGGAGGGTTTGAATGGAAGCCCTAAAATGCCCTGCTGATAAACACCCTAAAGATATTCTAGAGAAGTTGCTCGTTGAACTAATCCCCGGCAATTACAGTACATTTGGGCAAACCTGTGATTGGAAAGTCTCACGCGGTTTCTCTGAATACGATTATTCAGGTTGGGAAGCCATTGAGGAAGATTTTTTGCAGGAGTATATAAGAGTAGTATCAAAAATCCAAGAGGAATGGGGATAGCCCGACTTTAGGGGTAACCCTGAAAACGGAGGGTATCCAAAGTGGTTCCGAATTTGGGCGATTGAAATGTGTTATTGGATTAAAGAAGAAGGAATTGCATATGTTGCCTTCCATAGAGAAGACCGGGAACTTCCCTACTGCATTACCCTCGGAGCAATCTCAGAAGATTCAATTGAAGAAATCAGTGAACTAGGTTTAGATAGATAAGAACTTGGGCTTGCGCCATCGGCTGAATACCCACTATGAACCGTATAACAATTCCCATGCACACTAACCGCTAAAAGGTTGTCTGTCAAATGTAAAAAATTCTCTGGAGCGGGTGATGGGAACTGTTAGCTGTCAAGGAGGATATCGATGATCTCTCCACCTCTACCCACACAACAGATTGATACAGCACGATTGCGAATTCGCAGATTCACTCGCGAAGATATTGAGTTGTTCATCAGCTTTATGACGGATTGCGAGTCCACGGCATTTCTTCCCTTTGCCCAGGAGCAGAAGAGCAGAGAGGGAGCCAAGCAACTTGTTGAGTCCACCATCGAGTCATATAGCTCTGCACATCCCATGCTTGCCTTTGCGGTCGAAGAACAGATGACCAGACAGTTTGTGGGGTTCTGTGGCTTGAATCCGCACGACGAAGAGACGATAGAGATAATGTACGCAGTGATGCCGAGCGCGAGACAGCAAGGGTATGCAACGGAGATCGCTACCGCACTTGCTCGTTACTCCCTTGATGAACTTGGCTATCGTCGAGTGATCGCTTTGATTGTGCCAGCTAATCAGTATTCAAAGATCGTCGCTGCGCGGGTGGGGTTCAAGGATGGCGGCTTAGTCAGCAATGCAAGCTTTGCAGAGAAAGTGCATCAGTTCATCCTCGAACAGGAGCCAGCTAACACAGTAGTGGAGCGAACGTGAAGAGCCTTTGCGCTTCGTTTCAATGTTGTTTGTCACCGCTCACTTTAGCCATTAGCTTGCAAGTTCTTATGGAGATGCCCGAGCACGAGGTTTGGTTGAGATAGGTTTAGGAATTTTTGATAGGGCAAATTATCTGAAAATACCCGCAAGGCTACTACAACACTTAGAACCTATTTCAGATACTGAAAGAGCTTATCAATGTGCTGTAAGTTAGACCGTAAAAGTGCATTACTAATACGGAATCCGGATAGTAAAGTAACACTATTTTATGCCTGCCTCCACCAGTGAAATAGCGTGTGCTGACGAATGACTTCCGGCATGGCTGCAAGGATGTTACAACGAGAGGC